>CAMXBD010000100.1 GCA_947179245.1 uncultured Lachnospiraceae bacterium | reverse complement strand
CCTGCTCCGTATTCTTATCTTCCGGTGCCGCACCTATTTCTGCCGGCTTTCTGTGTGTAAAGGGCGGAATGGCATTATAATTATGGTTCACATGAGCCGCCCCCGCCTCGATTGCCTCCCTTGCCGTCTCATAATCAGCACATGTATGAGCAATGGAAAACCGGTACTTTCCTATACCTTCTCTGATACAATCCATGGCGCCTTCCGTCTCCGGTGCGATCACCACGATCTTGATCAGTCCTTTTGCCGCCTGCTGCAGCCTGTCTAACATTTCTATATCGGGTTTGTGAATATAGGCAGGATTCTGGGCTCCCTTTTTCTCCAAGGAAATAAAAGGACCTTCCAGATAAATGCCCTTAAGAACATCCTTCAGCGCAATCCCCTCTTGTAATGTCTCCGTCTCCACAGCCGCGGCACATGTCTTGCAGATGCCCATAAGCGTATCCTCGGAAAGCGTCATTGTTGCAGGCGTAATAGTCGTAATACCATGGGTCAGCTCATAAGAAGCAATGGCACGCATAGCCTCCACTGTACCGTCACAGAAATCATAACCTGCACAGCCATGAAAATGGGTATCTACTAACCCCGGCAGAATATGGCATCCGGTTTCCTCATCCGTCAACTGATCCGCCCCGAAGCACTCAATCTTCTCAATGGAATCTCCCTCGATCGTTATACTCCCCGGCTCAAAGCACATCTTATCAGTGTAAATCATTCCTCTGATCGTCCGCATACATTTACTCCCTCCTGTCTTATTTCCGATAACTCTTTTTCACACCTTCCAACTTATAGCTGTAAAATCCATCCGTTACTGTACTGCCTTGTTATATTCCGACAGCGCCGCCTCGTCGCCTACCAGTATCACATCATTATGAAGCTGCAATACGGATGCCGGTACTTCCGGTGTTATAGGTCCAAGAAAAGCCTTCTTAACAATATCTTTCTTATCCTCTCCTGAAACGATCACCACAATCTTCTTTGCCTGCATAATCGTCTTGATTCCCATGGTGTACGCTTCTTTCGGTACGTCTTCCATAGATGCAAAGAAACGCGCATTGGCTGCTATGGTACTCTCTGCAAGTTTCACACAGTGAGTTTCTTTGTCAAAGGCGCTGCCCGGCTCATTGAAACCGATATGTCCGTTATGTCCCATCCCTAATATCTGCAGGTCAATGCCGCCATGAGAGTGAATGATCTTCTCATAATCCTTACACGCTTTCTCAGAGTCCTGTTCCGTTCCGTCTGGCACAAATGTATTCCGCTTGTCGATATTGATGGAATCAAACAGGTGTGTATTCATAAAATAACGATAACTCTGTTCATCCTCCGGCGTCAACCCCTTATATTCATCTAAATTAATACTGCTTACCTCCGCAAAATCAAGATCTCCCTTCTCATACCATCTGATCAGCTGCTCATAAGTGCCGATGGGCGTAGAACCGGTCGCCAGACCCAGCACGCAGTCGGGTTTCATGATGACCTGCGCCGATATGATATTCGCCGCAACCCTGCTTACATGATAATAGTCCTTTGCACAATATATTCTCATAATATAACCTTCCTCCTTCTAATGTGTATTTCTGTATTCATTGGCAGACATTCCCTCCATCTTCTTAAAAACTCTGGAGAAATGTGCCAGATCCTGAAACCCTACCATCTCCGCCACATCACAGATGCGCAGCGCCGGATCTTTCAACAATTCTTTGGATTTATCCATACGTGCGCCGTTCAAAATATCTGAGAAAGTCTTTCCCGTATGCTTATTGAGCAGCTTAGATAAATGCCACTGGCTTACATAGACCTGATCCGCCACATCAACCAGCCGCAGCCTCTCCTGAGAGTTTTCACGAATATATTCTAACGCATTTTTCACTATAAAACTATTCGCCTCACTGCTCTCAGCCTCCTCCGCCCGCATCTCATTTTCCTGACCGCCCTGTTCCTGAACCCCCATCATCGCCACATTCACAGGCATATCCGCCAGTTCCAGCTTTTTCGTCACTGCATCGAGCGCCTCTTCTAACTCATTCATTTTAGAAGGTTTTAACAAGAATCTTGACACACCAAGTTCGATTGCCCTCCTAGCATACTCAAATTCCCGATAGCCGGTCAGAATAATGATCTGAATATCCGGAAATTCCGATTTCAAACCTGCGATCATCATGAGCCCATCCATTTCCGGCATATGGATATCCGTGATAATAATATCCGGCCGTTTGTCGCGTATTAATTCCATTCCTTCCCTGCCGTCGTATGCACAGCCCGCAACCTGACAGTTCCACTTATCCCACGCCATTGTTTTGGACAATCCTTTCACAATCAAGGGTTCATCATCGATAATTGCCACTTTGTACATCCCAATTCCCTCACAACATAAATCTATACCTTATGATACCCGAAAACAACCTCTGATGTCTATCATACATAAGTTCAAAGTTTATTCTTTTCTAAGTTTATCCTTTCACGGCTCCTGCAATCATTCCTTTAATAATATACTTTTGCAGGAAACAGTATACGATAATGACCGGAACAATGATAATCGCTACTACCGATGCCATCATACCGTAATCTGTTCCCTCTTTGGCACTGATGCTGTTCAGCATCATAGTAATACTGTACATATCAGGCCTTCTCAGGAAAAAGGACTGCGTAAACAGATCATTGTAGCTCCACAGGAAGGAGAAAATCGCCACTGTTGCAAACGAAGGCTTCGTCAAGGGCATAATGACCTTAAAATAGATCTGAAATGCATTGCACCCTTCCATATACGCCGCTTCTTCCAGTTCGATAGGCAGCCCTTTGATATAACCGATCAGAACTACCATGGCAAACGCCATGTTTCCTGCGACCTGTGGTAATATGACAGACAGCATATTTAGAAACCAGTTACCCGTATTGGCAATTCCCCATGAATATTCCATCTGGAACACTGAAATAACAGTTGCAAAAGCCGGAAACATCATAGCCCCGACAACAAGTGAGTTGAGCAATCCGGAACCAAAAAATTTATATCTGGCAAGCGCATATGCCCCCATACCTGCCAGCAGGATCACAAGCAGCGCTACCATACCAGAAATAAATAAACTGCTCTTATATGCTCCAAAAATATCTGCTGTCTTGAATGCTTTCCTGTAGTTAGCTGTTGTAAACAATTCTCCGAAAGGCATTGCAAAGGAATTCGCCAGAATCTTGTCTTTAGCCTTAAAAGAATTCTGTAACACCCAGATAATCGGATAGACTGTAGTCAAAGCCCATATAATCAGAAGAAGATATACTACTATCGTTCCGATTGAAATCTTTTTTGTCTTTGTCATAGCTTATCCCTCCTCCTAATAATCTTTCTCGCGAAAAACAGCATTGACTATTCTTGCTAATACAACTCCCAGTATTACGATCAGAACTGCCAGTGCAGCACCGTAATCCACATTCTTCGTCTCCATCGTGTGATAATACATGTAAGTACCGGTCAGGAAGGTCGTCTTAAGCGGCATTCCCTTCGGGAACATAACCCACGGAAGATCAAAAACCTTGAGCGCACCGGTAACTGCCAGAACACTGCAGGTACAGATCACATTGTGCAGCAGCGGAATAGATATGTACCGCACTTTCTGCATCGCAGTCGCTCCGTCAATCCTTGCCGCCTCATACAACTCATCGGATATATTATTCAATCCGGTCACGAGAATAACGAAATAGAATCCCACATACTGCCACATAACCGGCAGCATCATCGTAAAGAGTGCAATTCCTTCCGCTTTCCAGTCCGTAAGATTCTGCTTTCCTAAATTTTCTAACAACTGGTTGATCATTCCTTTGTCATACAGGAATATCAAATTAAACATCAAACCTAATGCTGTGGCAGAAATAACAATAGGGAAGAAGAACACAGTTCTGAAAAACTGTTTACCCCTGCCGATATTGTCTACCATCAGAGCCAGCACAATCGCAATTCCCACCTGCCCGACCAGCGTGACAATCATCATCACGATTGTGTTCTTGACAGACGTCCATACATTCTGGTCATGGAACATCTCTACATAATTACTGTACCATGGTGTATTAAACCCGGTCCCCGCCGAGCCTAACTGCTTGATCTCCATAAAGCTGTTCAATATATTCTTAAAAAAAGGATAATAGAGGAACACAACCATAAACATAAATGCCGGAAACAGGAACACTAACACCGGCTTCTTATTTCGATAAATATTTGCTCCCATAAGCCACCTCCGTAATTTTCTTCACAAAATGTTTTTTTCAAAAGAGGCAGGGTAATCCCCTGCCCCTTCCAAGCTTACGCTGTGATACACTGCTTCTTACTGATTGCTATAGATCTCAAGACCTTCTGCTACTGCTTCTTCTGCCGAAACTCTTCCTGTTACAATCTCAGGCATGCCATCGAATGTAGGTACACGGCAATCGCCTTGGAACAGATCCTGTAACACACCTGTCAGAGATGTTGCGCCTGCCATCATATCCATTGACTTAATCTGTAATGCATTAAATTCCGCTGTATCAACTTCCGGTGCATTTTTCAGCGCGGATGCCGCGTGCTGCGCAAACTTCGGAACAACACTGTCAGAAGTCATATACTCTACGAAGTTAACTGCTGCTGCCTGCTTCTCCGGATCCTCCCATGCTTTTCTTGTGATATAGTAACCGGAAGTAATACCACCGATCAAATCTGTTGCTTTTCTGTCGCCCTTGCCGGGTACATAAGTTACATCAAACTTAGCCAGTTTATCTGCATCCAGTGTAGAAGGATCATCCGGATCAGACTGGCATGCACCTACAATACCGCCGACTTTCCAAGAACCGTCAACCAAGAATGCTGCCTTACCTTCCGTGAACATTGCGAATGTCTCGTCGTCTGTTGCAGAAAGCGTATTCTCCGGGAAGTAACCCAGCTCATACAGCTCTTTGATATCATTCATACCTGCAACCCAAGCCTGACCGCTTGCATCATCCACACTTGCAGGAATATCAAGGTGTGTTGCCGGAGACTGGTTGTTGAAGATTGCGAACTCCCACCAGTAATGAGGAATATTGCCGAGTGCCGCCGCGATCGGTGTGTAACCTGCCGCCTTGATCTTCTCGCAGTCTTCTTTAAACTGATCCATGGTGTAATCTGTGCCCGGTCTGGCTACGCCTGCCTCTTCAAGAATCTCTGTATTAAAGAACATCGCTTCCCAGATTCCGTTTACAGGTACTGCATACTTCTTATTGTCAACCATCGAAGCTGTGATCAGATCGTCATTCATATTTGCCGCATATTCCGGATACACTCCGCGGATCTCGTCAATAGGTACTACCTTGCCTGCTTCGATAAAGCTGTTGGAATCTGCTCCGTTGAAGAAGAACAGTACATCCGGTTCTGAGCCTGTCTCAAAGTCCGTTACAACTCTTGCCTTAAAAGTTTCATCAGCACTTGCAGATGTATCTACTACCGTATTTCCTGTCTCTGCTTCCCATGCTGCCACCGCGTCTTTGTAATTCTGAGCATTAGTATCTTCACCTGCAAATGTAGTGGTTACTACCAGTTCTACCGGACCGGCGGGCTCTGCTGCCGGTTCACTCTCTGCCGGAGTATCATTGCCTGCATCGCTTGTCACATTGTTATCTGTACTTGCAGGAGTCTGTGTATCTCCCGAACTTGTTCCCTGACCGCCGCATGCCGTCACGGATAATACCATTGCTCCCGCGAGCACTGCTGCCATTAATCGTTTTTTCATCATATTTTTTCCTCCCTTTCGTTTTGAGATGTATGTTTCATCTATGTATTTATCATACTCTGTAAAACGGAAAAGGGTAATTGTTGGTATTGTTCTTTTTTGCCTTTTATTGTTCTGTTGGCACATCAATTTTGAGCAAAATTGTGCTGATTGTATGTTCTTTGTCATTCCCGGTTATAAATAATCCACAATCCTCTCCGTATATCATCTTAAGTCTCTGGTCAACATTACGAATGCCGAGACTTACCCGCTTCTCTTTGGACAGCTCCACCTGTGGTGAAAGAAGCCTGTCGATTCTATCCCGATCCTCTTTCGTCAAGTGTCCATTATCTTCCACCTCTATGCTCAGATAACCATCTTCCCGCTCATAGAGTCTGATTTCCAGCCTGCCCTGTTTTGTGATATCCATACCATGCTCCACTGCATTTTCCACAATAGGCTGGATGATCAGACGCGGCACCTGAACGTTCATCAGCCTCTCGTCGATATGTTTGGTGCACTGGAACTTCGCACCAAAACGCTGTGAGATAATATAGAGATAGGCATCCGCATACGCCATCTCCTCTGCTATGGAGTGGAACTGCTGTTCATTCCTGTTCATGGTTTCCCCCAACATGGTAGAAAGCGCCTCAATCATGCCGCTCACCTTATAATTGCCGTTCAGGCGCGCCTCCCAGTTGATAATCTCAAGTGTATTGTTTAAAAAATGTGGATTGATCTGTGACTGCAGCGCCATAATCTTGGCATCCCTAAGAGCGACTTCTTCAAGATATATCTTGTCAAACTGATTCTTAAGCTGTTTTGACATATGGTTAAAAGAGTCCTTCATCTGATAAAACTCTTCATTGTCCTCTTCGTTCTCTATCTGAATCCCTAAATTCCCTTCTCTGACTGCATTGGATGCGGTAACTAACTGCTTAAGCGGGCGGGTTACCTTCTTATGGAAGAAACGCATCATCTGAACTACAAGTGGTATCATAAATATGATCAGGATAACAAACAGCTCTTCCGAAGCATTTATTCCGGCATGAGTAACCTGCTTGTCGATATGAACCGCCACTACAATCGTTCCGCCATACATATTCATCCGGCGGTACACCTGAATAGATTCCCATCTTCCGCCCCGCACATAGAGTTCTTCCTGCTCCTTAAGTCCCTCCTCAATATGCTCCGATAGGTACTGCTCATCTTCTCCCTGTCCAGCCATCAATAGTTCCCCGTTCCAATACACTGCCGCATTCTCATATCCCCAAATTCCTGCATAACTCTCCAGCAATGAGGGCTGATTCAGCTCCAATGCCAATACGGCATAAGGTTTAAACTTGGAAGTCACCAGATTGCGCACCATGTAGACGCGTCCCTCCACTCCCACTAACGTCGTGCCCGTATCAAGAGTCTGTGCAACTTTCAGAATTTTATCTTTCGCCGTCTCATAGAAAAATTCGATATCTCTATAAGTGCCGCCATTACTGTTATTCATCGCAAAATACATCTCCTCCGGGTCGTCCAGCATAACCAGTTCCGCAGTCCGGCAGTTACCGTTATATTTATACTGTTGATTGATAAAATTCTCCACGTTTCTCCGAAACACACTCTTCTTGCCATCCGTAAGAAAATCTGCATAGCTCTCAGCAATCACGTACATATATGACGCATTCTTAGAAGCCGTTTCACAATCTTTGAGCTGCATACGCATAATCTGCGTTGACTTCTCCAGGGACGTCATGATGGTCTGCTCTACCTGTTGATGACTGTTTACCGCCACAAAAAAAGTAATAATGAATATTAACATAAAAAGTGGAAAAAACCACCCAAACAGAAGGCGTCTTACCATGCTCCATCTGAGTGATTTTCTCCGATTGAATCTTTGTTTGATTTGATCAATGAGTTTCTTCATGCTTCATTCCGGTTCCCTTATAATTCCAAATATGTCTCAAACAGCTTACAAAACTCTGCCGCCGTCCCCTTATCTTTCATCTCACAGAAAATCCTGAGCAGAGGTTCCGTACCTGAAAAACGCACGGAGATCCATCCGCCATCCTTCAAGTAAATCTTTAAACCGTCCAGATAAGAAATACTCTCAACCTCATAAGGAATCTGAGGCAGTTCTTTATCTTCCAGAAGCTGCTTGCGGATATCTTCCTTTTTCTTAGGACTGAAACGATAATCTCTTTCTTCTAATGCCATGCCGCCGTACTCCCTGCGGATCGTCTCCATGATCTCTGACAGCCTCATACCTGTCACTGCGATCATCTCAACCAAAAGAGCCGATGCATAGATACCGTCCTTGCCCTTAATATGTCCTCTCACTGCCATACCGCCTGAGGACTCTCCGCCGATAATGGCATCCGTAGCAAACATTTTGGCAGAAATATGTTTAAATCCTACGGGAACTTCATAACATTTTTCACCAAAACTCTCTGCCACTCTGTCAAGCAGATGAGTCGTACATATATTTCTGACTGCTGGTCCGTGCCATCCTTTATATTTAACCAGATAATAATATAACAACACAAGAATATCGTTTGGATGCAGGAAATTTCCCTTGTCATCGATGACGCCGATCCGGTCTGCGTCTCCGTCCGTTGCAATTCCCAGATCACACCGCCTGTCAATCACATAATTCTGTAACGTGCGCAGTGTTTCCGCCGTAGGCGCTGGCAATTTGCCTCCGAACAGTGTATCATGCCGCTCATGGATGGTCTCCACTTCACATCTTGCCGTCATGAGGATGGTTTTCAAGGATGTCTCGCTGACACCGTACATCGGATCAAGCGCAACCCTGAGTCCGCGTTTTTTTATTTTATTCATGTCCACTGTGTCAATGATGCTGTCCAGATATTCATTCAGCGGATAGATTTCCTCGATTAACCCCTTTTCGATTCCTTCCGTATAAATCATCTCATCCACCGGAATGTCAGTCACCTCATTGATATAGCGCTCAATATCGGCTGTCTGCTCCTCATCCGCGTCCCTGCCTCCATAGGTGAATACCTTAATGCCGTTGTATACCGCCGGGTTGTGGCTTGCAGTAATCATCATGCCGTAATGAAATTCGTGCTTCATCACATAGAACATTACAAGCGGAGTGGGCGCGGATTTGTTGATCAGATATGCCTTGATCCCTTCCGCCGCAAAAACCTGTGCCGACCACTGCATTGCTTCTTTGGAGAGAAAACGTCTGTCATAGCCTAACACGATTCCCTCTTTCTCCACCTTTTCCTCCCGCATCTTATCACAGATCGCTCTGGATAAAATCTGGATATTCTCTTTCGTAAATTCATCCCCGATGACTGCACGCCATCCGCCCGTTCCAAACTTGATCATAACGCTTCCTCCTGTCGATTTACTATTATTCTATCACAATTTTACGGCTCATTTTATTGTTATCCCATCACAATCTCTACGGTATGCCTGCTGCCCTTTTCCATCGGCAAAACCGCCTCCACGTGTACCCCGTCCACGCAGATCTCTTTCACACCCTTCATAACGCCGCCCGGATTGCTTACCCTGATATCATACTCTGCCCCTCGCCAGACACGTGTTACCCGAAATTCTTTCCACTCAGATGGTATACACGGATCAATCTTAAGCTTGTCATAATCCGGGCAGATACCTAACATATATCTGGTAGCCGAAAAGTAAGACCACCCGCCGGAACCTGTCATAAACGGATGTCTGGCTCTGCCGAATGCACTGTGGTCTTTGCCTGCAATAAACTGACAATAGGAATAAGGTTCCGACTCTCTGATCTCAATCTTATCATTCTGCCAGTAAGGACAAAGCGCATCATAGAACTTCATTGCCAGATCGCCTCTCCCTCTCATACATGCCGCCGCCCAAGCCCAAGGATTGGGATGGGAGAAGATCGCACCGTTCTCCTTAAGCCCCGGATAAACTCTTGTCACAAATCCGATATCGTCATCAGGCACGGTGTAAGAAGGCGTATTTAAAAGAATCCCGTAAGTTGTGTACAGATGCTCATCAATCGCATTAAGAGCCTTGTCCGCCTTTTCATCATCTGCCGCTCCCGACAAAACTGCCCATGCGTTGGACTCTAAGTGTACTCTGCCCTCAGCATCCTCTTTCGTCCCGATCTTCCTGCCGTTTGCCGTGATTCCTCTGATAAACCATTCACCGTCCCAAAGCTGAGTGTTGCATACTTCTTTAACCTTCTTAGCTACTGTCGTATACTTTTCAACATCTTCTTCTCTGCCTAAATGCCCAGCGAGTCCGATGAACTGCCGCAGCGCCCAATAGTGCAAGAAACTCACCATAGCGCTCTCGCCGCCGCCCAAGTTCAGACAATCGTTCCAGTCCGCCCGCAGCCCTTTACAGATACCTGTCTGTCCTACCTGCTCCGTAGAGAAATCTAAAATCCGTTTCAGATGCTCATAGACCGTTTCCGTCTCTTTGCTGCCCTCCAAAAAAGTGTCCGCATAGGGAAGCTGCTCGTCTGCAAAAGAAATTTCGCCCGTCTCTTTAATATATTCCGCCACCGACGCCACAAGCCAGAGCGCATCGTCTGAACATGCATCCTTCAGCCCATGTATGATGTTGTTTTTATCCGGCTCAGGAATGACTGTAGGAGACTTAAAAGGCTTTGTGCCCGTATCTTCCATGAACCATTCCGGCTGGAAAAGATGCAGTCCGTACCCTGTGCTGGTCAGTCCCCGCAATAGCTGTTCCATGCGCTCCTTACATTTCTCCGGATTGGAATGCGGAACCGTCATGGCATCCTGTGCCGTATCCCTGTAACCGAGTCCCACTCTGCCTCCAACTTCTATAAAAGAAGCAAAACGCGAAAACATAACATTAATCTCTGACTGGTATAAAGTCCATGTGTTGATCAGTGTATTCATACCCTCGTTCGGTGTCTTAATCTGCAGTTTCGCACATTTGTCCTCCCAATATTTTCTCAGATCCGCATAAACCGCATCCACCGCCGAGACATCTGAATACTTGGCACGCACCCGTCTGCCCTCTTCTCTTCTGCCTTCACCCAGCATAAAGACAAGACGCACCTCTTCTCCCGGCTGTAAGACCAAGTCCTTCTGTAAACTGCCGCAGTGGTTTCCTCCCTTTTCATAGGACGAAGAACATTGCCCCGCCGCCACTGCCTCCGGGTTCGTCTCCGTATTGTATGTGCCGATAAATCTATCACGCATACAGTCATAACCGTCCGGTTCAAAGCTGGCGGTAAAATACTGATATCCCTCTTCCTCGTAAAACAGGTCTTCTTCAATTATGCCATCAGCATAAGAAGCACCCGCACAGTAAAGACTCATCTGATAATTCTGGTTGTCGATCATAATATGATGGAACGAAAACTCCAGATAGGAAAATATGCTCAGATTACGCACTGTATTTCCCGTATTTCGGATCTTAACATCCCACAGCTGCACGGCTTCTCCCCGCGGAATCACCATCGTCTGTGAAGCCTTGATATCCTGATATTCACATTCATAGACCGTATAAGACAGCCCATGCCGGCATCTATATTCCGCCTGATCAAGCGGCTTGCCTACGGGCTGCCATGATACAGACCAGTAGTCTTTACTGTCATTGTCTCGTAAGTACACATAGAATCCCGGTCTGTCCATCGGAACCGCATTTCCCCTAAAACGGCTGATCCGGTGATACTCCGGTGTCTTGTAAAACAGATATCCGCCCGCCGTGTGATTCACGACTGCCGCCATATCTTCCACACCAAGATAATTCGTCCATGAGCAGGGAAGATCGACCCTGTCAATGACATATTCTCTGTTTTCATTGTCAAAATATCCGTATTGCATAATACCCCTCCATAATCCTTCCTAAGATTACCTATCTTAAGTTACATTATAGAAAAGGTCCCAAACTTTGAAAATAGTATAAGATGTGATAATTTGCCAATTCTTGTTGAGATGACATGCAAATCCAATATAATGAAAAAGAGACACCGTATCTAAACGATGTCTCCCCTATTTAGCCAGTGCAGGAAAAGAGACTTGAACTCTCATGGTATTGCTACCACACGGACCTGAACCGTGCGCGTCTGCCAATTCCGCCATTCCTGCGAACAAATGTTATTTTATCGTTTTTTAGGTATAATGTCAAGCCTATTTATGAATCTTTCAAAATCTTTCAAAAATAAAAAAATTTCGAGAGAAAACTATTGACTTTTTGTAAGTGTGATAGTAAGATATTACTTGCGTTGTTAACGTATGCGGAAGTGCTGGAATTGGCAGACAGGCTAGACTAAGGATCTAGTGTTGGAAACGACGTGAGGGTTCAAGTCCCTTCTTCCGCATTGGGTTAAAAAATAAGAAAACCTAGAACATATCGGGGTTTTCTTTTTTTATTGTCAGAATAATTGGTTACAATCGGTTAAAAATATTATTCCTAAAATAATTCCCACCAAAAAATAGAATTGGAAAACAGGTTGATATGCCGCAAATAAAAGGTTATATTGGACTATTGACTATAAATAGTGTTTTGGAAAAACAAATATGGAAATATAACAATAAAGATGTGGTTGTATGTGATAACGGCTATCATTGGTTAACGATTATGCCGTATGATGAGTTTTATTGTATTACAGTAATGATGGGCAATAGCTATGAAATGAAGGTTTGTTATATAGATATGATCAAATTACCATTATCCAACGTATAAATGACCCGATAATCACCGACACGTAAACGAAAATATTCATCGTACCCTTGCATTGGTTTAATATCGCCCTTAGTCAATTCACTAATTGCCTTTATTAGTCTTATTTTAGTTTGTTTGGATCTTTATCATTTAAATAGTCCTGCAAGAGAGATTCACAGAATATGCCGTCTGCCTCTTCGTCTGCTGTGATGCCCTGTACATAGAACATTACAAGCGGAGTGGGCGCGGATTTGTTGATCAGATATGCCTTGA
>CAMXBD010000099.1 GCA_947179245.1 uncultured Lachnospiraceae bacterium | reverse complement strand
GCAGGCTGGATGAGAGTCGGACAGGGCAATGCAGACGGAAGCGGGTCTGACAGCGCAGCATTCGACGGTACGACCTGTCAGGTAACTTACGAGCAGATCGCAGCGCTTTGCGGCGACGATGTATCCACATGGGGAAGCACAATGCAGTGTGAGGCTTCCGGTGCATGGGAAGTATTCAGCGTTGCAGTTGGTACGGCAGCGGAGTAGAATGCGCCAAAGCAAAGAGCAGTGCCACGAGGAAAATCCAAGATTTTTCGAGCTTGCACTGCTCTCATGTGAATTGAAAAAAGCGTACTAAGATCGTGTATGATAATATAAAAAATAGAATAAGGAGGAAAAATAAATAATGAGGAATTACAAGAAATTACTTGCACTTGGTTTAAGTGTAGCTATGGTTGCAGGACTTACCGCATGCGGTGGCTCTGATAGTGCGGCGCCGGCAGCGGCAACTGACAGCGCAGATAGTACAAATACTGAGGATGGGGGGGATGTTTCAGATTCTGCTGATGCTTCTTCGGATTCAGGTTCTCTCTATAATGATGGGGAAACAAGAACAATCAAAATCGGTACATGGTATGACCATTATTATGACAGTACAAATACGGATATTCATGATGATCCGAGTGTGTCGGACGAGGAACTTGCACAGGCACATTTCGATGTAGTTAAAGAGGTAGAAGATAAATATAATGTTAAGATAGAGTTTGTAAATCTGACTTGGGATGGTACGCAGGAGTCCATCAATACCTCCATTCTGGCAGGTACGCCTGACGTTGATATTTACGAGGTAGACTTAAGCTTCGGTATTCCGGCAGCTTTGAACGGATTTGCAACTAATTTGGAGGATATTCTTCCGGCAGATTCGGATATTTTCAACGATCAGATGGTATTTACACAGGTAGATGTAGGTACGGACAGTGGGGTTTATTTGTTCCAGTCTAATCATGCGGAGATGCAGCTTGCCAATACTTATATGCTTGCTTACAATAAGCAGATGTTAGAGGATGCAGGTCTGGAAGATCCTAACGCACTCTATGAGAGAGGCGAGTGGACATGGGATAAGTGGAGAGAGTACATGATGACTCTGACACAGGATACAGACGGTGACGGTGTGACTGATGTATATGGCTATGGTTCCAGATGGGACTTCTTAGTATACAACCTTACGATGAGCAATGGAACAGGTATTGCGATGTCTGACAAAGAAACATTGTCAAGCCCTGAAGTAGCAGAGGTTCTTGATTTCATCTATAATATGTACAATGTCGACCATGTGGCTCGTCCTTGGGACAGTGAAGACTTTGACGGAAATCAGAATGCGTATATAGACGGTAAGGTTGCATTCTGGATTAGTGCAGCATGGATTTCGGATTCCAACAAGGATTCAGAACTCGGCTTTGATGTAGTATGGTGCCCGTGGCCCATCGGACCTTCCGGTGATGAAGCTACTAACAAGTTTAAGAACGTATCTTCCGGTAATGCATGGATGATTCCTACAGGCGCTGACAATCCGGAACTGATATACAATGTGTTCTATGACTGGCAGAACTGGTATCATGGCGATACAGACCTGCGTGACGGCGATCTGACATGGTGGGAAGACTGTGCAATCACAGAAGAGAACTATGCGGTTATGGAGTATATGGGAGAAAGAGGTGCATTTGACTTATGGAATGCTCTTGGTCTTGAGTGGGATTGGTCACAGCTTCTGAATGGCGAGATGACAGCGGCACAGTTCTCAGAGACATATAAGCAGAGTGTACAGGATGCATTGGATGGATTCTATCACTAAGACGAAGCGGGAAACTGCTGATAAAGTGACGTGAGAAATCTGACATAAAATGTCAGTAACAATAACAATAAAAGTGCTTGGGATGAGGTATATCATTCCAAGCATTTTTATTCTAAACTTCACTGGAAGATGATGATTTCTTGCTACTCAGGTTTAAGTCGATCCTATGATAAATGAAACTGATTGCAAGGCATAGCACGCCGGATACAAAGAAGCTGATGGCATTTTCAATAGTGCTGTCATATTGGATGTCGATCATGATCAGTTTAACAATGCTGATCATCGACAAAACCAGACCGTACAGGCGGAATGTGACGGCGCTTTTGTAGAATCCGATGATAATGCTCGTGATGGCAAATAGCAATAAAGTGATGCTGATTATATAATTGGTTACGTCATAAGAGTTTAATACGCACACTATGAATACAGTATATTTGAGCGCAATGTAATATCCGGCTTTTTGATTGCGAAGCAATAGTTTACGTGAATTAATGACAAACAATAATGCGGTGATCATGATGGAGGCAGGTTTCCATGGTCGGCATCCAATTGCTGCACAGCCCAAAGCCATGAGCAGGGCATTTGCCGCGATCATCGTGTGTTCTACCGGCTTTTCTGTACCAAAATATGAAAGAGCGGTCAGAATCAGATGGATTGCGGCGAGGATGAAGAAAGGCAGCAGGTTGGCTTTGACGCTAATATCCTCTATTGTCCTGATATGTTCCATATTGCAGACTTTCATGAACTGATAGGCGCTGTCGTGCACAAGAACAGCGATAATAAGGCTGATCAGAATATAGCCGGATATTTTGAAAGGAATATGTTTCACTGTACGACAGACGAAAAGGAAAGTAAGATATATAGTTGCAGTCATGAGTAAATATTCTGCATAGTGATCCGAAGTGGAGAATGTCAGAAACAATTCCACGGCAAATATAAGTCCGGTATACAGATAGAGCTTTCTGTTACGTATTTTTCCATAAAGCATAGCCGGTATGACGGTCAGATATGCATAAAGATGCTCCTGAATGAAAGGCTGGTTATGGCATCCGAGATAGATCATGGCAAGAAAGAAAATTTCAGAAATAATCTCATATGCTGTGTGTTTCTTATATATATAGAACAGCAGAGCAATCGCAGCGATGTACATAAATACATAGGATGAGCTTTCAGAGAAAAATTCCGCTGAGAAGAACAGGCAGATTAAAGTGACAGAATTTATTATGGTCAGCAGTTGGAAGATAAGACCGTAACGGTATTCTTCTTTGTAAGAAAAATAAAATTCTGCCAGAAGATACAGCATGATGACTACAATATTGACGGTACGCAGATGCGCCGGTTCCATGAGTGAAAATCCAAAAGCAAAAACAATCAGATTTAATGCTTTGCAGATATGATTGCATAGATTCAGTGCATAATTCCCACGTCCCTTGCCGGAAAAGACAAAGGCGGAAATGAAAAAGAAGACGGTCAATACAAAGAATTTAGTGTAATCTGCATCATGAACGCACAGTGTCGTTCCCAGAATCGTGGCAATAAAGATCCCGGATTGACCGATAATATGGAAGAGCATGTTCTTCAAGCCGGGCAGATATTTTATGAAAACAGCCCAGAGTAAGATCAGAATATATAATGCTATATCTCCGATTACCTTAAAATACAGGTCGCTTAACAGCAGAGAAATGTATAGGGAACCGATACCGCAGCCAATGAGCACGGTATAGAACTTGTTGGCCTTGTTTTTCTTAGCCGGTATGTACCCTGCAAACAATATGGTAAAACTGACAACGTACAGACCGATCAGCTTTATTGTGTCAGTCAGATACGGCAGCATGAGGGTGGCAAAAATAATCAAACTGATGAAAATCAGCACAGACGCAAAGATCCCCATGAAATTTTTACCGAATATTTTTTCGTAATCATGTGGACTGTGTGGTGGCTGGGCAGGAGAGGGCGCCGATGGACTGACCGGATCGGGCTGTGGAAATTCTGCCATGGGGCGTTCCATCTGCGGGAATCCTGTCTTGGGGCGTTCCACCTGTGGAAATTCTGTCTGTGGAGTATAGTATGACGTGTTTTTTAATATTTGCAGCTGGTTGTTCAGATATTTAAGTTCGGTTTCAAAATAGCATATTTTGTCCTGCCAGATAGCAGTATCCAGATGATTCTGTTCTTCGTCTGCATATTCATGGATCAGACTATTGAGATGTTGGCGTGTATTTAATAATTCATGTTCAAATTGAAGCAGATCCGATTCTTTCCGGGTCATATTTTTCCTCCGTGTAATTGAGTTTGCCGGGATGCGAAGCATCTCATGGTTTAAAATGCGATAGTGTAGATCATTGAAAGAGAATGCGAAGCATTCTCGTAAACGAGCTTTGCTCGTTTTTTTAAATCGTATCATTAATGCGTAAGAACGTCAATGACATAACAATCATATACACAGTTTTAGTTTACTGAATATTGATAAAGCAGTATGATATATGTATAGCGGCCGCACCGGACTAAACTGCGGTACCGGAATGAGTGGAGAGGAACAGATACAATATGATAAAAATATTTAGCAGTGATAGTGCTTTCAGCAGATTTATGAATCTTTTGTTTGACATTCTGTATGTGGGGATATTGTGGATTATATGCTGCGTTCCGCTGATCACGGCAGGCGCGTCAACCACGGCGGCATACTACGCGATGGCGAAGTGCGTCAGGCATAAGACAGGATACATTGGAAGGGAGTTTCTTAAGTCCTTCAAAAGCAATTTTCGCCAGATATTACCGCTGACACTGGTATTCTGGGTCGTGTCGGGGGTGCTGGCAGTTGATGTATATTATATATGGAATCATGAGAGCAGACTGAATAATGCCCTGTTTGTCGTACTTGTATTTCTGTGTTTTCTGGTATCGGGGCTGGTGATTTATATCTGTCCGCTGCTATCAAGATTTCATAAGAAGAATACAGAATTGATTAAGACGGCAGCTTATGTACTCTTCAAGTTCCTGCCGCTCACGATTGGAATACTATTTATGTTTCTGGCGGTGTGTGCTGCAGTCTATCTCATGCCGTGGGCAATATTTGTGCTGCCGGGGCTGTACTTATTTGGACTGTCATACCCGATGGAATATGTACTTAAGAAACTGATGCCTCCTGCACAAGAGGACAGCGAGGAGGCACAGAAGTGGTATTATCAGTGAGCTGTAGAAGCGGCGCATTTAGTGCGCCGCCAGCACGCCTAATAGTGTAAATCCGTCACCTGACGAATCAGCCGCTTTCCTGATGAGTACGGTGTGTTCAGCAGCTTCTTCTGATGCAAAGACTTCTTTTGCATCAGCGCAGTTTCCCCATCCGTTACTGAAGTCAGCATCCAAGGTGGAGACATATCCGCCGTCCACATACACCTCAAACTGTCCGCTTTTTCCGTCTGTGGTACGGTAATACAGGATGCCCAGCCGTTTGCAGTTGACAGTGAAAGTCAGACCACCGTCGCCCTCAGAACATGTATAATCATTGGGAAAAGCTTCAAAGACGCTGCTTTCTTCAAAAGTGCCCGTTTCTGTAGGAGCAAGAGACATGCTGTCTATGATCTCCGAGTCTAAATACACATCGTTAGTGACGGCACTTTGCGCAAAAGGCTGTGGTTTCCCGAAAGATTCTCTCTGTGCGTACACATTACTTAAATACTTCCAAAGGATTTCTCCTGCAATGGCGTGTCCTAATGCAGAGGGATGAGTGGTATCGCCGGAAAGCTCGTTTGCTGTATAGTCGCTTTTTGCCATCATCTCGTCAATTACATTGATATAGCTTACCATGGGAAGCTGATAGTTAAAACCGATCAAAGCGTGGATATCCTGCGCACTGTAACCGTTGGTCTGTCCCATGAAAAGAAGCATGACGGCAGGATGGTTCTCTGCTGAAAGAATCCGGCGGACCAGATTGTCGTAGTTGCGCTTGTCCGTGGGAGAAGCCCCGTCGTTGACAGAAAATTCCACCAGAACTAAGTCCGGGTCTGCATCAAGAACATCCTGCCGGACGCGGTGCACGCCGAGATAAGAATCAGTTGCGCCAATCCCGGCATTAATGAAGGTAAATTCTGTGTCAGGGTAGGAATCTTCCCACCATTGAAAGAAAATATCGGCATAGCATTTCCTGAATGCAAGAGCAGAGTCGTCCTCTCCTGAGGAAATAGTTCCCTGTGTGATGGAACCGCCGATGCAGGCGATCGTCACAGGTTCACCGTCTGCCGCTTTGTTCATGACTGCGGCGAGTGCCGTATCGTCACAGCTTCCCCACATATCCGCGAGCGCCATATAGTCTTCACTGACGTAGTCTGTGAGAGGGGCGGGAGCAGAAGTGCCGTTTATATTTGTGGTATCAGGAATTTCATTTTCTGCCGGGGCGCTCTGTTTGGTTCCGCATCCGCCAAGCAGGAGTAGGACAGATGTCATTATGAGCAGGGGAATGAAGGTGTAATTGTAGTAGTCATATAATTTGTGAAATATAGTGTTCATAAGTTTTATTTTAGTATAATGAGATATAGATGTCCATGTGTTTTTAGCACAGATGCCATAATTATTCTGGGAGACATAATTATTCTGAAATAAAGCTGTTGACAATAGAAAAGGATTGTATTAAGCTAACAATAATGTTACTAGATTAACTGAAATCAATTAAGCGAAAGGAGGTAAATTTAATGTTAAAGAATAGTAAAACAAGACATGATGTGCGTATGGCACAGCAATTTAATAACATTTTACATGAAATTACCTCCGCAGATAGAAGAGCGAATCGGAATAGGACAAATGACTGATTCGGTCAATATATATGCAAGGCTTATTTTAGGGCTGTGGTAATTTTACCGCAGCCCTTTTTTGCGCGAATAAGCAGCATGTAACATCTGTGGGGAAGACAAAACGGGGGACTTAGGTTATGAAAAAACTATCGAGTTACATATGGGAGTACAAAATTCCCTATCTGATCGCGGTCATATCTTTGTTGACCGCAGTCACGTTGGATATGATGGCGCCGAGACTGACAGCGCATGTGGTGGACGATGTCATTGTGGGCGGTAATATCGGTGAATTGAAATATTTACTGCTGGGATTTCTGGGGATCGGACTAGGAAGATGCGTTTTTCAGTATGTGAAAGAATATACTTTTGACAAAAATGGCGCGAAGATTTCAGGAGATATGCGGCGGGATCTGTTCAGGCATATTCAGGGACTCAGCGCAGACTTTTTTGACAAGACAAATACGGGCGAACTGATGGCGCGTGTCAAGGAGGATGTGGACCGGATCTGGGATGCTATGGGATATGTCAGTATGCTGTTGATCGAGGTCATCTATCATACAAGCATTATTCTTGTGTGTATGTATATGCTTAACTGGAAACTGGCGCTGATACCTACGGCAGCAATGCTTCTGTGCGGTTCTTTTGCGGTTATTATGGAACAGAAACTCGGCAAGGTGTACGAAGAGATCAGTGAAGAAAATGCCCTGCTGAATACGGTGGCGGAAGAGAATCTGGCAGGTGTGCGTACGGTTAAGGCATTTGCGAGAGAAAAGCATGAGATCGGGAAGTTTTTATCCCACAATAAGAGATATTATGATTTGAATATGGAACAGTCGAAAGTGTTCGTGCGGTACTATCCCTGTTTTACCGTGGTAACGAAAGTGCTGCCATTATTGACTATGTTAGTCGGCGGAAAATTTGTTATAGATGGAGAGATGTCGCTTGGACAGTTGACTGCGTTCATGGAATATTCTACCAATATCGTCTGGCCAATGGAGATGCTTGGATGGCTGACCAACAGTTTCTCAGCGGCGGTGGCATCCAACAAGAAGATTAAGAAGATATATGAGATAAAGCCGAGCATTATGGAGGTGACTAATCCGGTCAAATTAGAGAAAGTAGAGGGTAAGATCTGCTTTGAACATGTATCTTTTCATAAAGAAGATATGTATGAGATACTGCATGATATTTCATTTACTGTAGAGTCCGGTAAGACGCTGGGAATCATGGGAGCTACCGGTGCCGGTAAGACGTCCATCGTGCAGCTCTTACAGCGGATGTATGATGCTACGGACGGAACGATCTACTTAGATGATGTGAATATCAAAGAATTGTCTTTAGGGCAGCTGCGCACGAGTGTCAGCTATGTAATGCAGGATGTTTTTCTGTTTTCGGATACGATCAATGAAAATATTAAGCTGGGTAAGAAAGACTACATAGATTTTAAGACGGTAAGACATGCATCCACACAGGCGCAGGCGAGCAGCTTTATCGAACGCATGGAAGATACCTATGATACGGTAATCGGTGAGCGCGGCGTAGGACTGTCCGGCGGGCAGAAACAGCGCATAAGCATTGCGCGGGCGCTTGCGAAGAGAGATCCTATTCTGGTGCTGGATGATTCCACATCGGCGCTGGACATGGAGACGGAACATATGATCCAGCAGACTTTAAAGACACTTGACAATACGACGAAGATCATTATTGCGCACAGAATCAGCGCAGTGCGGCATGCGGATGAGATCATTGTGCTGGAAGGAGGCGCCATAGCTGAGCGGGGAACACATGAAGAGCTTCTTGCAATGCGGGGATTATATTATGAGACATATCAGTCCCAGTATGGTGATGTGGCAGAGGTTGCGCTGACAGAGAAAATGACACATAATATGACAAATATGTCAGTGCGTACATCGGACGGGAAGGAAGGTGAGCAAACATGGCAGTAAATTCTTATAAAGACGATGAAATAAGCGTTGAGCGCAGTAAAGCGCAGACTTTGATGCGTCTCTTCCGCTATCTGCTCGTTTATAAATGGCAGATCATACTGGTACTGTTGATCATGGGATACGGTGTATTGATCAGTCTGGTCAATCCGCTGATCATGGAGTCAGCAATCGATGATTATATTGCAGTGAGAGATTTAAACGGGCTGTACAAACTACTTGTTTTTGCATTGGTGATCAATCTGGTGCTGGTCATTACGGTAAAGCTGCGTATGTATATTATGGCAAAGGTATGCAATCAGATACTGTTGACGATCAGGCAGGAGCTGTATACGCATATTCAGAAACTGGACTTTCAATTTTTTGACAGCAGACCGACGGGAAAGATATTATCCCGTATTATCGGGGATATCAATTCACTCAAGGATGTATTGTCCAACTGCGTGACGACGCTTATCCCGGATGGACTGACAGTCATAGCGGTGGTGGTGATCATGATCTGGAAGAATCCAAAGCTGGCGTTAGCTTCCATGATGACGATTCCGTTTATGGCAGCAGGAACGGTGTTCATTCAGATCAAGGCACATCCCCGCTGGCAGATATTTCGTAAGAAATCGGCCAATTTGAATGCATTTATCCATGAGGATATGGCGGGAATGAAGATTATTCAGAGCTTTCATGCGCAGACAGAGACGGAGAATACTTTTGATACCCTGCTTGCAGAACACAGGGCATCGTTTTTTGATGCGGTGCGTATGAGTGATGCTTTCGGGTCGGTAATTGATCTCTCTTGGGGATTGGGGTGTATTCTGCTGTATTATACGGGGATTGTGGTTCTGGGTGTAGATCAGGTTTCTGTAGGTACTTTTATCGCCTTTGGCACATATCTGAGTATGTTCTGGCAGCCGATTCACAATATCAGCAATTTCTATAACCAGTTGGTGACGAATATTGCAGGGGCGGAGCGTATCTTTGAAATACTGGACACATCGCCGGCGATTACAGATGGCGAGGGCGTGACTGAAATGCCGCCAATACAGGGCGAGGTGACCTTTGAGCATGTGAATTTCTCTTACGACGATAAGGTCAAAGTGCTGGATGACGTGAGTTTTAAGATCAGGCCGGGAGAGACTATTGCACTGGTGGGACCTACCGGAGCCGGCAAATCTACAATCGTAAACCTGATCAGCCGTTTCTACGATGTGCAGGAAGGCATAGTACGGGTGGACGGATATGATGTGAAGAAAGTGTCCATTGAGAGTCTGCGCAGACAGATGGGTATCATGACGCAGGATAATTTCCTGTTCTCTGGGACGATTAAAGACAATATACGCTACGGCAGGCTGGATGCTTCCGATGAGGAGATCATAGCGGCGGCTAAGGCGGTGAATGCCCACGATTTCATTATGAGGCTGGATAAAGGGTATGATACAGAGCTGTCCGAGCGCGGCGGAGGTCTTTCTATTGGTCAGAAGCAGCTTCTGGCATTTGCCAGAACAATGGTCTCTGATCCGAAAATATTGATTCTGGACGAGGCGACTTCAAGTATTGACACGAAGACGGAGCTTCTTGTTCAAGAGGGGATAGAGCATCTTCTGGCGGGAAGGACATCTTTTGTCATTGCCCACAGATTATCTACGATTCAGAAGGCGGACCGCATTTTTGTGGTAGATGACGGAAGGATTATAGAGGAAGGCAATGCACACCAGCTGATGGAGAAGAAAGGAGTCTATTATCAGTTATATATGGCGCAGTTTGCAATTTTTTAACGTAATTCTGTTGACAACATACTTTTTTACTTTATAATTTAAGTATATTAATTTACTTAAAAATATGAGTTTGAAATCGAGGAAAACATGGCTAAATCAGTGAGAATGTCAGACATTGCCGAAGTGATGGGAGTCAGTACCGTCACAGTATCGAAGGCTTTGTCTGGTCAAAAGGGAGTCAGCGAAGAACTACGCGCTAAGATCAGAGATAAGGCGGAAGCGATGGGATATCATGCACCGTCTATGCTGAACATGGAGCGTGCAAGAAGAAGTGTCAGTTATACGATCGGCGCGATCGTGGCGGATCGGTTTCTGGATAAATATGAATCATTTTATTGGAAACTGTATCAGGAAGTTGCCACTACAGCGGTGCAAAAAGGCTGTTTTACGATGCTTGAGGTGCTTCAGACTGAAAATGAAAACCTGATGATCATGCCGAAACTTTTACAGGAGAAGAAAACGGAAGGTCTGGTAATCATAGGAAGGCTGAAGAAGGACTATCTGGATAAGCTGATGGAGTATGCGGATGTTCCGGTCTTTTTCCTTGACTTCTATGATAAGAACGGACAGAGCGATTCGGTCGTGTCTAACGGATATTTCGGCATGTATGCCATGACGAACCTTCTTTTTGAGATGGGGCACAGAGACATTGCATTCATAGGAAATGTGCTGGCAACAGACAGTATCACGGACCGTTATTTCGGCTATATGAAATCATTGTATGAACATGGTATGGATGTGGAGAAGACGTGGGTGATCAATGACAGAGATCCACGTACAGGCAGGGCAGATGATGGTTTTGAAATCAAGCTGCCGCAGAGGATGCCCACAGCATTCGTATGCAATAATGATGTTGCGGCTGCGATGCTGGTACAGACGTTACAGAGGAACGGGTACAGAGTGCCGGAAGATATATCGGTAGTGGGGTATGATAATTACCAGCCGCCGGGATTGTGTGATATCGGGATCACCAGCTATGAGGTGGATATGCATGAGATGGCGGAGCGTACCGTCAAAAACATGATAAGCAAGATATCAGGAGACTATTACAAGCAGGGCGTATATATTGTGAACGGCCGTATTGTATATAAGGACAGCGCAGCGAGGAGACAGGCTGACAAATAGAATATGGAGCTGCTATATCGCAGAATCATGAGATGATAGCAGATAAAATGCAAACAGGGGTTAAAGTGCAGACACTACGTAAGTCTGGCTTTAACCCCTGTTTGCGTCTCTGTATGCCTGAGGCGTGATACCTTTTTCACGCTTGAAGAGATTGATGAAGTGGTTTGTATTATCATAGCCAATGTCCATGGCGATCTCATGGATATGTTTATCGGTGGTCAGGAGAAGATGAACGGCAGCATCCAGCCGCCTTCTGTTTAAATACTTAAGCGGCGGAACATGGAAAGCGGCTGAGAATTCATGACAAATGCGGTATTTGCTCACATGATATCTCTGTTCCAGATCTTCCAGACGAAAAGGTTCTGTAAAATACATGTCAAGATAATTCTTAATTTCCAATAAATAGGGCGCACATTTTGGCGCTGACGGTTCCAGATGACAAAATTCAATAATCAGAGCAGTCACAATATCCTGTAAAAGAGCAGCATCTGTCAGTTTGTTATACAGGCTGGCAGAAGGATCATTGGAAAGGAGACGTTCCAATCCGCTTAAGATGGATGAATAGTCAGACAGCGGATGTAACAGTGGGATTGTAGAAGGTATGAGATTGACTAAATAAGTCAATATACTGCCGCGTACCATAAAGATACTGAAACGCCACGGGATAGAAGAACCTTCCAAGGCATAAGAAGTGGTATTACAGTCCATGTAGAGAAGTGTTTTCTGTTCCAGAGTATATGTTTTTGAGCGTATGCGGAGTGTGCCGGATCCTTCACGGGTATAGAGAAGCATGTGACAGTCCAGAGGTTTGAAAGAAAGTGTATATGCAGCGGAGAGATCTACGATGCCGCCGCTTAAGACGGTAGGCAGGCGTCCGGCTGTGTCCGGCAGAAGTTCATAGAAAGTACCGGCAAAAGACTGCATAGGAAATGCCGATGGTAAGACCGGGCTGACAGATAAAGATTGCAGATATTGTTCTTTAAAAGTCATGCAGCCTCCTTTCCGGCAGATTAGTATATTTCAAACTGCCTGATAAACTTCAAAGTGGAATGAATTGGTCTACTACAAATGAATTGATCTACTACAACACAGTCCAATGTAAGCTAACTGGTAAATTAACTAAACTTTATAATTTAAGCAATGAATTGTCAATAATAAGTTTGAATATCGCTGTATTGTACAAAAATTAATGTAAATAATTGTCTAACAGACACTTGCGGCTTGTATGTAGATGAG
>CAMXBD010000098.1 GCA_947179245.1 uncultured Lachnospiraceae bacterium | reverse complement strand
GCAGAAGTACAGGAAGTAAAAGCTGAACTTCAAGAAGTGAAGGCAGAGCAACGGAGACTGAAAGAGGAATTACATCGTATCAAATTGTATCAGGAGAATGTCATTATGCCGCGACTTAACACGATTGAGGCATGTTACACTGATACGTATAGACGCTATGCCCGTTATGTGGAGAGAATGGAAGCTACTTTTCATGATGTAGAAATGCTTAAGATCGTAGTGGCAGAACATTCAGAGAAGTTACAAAAACTGGCGTGAAATAAGCCGGTAATTTAGTAAGTAGAAAACAGTATATTATACCTGCCGTGTCAGAAAGACTGGCATGGCGGGGAAATATATATATGCGGATATGGCGGAATTGGCAGACGCGCCAGATTTAGGTTCTGGTGTCCATGACGTGGGGGTTCAAGTCCCCCTATCCGCACTAAAAATTGAAAGTATGAAGACGGGACTTAAACCTGTGTTCGAGAATGCGAAGCAAATTTTGCAATTGAGCGAAGCTCAATTTGCTATTCCGGCAGCCTTACAACGAATATACTACCGTTCGGCGGATTATCATGAACGGATATCTTACCATGGTGACCGGTTACAATTTCATAAGCGATGGCAAGCCCTAACCCGAAGTGCCCTTTGGTGCTTCGGGATTTTTCTGCCCGATAGAAGCGGTCAAAGATATGCTGCTTTTCTTTATCGGAGATACCGATGCCTGTGTCACTCACAGTAATTTCAAAATATGTTTTACGTTCCTTATGGTAGATCAAGGATAGTTTGATTGATCCGTCTTGTGGTGTATAGCTGAGGGCATTGTGCAGCAGAATGGACAATACCTGAGCTATTCGGTCGGAATCGCAGTGACAGCGGGCAAGCGGTGCATCGGGCAGTGATAAGGACAATTCAATGCTTTTCTGTTCACATAGAGGCTCGAAGGCTTCGTAAGCATTAAGACACAGTGTGTCCAGTTCCACCGCTTTACGTTCAATTTGAAAGCGGTTCATTCCGGAATGGGCAAGTGTGAGCATATCATCGATTAAGTGGTTCATCCGTTTTCCTTCTTTGCGAATGGTTTGTGAGAAGCCGATCCGCTCTTCATCTGTAGCGCTTTGACAGCATTCATTGCTGGCTAGAATGACGGACAACGGCGTGCGCAGCTCGTGGGAAGCCGCGGCAACAAACTGTAGCTGCTTTTCGTGGTTTTCCTGCAAGGGCTTTAAGAGCTTTCCGGTAAAAAACCATGAAAAGGTGAAAAGCGCAATGATTGCGCAAAGATCAATCAGTACAAAAAGAATGCGTTGGCGGACGATGGAGACGCGCAGTGATGCCATGGAAGAGAGGATGACGATCTGAGATAGTGTGCGGTTTCGTTCAATGTCAATAAGGGAGGCATAGTAAGTATCGCCTGTAGAGGGGGAGGTAAACTCGTATTCAGTATGCCAGATACCGGAATAGCTATTGCCCTCCGGATCAAGATTTTCAATCATGAATATGGAGTCATAGGCGTATAAACTTTCTGCCAATAATATTTGACCTGATGAGTCAATACTGCCGCGCAAACTATTATAGAGAAAAGGAGCACCGTTATCTACAATGTATATAGTATAGCCGTTCTGTGCCTCAATCCGTGCCAGCCACTGCATGGACACAGAGGTGGACTGCTCCAGACTGGCGGTGATGGTGCTTATATCATTTTGAAATGATTGAAATTGATTATCATAGAGACTTTTTTCTGATACGCGCAGATAAAACAGTGACATGATGATAGTGATAGCTGCCGTACTGCCGCCGCATAATATAGTAAAAAGCCAGTGTGCTTTGCGAAACATGGCATATTCCTTCCTAAGTGACAATTGCTGTGCAAATACTGATGTACGATCTTTCTGCGGGTCAGTCAGCTTCTTGCACGATCAGACCATATCCCACACCGCGGATAGTTTTGATCTGTAAACTACTCCCCACGGCTTTGAGCCGGCGGCGCAGAAAGTGAACATAATTATCCAGATTTCCGTTTTCGACATCACTGTCTGGACCCCAGACTTTTAACAGTATGGTTTCGCGGCCGAGTATTTTTTCCGGTGTATGCAGAAAACATTCTAACAGGTCGCCTTCCCGCTTGGACAAGGTGCTGTCACCGGATGGACCCGTCAGACACATTTTGCTGTACGACCATGTGACATCGTGGTAAGAGAGCATGTCCGGCTGTGTATTCAATACGAGTGAACGTCTGGTGACACACCGGATTCTTGCCATAAGTTCCTCGAAATCAAAGGGCTTTACCAGATAGTCGTCAGCACCTAAGTCCAGCCCGGCAATCTTGTCCTGCAATGTTCCGAGTGCCGTGATCAGGATGATAGGAACATTGATGGAGTGCTGGCGTAATATAGTCAATATTTCAAGACCTTCATGGCAGGGAAGCATGCGGTCTAACAAGATCACATCATAAATATTCTGCCTTCCGTAATAGAGCGCTTCATCTCCGTCATAGCAGGAATCTACGGTATATCCCTGCCCCGTCAACTGCCATGTCAGTGCCTTATTTAAATCTTTGTCGTCCTCTGCTAATAAAATGCGCATGGAGACTCCCCCCCCTTTTTTATAAACTTACCGGTGCATGGCAAGAATCGACGCGTAAGCGGGATTCTTGCAGACTAAGCCCGCAGGGCTTAGTCTTAGTATATGTTATCACAAAAATCTTTAAAGATTCTCTAAGAATTTCTTAAGATGTTTAGAGAAACCTTAGAGATTATTTTGATATGCTTGCAGTGTACAGAAAGATGCTATACACAAAAATATTTTTGTATGGGCCAGAGCTAGACAGCAGTATAATATAGGAGAGGAAGGAAGTATAATGATCAGAAAAAGCATGAAAAAAGTAATCAGTCTTCTGCTTGCAGCTTCTTTGGTGTTTACCATGGCAGGCTGCGGAGGAGGAAGCAATGGCGGACAGGGAACAAATACAGACAGCACAGGTGACAGTGCGAAGACAGATGGTAATGGAACAGGTAGTGATAATGCAGGTGAAGATGGTCCGACTGCTATGGGACGTTATGTGGAGGAAGAACTTGATTTGTCGGAACAAGTGTCTGCTCCGGGAGCGACAGATCTGTGTGTGCGGGAAGACGGAAGTTTCGTTATTATGGATCGGGAAGTGGGAATGCTTGTATCGGAAAATCAGGGCGCTACATGGAATGTGGAGACGCCGGACTGGTTTGCCGATTATCAGGATTATTGGATCAGCAGCTTAAATATGTCGCCAGATGGCACGGTTGCACTGATGCATTATGTGGGTGACAGCAATGCGGAAGATCCTGAATGGCGTCTTATATTGATCCTGCCGGACGGCACACAGGTACCGGTGGAGGCGGAATTGTCAGAAGACGATATGTATTTCAGGCAGGTGGTTATGGGAGATGATAACCGCATTTTCGTAAGCGCCGGCAGAGGAATCTATGAAGTACAGCGGGATGGCAGTACAGAGAAGATACTGACGATTGACTTTACTCCGTCATGGGTATGGGTGAAAGATAACCTGCTGTTTATCGATAATGAATGGGAACTGGAAGATGCACCGGTTATCTATGACATGGAAGCCGGAGAGTATATTGAGGACGAGGTACTCGCAGAGTTTACCGGTGACAGCTATCAGGATAGAGGGTATAATGGGACGGATTACTGCGATATGTATCTTCTGCCGGGTGAGAATGGGACAGTTTATCTTGCAGGTAAAAAGGGCATACACCGTCATGTGATCGGTGGCAATATGATGGAACAGATTTTAGACGGTAATTTGTCTCTCTTGAGTAACCCTCATTATGCTATCATTGATATGATACAGCTTGAGGGGGATGCTTTTCTGGCATTGATAGTTGGCGGTAAACTCATACGGTTTACTTATGATCCCAATGTGCCTGCCGTACCGGAAAATATGATCACAATCTACAGTCTGCGGGAGGATGATAATATCAGACAGGCGATCTCGCTCTATCAGACGAAGCATCCTGATGTGTTTGTATCGTATCAGATCGGTATGAGCGACGGTGACTCTGTAACAAGAGAGGATGCGGTGAAGAAACTGAACACAGAGATTATGGCAGGAGAGGGACCGGATCTTCTGGTGCTGGACGAACTTCCTTTTGACTCCTATGTGGATAAAGGAATGCTGTTAGATCTGACTGACTATTTAGCGGAATACAGCACGAAGGAGCCGCTTTTTGACAATGTGATTGAGGCGCTTAAACGTGACGGCAAAGCATATATGGCTCCGGCAACATTGGCAGTTCCGCAGATTGTATGCGGAGCGGAAGGTATGGAAAATGTGACAAATCTGTCAGATTTAGGCGGGATCATAGAGAAGTTAAGGGAAGAAAATCCGGGAAATGATATCATCGGCGTTAGTGGTGAGCGCGGTGTCATGAAGCGGTTTGCGGGAGCGAGTGAGCCGGAATGGATTTCGGAGGACGGCACCATTAACAGGGACATCATTGCAGAGTATCTGGAACAGTGTGAACGGATCTTTGATGCACAGATGGATGGATTGGATGAGGAACGGCTGGAGTATTACGAGGGCAGAAATGAAAGAATGGCTGAATTTTATGGCAAAAAGATGGATGAGATGGACTGGGAAGCATTCATGGACACGATGCAGTATGTGTCCAAAGAGGTCAGAATGCTGTCGGGGTGGACTATGTCACAGTATGCTTATCTGGAGATGATCTCGGTGGACGACAATAAAGGAACTGAGGATGCGAAACTGGTGCCCATGCAGGGGCAGTGCAGTCATGTATTTATGCCCGTAACCATGCTGGCGGTCAGCGCGGCATCCGGGCAGACGGATGAGGCTCTCGGCTTTATGGATGCGTTCCTGTCTGCCGATGTACAGAGTGCCTATGATGGGCTGCCGCTTAACCAGAACGCATTTGATATGCAGTTCACACCGCAAGAAGACCATCTTCAGGAGGATGGCGCATATAGCTCTGTCGCTACGACGGACATGGACGGCAATACGATTGAATTTACCAGCTATTGGCCATCAGATGAAGAGATTGCAGGGTTTAAGGAAGAACTGGCATCGGTGAATACAGCGTATATTCCTGATCAAATGCTGGAGGATGCAGTTTTTACGCAGGGAATCAGCTATATGAGGGGCGAACAGTCAATGGAGCAGACTCTTGATGAGATTGAGAAAGCGGTGGCAATCTATATGGCAGAGTAAAGAATAGCAGCATGAAGTGTAGTAAAGAGTAGATTTTTATAATCATATCCAGTATAATCACGTCATAGGTTTCCGTGTCTTTTTGTGGGGATTTAGGAATACTGCGGATTGAGCAGGCAATGGGAGAAAGGGAAAACAGCAGACTATGATGACGACAGATAATGTATTGGATTTAAGCGGGGTATGGGAATTTTGTTTAGATGCTGATAAGGCAGGTATCGGGAAGAAATATTACAGACGGAAATTTGAGGATACGATCATTCTGCCCGGTACCACCGCCGAAGCACATAAAGGAATACATGGGGAGCAGAAAGAGACGGGATACCTGACGGAACCTTATCATTTTGAGGGCTATGCATGGTATTCCCGCACTCTGGAGATTCCGGAAGAACACATGGGAGATTTGGCGCAGCTCGTGATCGAGCGGACGCGGATCTCCTATGTTTGGTTGGATGAAAGTTTTGTGGGCACGCAGGATAGTTTTGCTGTGGCCCACAAATATGATCTGACAGACTATCTGACGAAAAAGACACACAAATTGACTGTGATGGTCAGTAATACGGATTACAAGACACCGGGTGGACATATGACATCTCCGGATACGCAGACGAACTGGAATGGGATGCTGGGACAGATTGCGATTGTTTTTGAGCCGGTAGTCCGGGTGAGGGATCTGCGCGTGGATGCAAGCGCAAGAAAGAAAAGCTTGGAGGTGAAATTTAACGCGCAGTGTCATAATAGTATCATGAAGAGCTGCGGCGGGGTTCAGGAGACGTCAGAAATGCAGCCGGCACAGGCGGTCATTACATGCAGCGCCCTGACAAAAAAACTATGGGCAGATAATGCAGATGGGAAAAGTTTAGTTAATAATCCAAAAACCGGTCAGCCGTTAGTCGAAATATGCAGAAAGATTATTTTATATCCTGAGATAACGGAATATAGCATACAGATAGAGATACCTCCAGAGAAGACGATAGCGCTGTGGAATGAATACACACCCAACTTGTATGAAGTCACGGTAACGATCGTGCCCTCAGCACAAGGAGTCAAAAATCAAGAAGCATTGGGACAGGCAGTCACAACGATTGGCTTCCGTGACCTGAACACGGAAGGAAGAACTTTTTATCTGAATGAACTTCCGATTATGCTTCGTGGCAAACATGACGGAATGATATTTCCACTGACGGGCTATGCGCCTATGGATAAGGCTTCATGGCTTAAGCTGTTTGGTGCGGCGAGAGAATACGGTATCAATCATTATCGCTTTCATACATGCTGTCCGCCTGAGGCCGCTTTTGAGGCGGCGGATGAGATGGGAATCTATCTGGCGCCGGAACTGCCCTTCTGGGGAACGGTAGCGGGTGAGGAGGAGACAGATGCAGAGCGCGTGGCAAGAGAGTGGCTGATGCAGGAAGGCTTCCGTATTTTGCATGCCTACGGCAATCATCCTTCGTTTATAATCTTTTCTCTTGGGAATGAGCTGTGGGGAAGTAAGCAGGTGCTGAATGATATTCTGGGACAGTATAAAAAAGAGGACAGCCGGCACTGGTATGTACAGGGGTCGAATAATTTTCAGTTTTCTCCTGTGATACTTGAGAATGATGATTTCTTTAGCGGCGTGCGTTTTGCGCAAAAGAGGCTCTTCCGTGGTTCCTATGCGATGTGTGATGCACCGCAGGGACACATTCAGGTGGATATGCCGGATAACTGTCACAGCTATGACTTGGCAATCTGTCCTCGGCAAATTCAGGCGCCAGTCGATCAGGAGGAAGAGTGGAACAGGGCAACAGACAGACAGGAAACTGTGGAGCAGGAGAGTGAAGTAGAGATTCAGTTCGGCACTGGCACCAAAAAGGTAAAAGCCTTAAAACAGGAAGCGTTGATTCCGCAAATACCTGTAGTATCCCATGAAATCGGACAGTATGAGATTTATCCTGATTACAGAGAGATCGAGAAGTATACAGGCGTATTGCAACCGGAGAATCTGCGCATTTTCAGACAGCGTCTTGAGGAAAAAGGAATGCTGCACATGGCGGAAAGCTTTTTCAGGGCATCGGGGCATCTCGCCGTAGAATGCTATAAGAGAGAGCTGGAGACGGCTTTCCGGAGCCGGGAACTGGCAGGGTTCCAGCTTTTGGATTTGCAGGATTTTACGGGGCAGGGAACGGCTCTGGTGGGTATTCTGAATTCTTTTATGGAAAACAAAGGGTTGGTGAGTGCCAGACAATGGCGTGAGTTTTGCAATGACAGAGTAGTGATGCTCTCGTTTCCATCCTATGTCTATCGGGCGGGAGAGAAGTTTGACTATGAAGTACAGTTGTGTGATCTGCGTCCAGATGATAATATTTCTGCTAAAATCAGCGTGACGATGTCGGAATGCCGAAGTTCAGGGTGTTTTGCGGATTATGGTGCAGACTATGATGCAGTAAATGAGGCGGAAAAAGTGATTGCGCGGACAGAACATAGTACCACATTGGAGCTGACCAGATTAAAAAACTGCGGGCGTGGCAGTCTGCCGCTTCCGGATTGTAAGGAACCGATGGAACTCAGGGTGACGGTCTGCGTGACAACGGATGGAGCCGGCGCAGGAGCCAATACCATGGAGAATGACGGAAGAATCGCTGAAATTGCGAACCATTACGACATCTATGTGTATCCGGCGGTGGATAAAAGACAGGCGGTAGACAAAAGGCAGCAGACAGATAAAATTCAGGCAGCAGACGAAGGACATACTTCCGATAAACAGGAGGTGATTGTGACAAAAAGTGCAGTGCAGATGATAGAAAGTCTGAGAGCTGGGCGAAAGGTTCTATATTTTGGCAATGACATACAGGAAAAGTATTCTATTGCTGGAACTTACTGCACGGATTTCTGGTGCTATCCGATGTTTGCCTCCATTTCCGGGAGTATGGGCAAGCCGCTGCCGATCGGGACGATGGGATTGTGTATGGACAGAGAGCATCCGCTGTTTGACAAGTTTCCGACGCAAGGGTGTACGACGCCGCAGTGGTGGCAGATCATAACAAATGCCAAAGTGGCGGTCTTAGACGGTCAGGCGGTGGAACCGCTGATCTGGATGATTGATAATTTCGAGAGAAATCATAAGCTTGGGCTGGTCTATGAAGCGAAAGTGGGCACAGGCAGTCTGCTTGTCTGTCAGTCAGATCTGCCGGGGATGGACAGCCCAGAAGTAAACTGGTTCTACAACAGTCTGCTTGATTACGCAGAGTCTGAGAAGTTTATGCCACAGCAGAAGATTGCGGAAGAATGGCTGTTGAAAGCGTACTCGCGGATGGTGAGTGATGAGCGCAAGAAGTGAATGTCCGTCAGAAGCCCCTCTCTTTTAGGTCATGTACCAGATTTACATAGAATTCCCGCATATCGAAACCGGAAATATTTTCCCTGTTCAGGTCGATCATATCGCCGTGGGATATGCCCCTGCCATCCGGTACGGACAGATAGATAAAATTACTGCCCCATTTCATACTGTCCACAGAAACAAGACCGTCGTTTGCCCCATCGAAATGTTTTACCATGGGGTAGGACATGTTTAAAGGGAATCTGCCGCTGAATGCGCCATTCATCTTGGAACCGACGCTCTGATAATATACCTGTGGATCGTCCGGCAGCAGTGCGTTCAGGCGGGTGCACGAGGAGGCAGTCAGATCCTGTACGGCTTCCATGAAATCAGGGTTGGGATCACCTAACAGAGTCAACGCCGCATTGTATTTGACGGCGACTTTATCACATACGGCGTCCGGAATTTTATCTAACAGATAATCCGCAAAAATGCATCCTCTGTGGGGCGTGTTTATAGTGGTTAAGGACGCCACATAGGGGGCTGCACCACAGGCGGAGATCGCGTAACGGCTGTCCAGCCCGCCTTTGGAATGAGCGATTATATTGACTTTCTCACAGCCGGTTTCCTGAATGATCTGTTTGATGCGCCCACTCAGTTCTTCGCCGCATTTGGCTACGGAAGCAGCAGACTGCTGGCAGCCGTAGAATAGAGTGGCTCCGTTTCTCTTTAATTCAGCGGGAATCCTGCCCCAATAGTTGAAAAAGCGGAAATCACGGAAAAATACGCCGTGAACAAGTAAAACAGGATAGCGAGTGTGGCATTCCTGATTTTCGGCGCGTATCTGATTCAGAAGATATTTTTCATTTTCATAGACAACTTCATTGCTTGTGATCCGGATGATCTTATACAGTGCGTATAGATGTGCAATCGGAATCCAGCCGCAGATGATGCCGATCAGGCGCCATTTGATGCCGAGCTGGACGGAAGTCAGATATACACGTATGATTCCGTTCCAGAAAAGAATGAGTTCCACCAAGAGGATAAGAAGCAGATGTCTTAACCAGACTAAGGGGTAACTGAATCCGGAATCAATGTCATCGGGCATGCCTGCCAAAAGGACAACGATACAGAAGATGATCTCGACAACAGTTGTTGCGAGAAAAATCTGTAACAGCGCAATGCCGTCTTCCAGCACTTTGTTGCGGGTAGTGGAGACTTTACGGATTGTCAGAGCGGGAAAACAGTTGATGTATACGATCAGAATATAACATACGATCTCCGTGGCCGTGCAGGCGGAGGGCATCAGGAAGCCGAGTTGCCCGCTATAATAGAGATGTGCGCATACAAAGCGGATATTTAACGCTGAGAGTATAATCAGTACGGACAGTATTTTGCAGAATGTTTTTGATATAGATTTCATTAGTGTTCTCCGTGTTTTTTGAGTTGCAATTGTATTTCAATAATGATATCGTAGCAAATATAATATCGTAATGCAAGTTTTGGAAGGAGTTTATTCAAATGGCATCTACAGCAAAAACACGGGAAGAGCGTATGGCGACGGAGTCCATCGGTAAGTTGATGGCAAGCATGACGATTCCTGCGATTCTCGCCCAGATCATCAATATTTTGTATAGTGTCATAGACCGTATTTACATCGGCCACATGGAGGGCGTAGGCGCCAACGCGTTGACAGGAGTGGGTGTCACCTTCTGTATTACCATGTTTGTTTCGGCGTTTTCTGCGTTTATCAGCAACGGCGCGGCGCCTTTGGCGGCCATCTGGCTGGGAAAAGGAGACAGAGAACATGCGGAGAAGATATTAGGAAACAGCGTCAGCTTTCTGATTGTCTGCACGGTAGTATTGATGGCGGTTTTTTATGCATTCCAGAGGCCGCTGTTATATATGTTCGGCGCCAGTGATGCTACCATTGGTTATGCCACAGACTATCTTTCCATCTATCTTGCGGGAACGCTTTTTGTAGAGCTCGCACTGGGATTAAACGCTTTTATCATCTGCCAGAGTCAGTCAAAGATAGCAATGCTGTCTGTATTGATCGGGGCGATAGCCAATATTATCTTAGATCCCATATTCATCTTCGGGCTTCATATGGGGGTCAAAGGGGCGGCGACGGCAACGGTGATCTCACAGGGACTGAGCGCGGCGTGGGTGATGGCTTTTCTTCTTGGAAAAAAGTCTTCTCTGAAAATCCGCAGAAATTGTATGCGCATGGAGGGGAGTATATTAGGAAGTGTTTTTTCGCTGGGAATATCGCCCTTTATTATGAATGCCACGGAGAGCTTTATCAGTATTGTACTCAATCATGGTCTGCAGGTCTATGGTGGTGACATGCATGTCGGTTCTTTAACGATTATGCAGAGTATCATGCAGTTGTTTTCTGCGCCTATCAACGGATTTACACAGGGAATGACCCCGATTGTCAGCTATAATTACGGGGCGAAGAATTTTGACAGAGTAAAAATGCTGTATCGCTGGATGATCGGGCTGTGCTTTGGTTTCCGCTTCCTGTCTACGGCGACGGCGATGATTTTCCCGAAATTCTATGCGGGATTTTTTACCAACGAGACGGAGTTAGTGGCATTGACCGGAAGTGTTATGCCGATCTTTATGGCGGGGATGCTTGTGTTTGGATTGCAGAACGGTATCCAGCCTACATTCCTTGCACTTGGACAGGCGAAGATATCACTTTTTATAGCTGTGCTCAGAAAAATCATCCTGCTGATTCCGCTGGCGATCATATTGCCGCATTTCATGGGCGTGATGGGAGTTTACTATGCGGAGCCGGTTTCGGATATTATTTCGGCAACTACGGCAACAGTACTTTTCATGATTAATATTAAAAAGATTTTGTCGGAGGAGTCGCTGGCGAAGATACGGTAGGGGTAGTGGTGTATGTGGTTCGGGTGGCTTTATCGTAATTACTTCCGCAACCCGGACCACATATAGATTCTGTATAGAATGCTTGACAACAGGGGATTCTTATGTTAAATTATGTCACAAGTTAAGAGGGAGTAGTTATCCTGTGTAAGCAACATACCCTGACGCAAGTCATGTTTACACGCTTTCTGTTTCCGGTCATAGATCGTAACCTGTTTCGATGATGAGAAATGATAGAAAGAACGAGACTTTTAGCATCACAAAATGCCGGAAGTCTCTTTTTGATGTGACAGCCGGCACAAAAGACAGATAATATGATTGACAGAAGCTAAGGCTTCGGAACGGAGGAAGATTATGGAAGTTGTAATTCAGCTGGTTTTGCTGGCAATTGGATTTGTGCTTTTGGTGAAGGGCGCGGACTGGTTTGTGGAAGGTGCCAGTAAGGTGGCGGAAAAATTCGGTATTCCGCAGCTTGTGATCGGACTGACGATCGTGGCGATGGGAACATCTTTGCCGGAGGCGGCGGTTAGTGTGTCTGCGGCGCTCAAGGGAAGCGCAGAGATCACCATCGGTAATATCGTGGGAAGCAATATTATGAATGTACTTCTGATTCTTGGTATTACATCGGTCATTACTCCGATTGCAGTGCAGAAGTCTACGGTGAAATACGAGATTCCTTTTATGATTGCCATGTCGGCGCTGCTTATGGGAATAGGATATTCGGATCACGTGGTAGGAAGGACAGACGGAGTGATTCTGTGGGGGTTCATGGTATGTTATCTGGCATATCTGTTTTATATGTCGAAGAAGGGGCAGAATGTGCTGGGGGAGGAAGAAAATGAGAATGGACAGGAAGCAGAGAAGAAGATGCCTGTCTGGAAAATGCTCGTGTTGATCTTGATCGGTGGTGTGATGATCGTAGTTGGTTCTGACGTTGCGGTAGATGCGGCGACAGCGCTGGCGCGGATATTCGGTATGAGCGAGAGACTGATCGGACTGACGATAGTGGCATTCGGCACGTCCCTGCCGGAGCTGGTGACAAGCGCAACTGCGGCGCTCAAGGGTAAAGCGGATATTGCTGTAGGCAATATTGTGGGAAGCAATATCTTCAATATTTTATTCGTAGTAGGTACTTCAGCGTTGATCACACCGGTTGCATATGCGGCTAATTTCTTTATAGACAGTGTTGTATGTATTTTAGCGGCAGTTCTTTTATGGGTGTTAATTGTTAAGAATAAACGTCTGGGACGAGCAGGCGGGACCTGTATGCTGGTGGGCGA
>CAMXBD010000097.1 GCA_947179245.1 uncultured Lachnospiraceae bacterium | reverse complement strand
TTTGTATGTTCACGATGCATACTCACAATCTCTCCTTATATAATATCTTTGTTTTACATCATACCATATCTTTTCGATAAAAGTATACACCCCGCCAAACATTCTCTCTTTCATCCACTTTCGCGCTACATTTCCGTCAGCCATATTTTTTTCTCCACGATTCTGATAAAAGACCGTCCGTGCAGCCGTTGTCTTCTTCCGACACACTTTGTTAAATCTCTCCTAATCTCCTCTGTCATTTGATATCGCTTTTCAGGGTCTTCCTCAATACATCTGCGGACAATAAGTTCCAACCGTTCATGTACAAAAGGCTGGTAATCGCACACCGGCAGCGCCGTATAGGGCGGTTTCGACGGTTCTGTCCCTGTCAGCATATAATACATCACTTTGCCGAACGCATAAATATCGCTTCTCTCATCCGCATAAACTCCCTGTCCTGCCTTTCCGAACTGTTCCGGTGCACCATATCCCGGTGTTACTGCCATCACTCCACGCTCCTGTGTTCCGTAACTTTTTACGGAAGCACCTCCGAAATCAATTAATCGCAAATGTCCGTCCGGACACACCATAATATTGTCCGGTTTTAGATCACGATAAATAACAGGTGGCTTTCTTGTATGCAGATATCCTAAAATATCCAGAAGCTGTCCTGTCCACGTACATGCCTGCCCTTCCTGCACATATCCGTTTTTATCTATGTATTCAGCCAGAGTAATTCCCTGAATATACTCCATCACCAGATACCATGCCTCGTCCCACACCAGATCATAGACCACCGGAAGCATAGGATGCCTAAATTTATGCAGAAAATCGGCTTCTTGTATCACTTTTCCCTCCTGTTTCCCTGTATCTGCCCACATCTGTTTGATCGCCACCATGCGATGCAGATCTTCATCTCTTGCCAGATATACATTTCCTTCTCCCCCTCCTCCGAGAACTCTGATTATCATGTATCTTCCTATCTGTTTTTTGCCCGAATGTCCACGAACCTGCTCTGTTTCCACTTCTGCCTCTTCTCCTTTCTACCTATTTTACTGCTTTAATATAGACAGCCGATATGTTATCTCTCTCTCCTCGTTTCATACACACCTCTCCGATTTCTCTCAGCCTGCGAGACGCCTGCTCTTCCTCAGCGATCACCTTGGGTGCAAGAACATCAGATATTTCCCGTCCCGTAACACAATGCCTGAATCCATCACTGCACAGCAGCATAGCCTGTCCCGCTTTCACAATTCCCATTTTAAAATCCGGTCTCTCATAACCGAAGCTGCCCACACATTTTGTAAGCCGGTTATTTCCCCGCACATGGTCAGAAGTTAAACACTCTGCCCCGTCTTTATTTCCCTTGCCCATACCTGAAATACACAGTCGATAGACTCTGCTGTCCCCTAAATGCCAGAGCAGATACGTCTTTTCCCATATGATAAGTACCGTCATGGTAGTTCCCAGACAAATCCCTTCCTGCTTGGCGTATTGCGACAACTGCTCCTGCATGTGATAAACCAGTCGGTCTAAAGATCGTCTGATAACCCAGTATGCCTTTCTTTTCCGTATTGCCCGTAACAGCGGTCCATAGAACCACTCCTGCAATCGTCTCGTCACATAACCGCTCGCCACTTCTCCCTGTGCCAGTCCTCCCATACCGTCACACACTGCCGCCATCAAAACTCTGCCTCTTCCGGTCAGTACCTGCAGCAAAATAAGCGAATCCTGATTGTTATCCGCCACGTTTCCACGCTCCCAATATACACTTGTCAAATACTTCATCTCATACCTCATCTCTGTACTGCTTTGTAGCATAAATCCATATATGGATTACAAGTTTGTGGCTGATAACGCATAGACACAAATCTCGCAACCCCCAATAAAAAATTGAAACTCTGCGGGATTCCCGCTGAAACTATATACTCTGGGTTTCTGAATGAAACCCGATAGAGTAAGTATATAGTATAAAGAAACAGAACGCAATATATAAATTTATTAAAACTGAATCCCTGCGCCAAAACCTGAAAACCGGCAGACTATTCCGCCAGTTCTCTGTAAACGCTCCTCATAAACAATACTACCGCCAGCAAGGCTGTGAGCACATCCGCTGCCGGCTGAGACATCAACACACCTGTATAGCCAAACAATCTTGACACCGTACAAATCACTACTGCAAAAATAACACCCTGCCGGCTGACAGACAATAAGAACGCACCCCATGCCTTGCCTGCCGCTTGAAAAATAACAGTTGTCACAAGCACAATTGACATAAACATCATCCCAATCTGCTGTATACGGAGCATCGGCGTACCCAGCGCAACAATATGCTCATCCGCAATAAACATCCTAAGCAGGTACGGCGCCGCAAGAGACATAATTCCTGAAATTACCACGGCGATACAACACTCAAATCCATAACAAAACCGTAGAATCTTTTTCAGTCTGTCACGATTTCCGGCCCCGTAATTATAGCCGATCAACGGCTGTGCGCCAAAGGCAAACCCGATAATGACAAAGTTTGCAATCAGATTCGTCTTCGTCACGATCCCCATAGCCGCCACCCTGTCATTTCCATAGGGAAGCAGGAAGCGGTTAAGCATCGTCATACCAAAACTCTGCATCAGATTCGTAATGCAAGCCGGAACACCGATTGCCAGAATCTGCTGCAGCTCAGACGGAACAACACGAAATTCCCTGATATCAACAGACAACTTTTGCGTCCTGCGAAGCAAAAGCCAGATATAATATGAATCCGTACAGACATATCCAAGCACGGTGGCAATTGCCGCACCAGCCGCACCCCACCCGAAACCGAAGATAAAAACCGGATCCAGAATGATATTCACTACCGAACCTATGGCACCACCAATCATAGACTGCGTGGCAAATCCCTCCGTGCGCAGTTGATTATTAGGCGTAAAAGACAGAATAATCAATGGCGCTCCCATCACAATGTATGTATAATAGCCGGAGGCATACGCCATCGTATCCTGATCGGCTCCCAATAGATGCAAAATCGGCTGCCTGAACAACAACATAAGCGCAGAAACGATAACACCTATTATAATTGCGGCATAGAAACAAAAAATGCTGATTTTTCTGCCTTCGTCATCTTTTTGCTGACCGAAAAGTCTGGAAATAACAGAAGCGCCTCCCAGACCGAACATATCCCCAAGGGCAACCATTAATATAAAGACCGGTGCACTAAGCGCAACTCCTGCAACCAGATCCGTATTGCCCGTTCTTGCGATAAACCAAGTGTCTACCATATTATAGACCAAAGAAATCATCAAGCCGCACACAACAGGCAGAGAAAACTTAAAATAAGCTTTATGGACAGGCGCCTTTTCAAACCACTCGCTACTCATCGTTCTTTCGTTCCTTTCATCAATACACCATGTGTCAACTTGTCAGTGCACAAGCTTCATAATATCATTGTACATGATAAATACCATCAGAACCATAAACACTACAAGGCCCGCGAAGTGTATCAGTCCCTCTTTTTCGGGAGCAACCGGTTTGCCCCGTACCACTTCCACAAACATAAACAGCAGTCTTCCGCCATCCAAAGCCGGAAGAGGCAGCAGATTCAATATTCCTAAGTTGACAGACAACAGAACGATGATCTCCAGCATAGTCAGTATCGCAGAAGATGTCCCGTAGTTTTCCTCCGCCTGATCATAGCTTTCACCCACAAACTGCGCAATACCGATAGGTCCTGACACTTCATCCTTCGTGACCTGCCCACGTATCAGCATCCCAAGACTCTTATAAGTGGTCTTGACATAATATTCCACCTCATAGAAACCATATTGGAATACCTGTAACGGATTGCATTTCAAATACACTCCGCCTCCCATGATACCGATATAATAGCGTCCCGCATTCTCATCATACCTCGGAGACACACTTGCCACACCTTTTTGTCCATTGCGCTCATAATGGATTTCCAGCGTTTCTCCTTTGTTAAGCGAAGAAATCACCACCACCTCACGATAAAAATGTATCTTCTCATGACCAATCTGTGTGATCACATCTCCCGGCTGCAATCCTGCCTCCGCTGCCGCGGAATCTTCGGTTATTTGTCCGATCACCGGCAGATCGGCGCCGGAAAAGGCTGTCAGTACCACCGCCACCACAAATGCCAGAATAAAGTTAAAGAAAGGACCTGCAAACACAGCGGCAATACGTTTCCACACACCCGCCTCCGTAAATGCAACACCGTAAGATTCCGTCTGTATTTCAGGCTTATCTTTCGGCAGTGGCGCTTCTGTCTCCAGCGACGCTTTCCGGTACATGCTGCCCGCATCTTCCTTATCGTCCTGTGCCACAATGCTGTCCTCACCATCAAACATACAAGCTCCGCCTATAGGCAGCAGCTTCAGTGAGTATTTTATGCCGTTCTTCGTATAAGAAAACAATGTCGGCCCCATACCCACAGAGAATTCGAGCACACGAATCCCGTTTCGTCTGGCAATGATAAAATGTCCAAATTCGTGAGAAATGACCACGATACCAAATATGATAAGGAATAAAATAATTGTTCTGATCAATGTAATCCTCCATGCCAAAGCTGCCTAGCCCGATAATGCCGTCAGCTAATCTCCAAACTTCTGCTTAATATATTCATATGTTGCCGTCTCAACATCCAAAATCTGCTCCACCGTTGGGGCACTGATCACACTGTGATGCTCCATTGAACTCTCAATCAGCTCCGGTATTTGCAAAAATGTGATCTTCTTTTGTAAAAATAATGCAACCGCTTTCTCATTCGCCGCATTAAACACCGTAGGCAATGAGCCTCCCCGTCTGGCCGCCTGATAGGCAAGCGCCAATCCTCTGAACGTATCTGTATCCGGTCCCTCAAAGGTTAGTTGTTTTAACCGGAAAAAATCTACTCTGCCCGTATCCATAGGACGCCTGTCGGGATAAAAAAGCGCGTATTGGATAGGCAGTTTCATATCCGGTACACCAAGCTGCGCCATAATACCACCGTCTACATATTCTACCGCCGAGTGAATGATACTCTGAGGATGCACTACCACTTGTATCTGATCCAGCTCCACATCAAACAGCCACTTAGCCTCCATCACTTCCAATCCTTTGTTCACAAGTGAAGCCGAGTCTATCGTAACTTTCTTTCCCATAGACCAATTCGGGTGATTCAATGCATCTTCCACCGTCATAGATACAAGCTCTTCCTTCTTTTTTCCCCTGAAAGGTCCTCCCGATGCGGTCAGCAGGATCTTACTGACACGTTCCCTGTTCTCACCGTGCATAGACTGAAATATTGCACTGTGCTCGCTGTCCACCGGAAGAATAGAAACGCCTTTTTCTGCCGCCAGCGGCATAATAATATGTCCCGCTGTCACCAGCGTCTCCTTGTTTGCAAGAGCAATCGTTTTGCCTTGTTCTATCGCTGCAATGGTAGGTCTGATACCAATCATTCCCACAATTGCAGTCACTAATACCTCCGCCTTATCATGAACCGCCACTTCCAGCAGTCCTTCCATACCATATGTTACCCGCACGGGCAGGTCGCCCAGCCGTATCTTTAAATCCTGTGCGGCTTCCTTCGTCCACATTGCCACAAGTTCAGGAGCAAACTCCCTCACCTGCTTCTCCATCAATTCTACATTTGCACCGGCCGCCAGCGCCGTCACCTGAAGATCATCTTCTTTTCTCACAATGTCCAACGTCTGTGTGCCGATAGAACCAGTAGAACCCAATATTGCTATTTTTTTCATATCGTATCCCATTTCTGCACTGCTTTTTGCGTGTAACGAGTTTGTGACAAGCAGCACGCAGACACAAATCTCGCGATTGAAATTTTAATTCTTAATCTTCTTTCTATAAAACAGCTCCGCTCACCTTCACAATGATAACCAGACCGATAAAAATAAGCGGTGCCGATATAATCACGCTGTCAAACCGATCCATAATACCACCGTGCCCCGGAATCAGTTTGCCATAATCTTTAATATCGTGATCCCTCTTAATTGCTGATGCCGCCAGATCACCCACCATAGATACAAGCGCACCCACCGCGCCAAGCACAGCTGCCAAAATCAGCGGAATTGTCGTATCTGTATATCTGTTGACAGCAAAGTGCATATAAAGCACAAATAGAAGCGCCGCACCCACTACACCGCCGACTGCCCCCTCCACAGACTTCTTTGGGCTTAACTTCGGTGTCATCTTATGTTTGCCGAACAAAACGCCCACAGCATACGCACATGTATCGCTTCCCCATGAGCAAAGGAATACAAGCCAGACTAGATAATTGCCGTACACGAACCCCTCTCTGATCATATAGATAAAGGAAAGCATGACCGGCGCATACAGCCATGAGAACATTGCCGCCATGATCTGGGGAGCCTTGTAACCCGGAAAAGTAAATACATAAATAAACAGATAGAGAATCAGGCTGACCACGATCATAATCATGACAACAGGATACACCTGAACAAGCCCTTCGCCATTCTTACCCTTCCCCCAGAGCGTGACCACAAGAAGTACATAATACAGCACCGTCATCATCATACCCACCAGCTCCGGCGCATTGCATTTCTTATTATCCGTATGTATATCGCACGCTTTCGTCAGTTCTCTATAGGCAGCCAGTGAAATAAGACATAAAGTTACTGCCAGTACACCTTTTCCTGCTAAAATCGTAACCAGTGCAATAGCCACCAACGAAATGCCGCTTATCAGTCTAGTCCAAAACATAGTCTGATCTCCTCCCTACTCTTCTTTGACCAGACCATATCGTCTGTCTCTCTTATTATATGCCTCTATCGCTTTTTCTAATTCTTCTTTAGAAAAATCAGGCCATGCTATCGGCGTAAAATATAACTCTGTATATGCAAGCTGCCACAGCAGGAAATTAGAGATACGCTGTTCGTTGCAGGTACGGATGAGAAGATCCGGATCAGGAAGATCGTGGGTATCTAACACCGAATTAATCTTATTCTCCGTAATATCATCTGCCTTCAGTTCACCCCTAGCTGCTTTGTCAACTAAATGACGCGCGGCCCGGACAATCTCATCCCTTCCACCGTAATTGATGGCTATCTGAAAATGCAGCCCGGTATTATCTTTGGTCGCCTTTTCCAACTGCTCCATGCGTTTTCTGATATCCTCATCTAGCCTTGTCTTGTCACCAATAATCCGCACACACATATTATTCTTGGCTGCCGTCTTAAGACAAGTTTTCATATAGTTGCGTAAAAGTCCCATCAAAGCATTCACTTCGTCTGTCGGTCTGTTCCAATTCTCTGTACTGAAAGCATATACCGTCAAATACTGTATTCCCATACGGTAGGCTTCCTCGCAAATCACTTCTACTGTTTTGGCTCCTTGTACGTGTCCGTAATTGCGCGGCATCCCTTTGCTTTTGGCCCATCTGCCGTTGCCGTCTAAGATAATTGCAACGTGATTCGGTATTTTCATGCCCTCTTCCATACTTATAACCATGCCTTTCTCTCAACTTGAAAAAATATTTTTCACACTTGCAAAAAGGGACAACAGAATATAAGAATATATATTCTGCAATCCCTCTCTATACCCTGTTTGCAATTAAACCGCTGTTATACCGTGAGAATTTCTTTGGATTTCTCTTCCACCAGCTTATCAAGATCTTTGATATACTTGTCAGTCAGCTTCTGCAAAGCATCTTCCAACTCCTTGATCTCATCCTCGGAAACATCCGATTTCGCTAATTTCTTCAACGCATCATTGCCATCGCGTCTTGCATTACGGATTGCAACTTTACTCTCCTCACCGCGTTTCTTGACGTCCTTCACCAGTTCCTTACGTCTCTCCTCCGTCAATTCCGGAAATACAAGCCGGATCAGGGAACCGTCATTGGACGGCGTAATACCTACGTCAGACATCATGATCGCTTTCTCTATCTCTTTGATCAGTGTCTTCTCCCATGGTGCGATCTGGATAATTCTCGGTTCCGGAACAGTAATATTACCCACCTGCTGTATCGGAGTCGGCGTTCCATAGTAATCTACTCTGATCTTATCAAGAACATGCGGATTAGCACGTCCTGCACGAATTGCAGCAAGATCGCTCTCAAGATAGTCATACGCCTTCTGCATTTTATCTTCATAAGGTTTTAGTCTTGCATCCATACTGTAATCCTCCAGCCTTTCATCGCTTATACGGTCACCTTAGTGCCGTTAAATTCACCTTTTACGGTGTTTACAATACTCTTCTCTTCATTTAGAGCGAATACCCACATCGGCATCTTGTTATCCCTAGCCAGAATAGAAGCTGTCATGTCCACTACCTGTAAGTTTTTCTCAATCACTTCATCAATAGAAACCTGATCATACTTCTTCGCATCCGGATTACACCTTGGATCACCATCATAAACGCCGTCAACTGCTTTCGCTAGCAGAATGACATCTGCATCCACTTCAATTGCCCTAAGTACCACACCCGTATCCGTTGAAAAATAAGGATGTCCGGTTCCTCCGGCAAAGAACACGACCATATTCTTACCAAAATATTTATTCGCCCGGTCTTTAGAAAACAGTTTTGTGAATGATCCACATTCAAAAGGCGTCAAGATACTCGTCATCATGCCTGTCGAACGGAATATCTCAGATACATAAATGCAGTTCATGATTGTCGCCAGCATCCCGATCTGATCTGCCTTCGTCCTGTCTATATTCTCACTGGAACGACCACGCCAGAAATTGCCGCCGCCGATTACAATACCTACCTGAATCCCATCATCGACCAGTTCTTTGACCTGCATGGCTACACCACGCACGGTCTCCTCATCAAATCCGGTCTTCTTATCGCCTGCTAAGGCTTCTCCGCTTAATTTCAACAGTATACGACGCATAACATTATTCTCCCGCTCTGCTACTAGAACTCAAATGCCTTATTTTTTATTCTTTTTAAATTCCTCAAAGAAGGATGTCGGGTTCACATCCGCATAGCACTGCGAACACATACCTTCTATTACCGCGCCGTTATTAATCTGGACGGATTTAGATTTAATATTACCCATAACAATTGCTGTGGTATCCAGAATAACCGGTCCGCGTACATCGATGTCTCCCTTGACCGCACCAGCCACCACTGCGCTTGCAGCAGAAATATTACCGATTACTACTGAACTCTGTCCGATCTTAACACTGCCTTCGCTGTTGACCTCGCCTGTAATCTTAGCTCCTTCCGCATAAATCTCTGCGGCTTTAGAGTCACCCTGAATCGTACCAGTAATATTCAGCTTGCCGTAAATATCCAAGTTTCCGTTGACAGTACCGATCAATTCCATGGAACCCTCGGATACAATGTCACCCGTAATAGTCATTCCCTCAGTTACTACTGCTGTCTCATCCACCGCTACGCGATTAACCGGTGTCTGTACTTGTGTTTGCTCCTGTGTTTGTGTCTGCTCGTCCATTTTCTCCTCTTCCTCTCCACTTAATCCGGATATTTCTTGTTCTTCCTGTAATTCTGTCTCTAACACCGGCTCCGGTTCCGGCTCTTCTATCGTCTCGGCTTCCGGTTCTGATTCAGGTATTCGAACTTCTTCCTCAACAAAAGGCTCCGGCTCAACTATTTCCTCTGGTATCAGCTCCGGTTCCTCATTGACTTCCGGCTCCGGCATGGTTATCATTTCCGGCTCTTCCGGGTCTGCCAATGGTTCTTCGATCAATATTCCCGCCATATCATCAGAAGAGATTACTTCCTCTTCTAACGGTTCATTGACCGCATCCATCCCCTCTAATTTATCCAACATACTGCTCAAATTTACATCATCCACAGTTTCCGGCGTTTCATCCCCGACCGGTGTCATGTCCATCAACTGCTCATCGGATAACATATCATCAGTCTCTGTGTTTCCTGCCATTGCGGCTTCAAGCGCCTCTTCCGGCATCAGTTCATTCACAGCCTGCGATAAGTCTTCCTTCAAATCTGAGAAAAACCCCATTCCCACATCCTCCATTCTTTAGTCATTGCTTATATGATGAATCCGCTCCGTATCATCTGTGATCGGAAGGATCTTCGTATCTTCCATTGCCTGAATTGTCTCAATCAATCCGGGCAGCGCTTCCACTGTAGAATTCTTATTGGAAGCATCATGCATCAATATAATCGCCTCATCATAATCCCGTAGGTTCACAGTACAGTTTCTGATAATATCTGCTGAACTGATATACGCACTGGCAGCATCACCAGATGAAATATTCCAATCAAAGTATGACATATCCTGATCTTCTAAATAATCGATCAGTTCATGCATATCAACCCGGCTCACCGTGTTACTGCTCCCGCCCGGAAATCTACAGTATCTACACCATACTCCTGTGGTATCATATAGAAATTCCTGTAATTTGCTCAGATCAGTGCTGAAACTCTCCACCGACTGATATATTTCATTATACTTATGACTGTAGGAATGCATTGCCAATGTATGACCTTCCTCTACAATCCGATTATATAACGCCTGATATTCTTCCTCTTCTTTCCCGACAACAAAAAAAGTTGCCTTCACATCATAATCTGCCAGTATATCCAAAATACGGTTTGTATTACTGCTGGGACCATCATCAAAAGTCAGATACACCTTACGGACACTTGAATCCTCTTCTGATACAGCTTCTTCGGCATTCCCTGTCTGTTTAAATTCATCCACCTCAGACACTGTATATAATGCCGGTTCAGTATCTGTATCCGCATCATTCGTATTATCTGCTGAATCCGTCTGATCTATAACGGTTGTTGCTTCTATTGCAGCACGCATATCGCGCAGTTCTTTCTTGACCATATGCAGCCTGATTCCCAAGAAAATACACAATCCCAAGAGAATCGTTATCGAGAAAAGAGGAACGACAAAAATCAACAGCTTGATTCGGCGAATACGTTTGCGTTTCGCCTGTCGAGCTTCTTGTTCGGCATCTGTCTCTGCCATCTTCATCTGCTCCTTATTCCATATTCTCTTATACTATATCATATCTGATGAATTACGAAAAGAAATTTTTGCGAAAACTAAGCAAGAAAATTTATCCATGCCCATTCATCTTCTCCCACTCTTCATCATCTACCCATTCATTCGCGGTTTCCCATTCATCGTCGTCTATCCAATCATCTTCCGCATAGTCATCGGTAAATCTGTCTGTCGGCTTATTTTCTGATTTTTCGGGCATTTCCGGTTCCTGCCAGTCTTCGTCCTCAATCCAATCGCTCTCCTCTTCATCTGACTCTTCTATGTCCACTGTTTCTTCTAAATTTATGCTATCCAAGACGTCTTCCTCATCTAAATAGCCTCCTTCTGATTCTTCGTCTTCTTTGTCAGTCGGGTCATACTCTTCTTCTTCATCGTCGTCGTCTTCATCGTCCTCTTCGTCCTCGTCCTCCTCTTCGTCGTCCTCTTCGTCCTCGTCCTCTTGACTTCTCTTTCTGCCGAAGAATATAATGCTGCCGGCAGCCACCAGAATCAAGCCGATAAGTACTACCGCAATGATCCACCAGTTTATATGAGCGGGCGATTCGTCAGAAACCGGTATATCGGACATAGGTGAATCACTCACGATAATTATATAACTGGAAGCATGTTCCATTCGGAAAGATGCCACTCCGTTTTCATCGATCACGGAAGAACATATAAATTCCAGTTCCTCCATTTCCGGATTATAATAGAACAAGTTCGCATATCTTCCACTGTTAGCCGGTTCAAACTGAATGTTCAAAACTGGTTCAAATCCAAACTCCCCAGAATGATTCAATGTAAATTCCAGATATTTATTTCCATCCAATATCTCTGCAATCAATTCAGCCGGGACATTTGCTGTCTGCATCGTAATCCCCATGTCTACTTCCGACACTGTAGACATATCGACTGCATCCATATCAATACTCCATGTAGCAGAATTTCCCATATCAAGCACAAGATTGACATTCTGCTCTTTTGCCATTTGCAACTTTTCAACCGTCAAAATAGTGGTATCTTCCATATGCATCGTTACTGACGGTTTGAAAACTGCGGTCTGCAATTCATCGGCTGGCTCTGCGGAAGCATCTGCACCCGCCTCATTTGTCTGATCTGCACTTCCCATCTGAGATGTATTTTCCGTCTGGGATGTAGTTTCCGTCTGGGATGCACTTTCTGTCCGGGATGCACTTTCACTGGAAGTATTAGGTACTGCCGTGTTATTCGTCTGTCCTGTCACTGTGCCGCTATTTGATGCTGCTCCTGTCTCCGAAGAGATATTACTTATTGTACCATTGTTCGGTGTATTTGCATTGGCTGGCGTACTGCTATTGCTCGTAGTGCTATTGGTCTGCGAATTGCTGCTATTAACAGTACTATTTACTGATGGAGTAGTATTGCTATTAGTGGTACTATTGACCGACGGAGTACTGTTACCTGTACTGCCGGGTGGCGTATTACCCGTTGTCACGCTGCTCGACGTATTCCCACTGTTGCCTCCTGTTGTACTGCCACTGCCTGTCGTACTGCCGCTGTTGCCTCCTGTTGTACTGCCACTGCCTGTCGTACTGTCGCTGTTGCCTCCTGTTGTACTGCCACTGCCTGTCGTATTCCCGCTGTTGCCTCCTGTTATTGTGCCACTGTCTGTCGTATTTCCACCAGTGCCGCCTGTTATTGTGCCACTGCCTGTCGTACTGCCGCTATTACCTCCTGTTGTACTGCCACTGCCTGTCGTATTCCCGCTATTGCTGCCTGTCGTACCGCCACCGCCTGACGTATTCCCGCTATTGCTGCCTGTCGTACTGCCACTGCCTGTCGTATTCCCGCTGTTGCCGCCTGTCGTACTGCCACTGCCTGTCGTATTCCCGCTGTTGCCGCCTGTCGTACTG
>CAMXBD010000096.1 GCA_947179245.1 uncultured Lachnospiraceae bacterium | reverse complement strand
GGATATATTTTAGGATAAAGAGCAGGATATCTTTCATATAACATATTCTGCTTTTAATTCTCCTGTTCATTACTATCATACTCCGAGAAACTTTTCTCATGTGAAAAAATAAAATGGAATCAACAGTAATAAATGTTTCTCAAAAATATTTTAATATATTACCTTTATCATATTTTTCGCTCTCTCAGAAAACGTTTTAACAAAAATGCAAGAAAGTATGGAAATGTATAAAACTGTCCATTGAATCCTATATTTTTATTACCAAATTTAATTCCATAGGAAATATCACCGTACTTATTTTTCATAATCAGATGATTTAGGGATACCGTTGCACCATCATTTGCCTTTACCTCAATAGGAACCAGCGTTTCCGTATCCCTTACAAAAAAATCCATTTCGAGCGTTCCCTTTTCATTCCTATAAAAGTACAGCTGATAACCTTGCTTTACCAGCATATCCCCGACAATGCTCTCATACACTGCTCCCTTATAGGTATTAAAGTTTCTATTACTTCTCAAATCTTCCTGTGCCTCTTCATCAAGCGAAGCAATCAATAATCCTGTATCCCGAAAATAAATTTTGTAATTATCCGGATTGTAGTTTCCCCTTAAGGGCAGCTCCGGTTGTTCCATACAGTAACAGATATTAATCATACCCGCACTCTCCAACCATTCGACCACACCTATATACTCACGGTTTCTAGCTCCGTGAGCCACCTTAGATATCTGAAACTTTTTATTATCCTTTCCAAGAAATACCGGTATTTTCCGATATATATTCAGTATTTTACCTTTATCAAGACCACCTGCGTATTTTGTAATATCTTCTTCATAATCAAGCAAAATTTGACGCTGCATTTTTAATGTTCCGCTGTAGTTACTATTTTTCACGAACATATTTACGATTGCAGGCATACCCCCTATCACTATATATTCCTTAAAAACCTCAGAAAAAACATTCCACTCAATGTCAGAAAAAGGCGTAACCTGATGCATATGTTGATACATATCCTCTATCTGTTCATCTTTATATCCTTTGGCCCATAAAAACTCCTCGAAGTCCATTGAGTGCATACTATAATCTTCTTTAAATCCAACACTATTTGATTCTATTTCGTTGTAATTAATTCCCATCAGGGAACCTGAACAGATTACATCAAATCTTCCGTCAAGCTTAAACGCCTTCAAACTTGTCGCGCAGTTAATACAATCCTGAATTTCATCAAAAAAGAATAAGGTTTCATTAGGAAAAAACTCAAGCTGTGGATTAATTAATGATATGTTTTTAATAATTGTATCTACTTCAAAACCATTATCAAAAATACTTTTATATTGTTTCTGCAATACAAAATTAATTTCAATCACATTCCTGTAATTTTGCTTCCCAAATTGTCTGATTGATTCTGTTTTTCCAACCTGTCTGGCTCCTTTGACAATCAACGGTAAATGCTCCGAATCATTTTTCCAAATCAGCAGTTTTTGATCTATTTTTCTTCTCAACAATTCCATTGACTACTCTCCCTGCCTTCTTAATATCACTAACATATCACATTTTTCATGCCCATTCAACGGTTGTTTATCACATTTTTCATGCATATTTTCTTTTATATATCACATTTTTCATTATGCAACTACAATATCATATTCTTTGTCTTACGCCAACGAAATCTCCATAGAGAAAAGAGACCGCCATTCCTAACAGCCTCTTTTCTGCATTCTATTCCTTTTCAGTTTCTTCTTTATCTACAGTTCCTGCCGCTTTCCTCGCCTTCCGCTTCTTCCTGATTTTCCTGACAAGAAGAATTATCACAATCAATACAACGACTGCTGCCGGAATAATATAGATTAAATAATCCGTGATACTCTTTTCACGAACACAGACTGCAATCTGTGTCTCTGTTCCCTCGACTGTAAACAGATGATAGATACCCATCAATTCCACATTTGCCTGAATCCATCCGCCATCCCGTCTTACATAGACGGTAACACCCTCGGTCTGCCCTTCTGGCGCCTGATACCGAATCTGGTGATTCTCGTTTCCGTCGTCGGGAATTTCTATTACCCAGCTCTCCGTCGGGTTCTCAGGCGACAGTTCAGTCTCTTCATTGTTCGTCCTGTCCACAGAAACGCCTTCCATAACATTCAACGCATCTTCCTGCTTAAACATGCCATCAACCAAGATAACTGACTGATTATTCGGGCGCAACTGTCCTGAAGCAAGTGTTGTCAGATATCGTACATAGTCTACCGTGACATCCTCATCATATAGCACCTTACTTAAATCCTTGATATCCCAGTCGGCATAAAAACCTTGCTTCGACGGAATCTCCGGATACAGTTCAATCGGAACGCTGCCGCCGTAGGGACACTCCACCCTTTTTACCTCTTCATCATCCGCATAGAAAGAAATCGACATCATACGGAATCTGTTCGGAATGCCTTCTATCGTTAACATGTCTTTGTAACTGATTGGCTCAGCCTTGCCGCTGTAGCTGATACGGTCAATTCCTGCTATTTCCTCAGATACAAAATAATTGTCAACAACCTCTTTACTTCCGTCGATCTCTCCGGCTATTGCTCCTGAAAAAGCAGTTGTATCCTGAATACGCACAATTGCACAACATCCTTTAATACCAGAACCTGAACCTGCTATTCCTGCCACATATTTCTCTCCTGACACAGTACACTTCGCATAACTGTTCATGATGTCGGATAGCGACTGCCCTGCCACACCGCCTATGTAATTTCCGGCACTGCCAGTAATTCTGCCGTAATTTTCACAACGCAGAATTGTACCCATTTCCTGTAAACCGGATATTCCTCCGGCACAACTCTTCTGTGCTGTTACTTTACCTTGATTGATATTTTGGCGAAGTACGCATTTCGTTAGGAACGTGGAATTCATTCTGGCATCCTCAATACCTGTAACATCACCTTCCAGATCAAAGTCATACTCAATCGCCATTGTTCCAACAATACCGGATACATTGATGTCTCCCTGTATCGTCCCGGTATTCCTACAGTCTGCAATCGTTGCATCTGTACTTGTTTCGGCATCTTCCTGTGAAGTATCCTCATAGCTGCTCCCATAATCCATATCCAGAACACCATCAATCGCATCTGTATAGAGTTTCATGATCGTGCTGAACTGGTCATTAATATCCTCCAGATCTCCGATCAATACATCATTTGTGGAAGCCATCTCACCGTTCAGATAACCCATATTTTCCGAAAGTCCTTGCAGGTTAGCTGTCAGGCTGTTTGTTTTGGAACGATAATCATCACCAAGCTGCGGCAGAGCAATGTCCGGCATATCATTTAAAGTATCGAAAATACTCTTTGCCTGATTGCCCGCTGATTCCAGATTGTCCGAAGCATCTCTCACATATCCGACAGCTCCGCTCAATTGGCTGGCTGCCTCCTGTGTCATTTCGCCCTGAACAGACATAACGATATCTGCCATAGTCTCAAGATAGCCCCGCATGTCTGATTCATAAGCTGTACCATGCGTCTGTTGATACCGATCTTTGGCATAGTCCGAAGCGTTGTTGGCAACATCACCAGTATGATTATACATTTCCTCTGCCACTTTGCTAAGCAGTCGCTGATCCAAATCCCCCTGCGGTGTACCACCGGGCTGAGGAAATTCGCTGTCTCCGTTTGTATCAGAGTGATGTACCCATCCATCATATCCAATATAGTCTTCCCATTCTTTACTATTCTGTGACCCATCCCACGAAATCTGACCTACACCATTAATTGTCGGCTTTAAGTCCAGTTCGCTCACAGCATTGTCTGCCCCGGCAAATTCAGAATCATCAAATGCATAATAAGCCAGACAACAATTTTCCTGCGCGGCAACAGCCTTGGCATAATCCTCCGAATACTGCTTCGACGCACTCTCCATATTCGCCTTGGCATTATCATACATGCTCCTCTGCTCCGGAGACATATACTGATAGATATCCAGCGAATTTACTGTATCCTGCAATTTATCTGCCGCATCTTTAACATTACCCGCGGCGTCTCTCGTATGATCGAGTACACCATTATCTTTCGCCGTCTCGTCCATAACATAATCAAAACGGTTCACCGCCTCGTTGACGGAACCGATCATCTCATCCGTCCATCCTACTGTCCGGTCCGCCAGAAAAGAGGTGTCTTCCAAAGCCTTATCCACAAAATCCTGAACGACCGTCAGTCTTGCGGAAAGCATATCGGATTCGCTGCCGGCATCGTCCAGCATTTGTCCTGTCAGATCGTGCATCTTATCAATATTTTCTGCGAGCTGGTAGACAATATCTTCGGACAGATCAATTGCAATATAAGGCTCTGTCTGTCCTGCTATACCGCCTACATCTTTACGCCCGTACACAGTCCCTGTATTTTCACAGGCATAGACATATCCCGACTGCCGCCCTACGATACCTCCTGTGTTATATCCCACATGCTCATAACCGACCATACCGTTATTATTACAAAACTGTATGATACCCGTAGAAAGTCCGGCAATGCCTCCCGAATCGATTGTGTTATTAACCACTGCCGCTTCTTTATCAGCCGCTTCGTCACCGCTCCCTGTATCCATCAGACCAACATACTGCGCAATGTTAATGTCCTCCAGCGACACAGCTTTGTCTTCATTGGATGTATTAATTTCCGCTTCGTTGGTGCATCCTACAATATTGCCGATATTTTCGCCGGCAATACCGCCTGTATAATGCGCCCCTATCACTTTGCCATTGTCAACACAGTCCATGATAATGCCGCTTTGTTCGTTAAATCCTGTTATGCCGCCGACATAATCAGTTCCCTCCACTGTTCCCTCAAAAGTGCAGTGAATAATAATCCCACTGTTATCCCCTACGATACCTCCAACTACCATCTGACTTCCGGAAGGGCGTACTGCTCCTGCCACATTGAGGTTCGCAATAACCGCTGTCTTCTGTGTATAACAGAACAACCCTGTGTAAGATATAGAATCCCTGATTGTCAAGCCGCTGATCGTGTGTCCCTGCCCATCGAAATATCCCCCAAAAGTAGGTATAGACACAAAATCACTGCCAGCAAGATTCAAATCCTGTGTCAGATATATTTTCTTATTCTGAGACCATGTGTCCAGCCAGCATTCTTTGGAAAACTTTTTCAGATCGTCCACAGAACCTATGTATATTTCTTCCCACTCAGTTTCCTCATCATCGTAGAGATCCAGCGTCTCATTCGCATCTTCTACACTGGTAATCTCACCGCTCGTTTCCTCGCCGTCCTGCTTTGCCGCTTCTTCCTCCGCCAGAACATGCATAACCGGAGTGACTGCAAGCAGCGCCGCCATGATAAGGGAAGTTACTCTTTTTTTATACATGTTCCTTCACCTCCCTGCTGTCCAGTTCCTCTGTCATCGTCTCAGACAATTCTTTATACTCTTCTTCCGTAAGTTCAGTCACATCTCCGGCTTCCACATAAGCGCTTACATTACCTCTGATAATTGCCTTCATTGTTCCTGTTACCGTACCGTCGATCTTACCACGTACCAGACCGTCTACCTTCATCAAACCTGTAACGTTCTTGGTTCGGATTGGCATATTCATAACGAATGCCGTCTTCTCAATAATCGTATCACCCACCAGCAGTATCTGCGGCAGTACAAACATTGTGATAAAGATTGAAATTAATGTTCCACGCCCCAGACATTTACCGATACCGAATATCGCCACATCCGAAGTCATCTTTCCAATTAGAATACCGGATATTGCCAACATTGTACCGGAGGTAACAATCGTAGGAAATGACTGGTTCATCGTATCAATAATAGATTTCTTTCTGCCCGTTTCTTTACGCAGTTCTGTATAGCGACTGGCAATAACGATTGCATAGTCGATATTGGCACCCATCTGTATAGAGCTGACAATCAGATATCCCATGAAGAACAAATTATCATGCTGTAATGCAGGTACAGAGAAGTTAATCCAGATGCTGCCTTGAATGACTGCAATCAACAGTATGGGCATACCTGCCGACTTAAAGGTAAACAGAAGTACCACTAATACTACCAGAATTGACACAACGTTTACTACAATATTATCTCTTGAAAAAGTTTTCTGTAAGTCATACTGACTGACTGATTCACCACAGACAAGCACCGTTCCGCTGTAATATCTTCCTGCAATCTCATGCATTTTATCAAGGAACGCAAATGTCTCTTCGCTCTCTTCCGGCAATGTCAGATATACCAGCATACGGCTGTAATTCTCGCCCTGTAATTGATTTTTGGCAAAATTCATCTGCCTGTACGCATCATCTAGTGTTTCCTGCAGGTCGTCCTCCAATGTGACATACCCCTCTTCCACCTCTTCATAAACAAACATAAACATATCGATCAACGGTACCTGATATTCAGACAGACCGTTGACTACTTTCGCATAATCCTCATCATTCACCGCATATGCCGCGTAAACCAGTTCTGCCACTTCATAGTCTAAATCAATCAATTCCGAGAATTGTCTGGGTGTCAATTTGTCTGTCAGATTATACCCATCCATTGCTTCGATATTCGCAAGTCCCATCGTGTAATCCACCTCAGGACACGCATCCAGATCGCGCAACAGCGCCTTTTCATTCTCATAACTCCCTGCCGGTACGATCAAAGCTACCATATTGGATTCCCCGAAATTCGTCTCCTGCATTTCCTCCGCTTTCTGCACACTGTTCTGCAAAGGCGGTGTCACTGTGCTGTATCCGAATACATACGGACAGCCCTTAGAAATCATATATGCCGCTATAATAGCAACGAGAAAAAGCGGTGCTACGATATATCTGGACGCATAAGCAAATTTGCCGACAATGGGAATATCCGGAATGAAGTTCTTGTGTTTTGTCTTTTCCATAAGATTCGAGAACAGCATAATAACGCCCGGCATCAGTAAAAATACTGCACACAAACTTAACAGAATCGCCTTGATTAGTACGACACCCATATCAGGACCCATTTTGTACTGCATAAACGTCATGGCAATCAAACCGCCAATTGTTGTCAAAGAGCTGCCCGCGATTTCCGGTATTGCCTTACTGAGCGCGACTATAACCGCCTCTCTTGCCTCAAGCGTCGCGTGTTCTTCCTTGTATCTGTTTAAAAGAATGACTGCATAGTCTACCGAAAGCGCTAACTGTAACACGATCGTAACTGAATCGGAAACAAAGGAAATCGTACCTAACAGAAAATTGGTTCCCATATTAAGGATTGCCGCAGACAGGAATGTAATGAGCAGCACGGGAATTTCTGCGTATGCCTGTGTAGTCAGCAAAAGTACTGATACTACAATAATGGCAACGAGCACTGTGATTGTATTCATCTCCTGTCCGATTAATTCCGACTGAGTGTCTCCAAGCGAGGTGGTCAGATAATAATCGTAGCCTTCCAGTATCTCTTTCACTCCGTCTAATGCCGTAAGACATGCATCGTCGTTCTCATCATAATCAAAAGTTATACCGTAATAAGCTGAACCATTCGTATAATGTTCTTCCGTATCATCAAAATCTACAGAAAAAACACCGGCCGCCACTTCTAACCGGTTATCTATATGTTCCGCCTGTTCATAGGACACATTGGCAATCATAACATTGCATGTCCCGTATGTAATAAACTCCTCTGCCATAAGATCTAAGCCCTGCTTGGTTTCGGTAGTACCCGGCAGATAATGTGCCATGGAATTTTCCACTTGAACCCAGTTTCTCGATATAGCAGAAAAAATAATCAGGAGACCGAAGAGCAGGAAAAAGAGATTTCTCTTATCCACAATAAACCCGCATATCTTCAACATCGCCTGATTACCGTTCTTTTTTGTATTTAATTCGTTATCCATCGTACAAGCGCCTCCTACACTCTTCGAGGGCATTATAGCACTATGATATTTTTTTGACAATCCTTAATACCATAGTTCTCAACTACACTTTTGATACTTTGTATATTTGTTTCAAAATTTATACATATACCTTGTCTATATAGCCTACTGCCTCTGCATCATCTGCAAAAGCATGATATGATATTCTTCATCCTGAATAATTCTGCGAAGCATTGCATTCACATAGTCATCCTCTATCATGCTTATATGCTGCTCATACTGCTCAATCGCTGCTCTTTCTGCCTCAAGGTTGGCAGATATGATCTGTTCTTTATTATCAGCCAAATTCGTATATTCCGGTGTCCACATCTGCGTTCCGGTGCGCGTCTTGATTGAAAAATCAATGTGCCCTCCCAGCAGCAGGATCATCTCTCCCAATCTCTGTAAATGTATCATCTCTGCTACCGCCATGCCGACAATCGTCCTTGCCATTGCACATTGATGACAGCACAAACAGCTTTCGCCATGAATATACTGCATGGCGGCAGTCAATTCAGACACAGAGCCGCAATAATCCAATGTAAGCAGGTTTGCGTAGAATTGATTTTGTTCCCGGACTCTGACCGCCGGATACGGCAGCGGAAGGTTCAACGCTGCCGTACCACTAAAGCTGCAGTCATTTTGTAAGAATTTTTCCATCCCATCCATAACACAGCCTTCTCCTATCATAGCTTTCTATTCATTCTATGATATTCATATAATCATTGCACTGTGCCATACATATTAGATTAAAATTAAATCATTCCTTCTTTTATTACATTCTGATCACGCAACACTTTCTCGACTACGGTACCCTTAATCACATGCAAAAGAGGTTTCTTTAATGCATTGAGCGGTCCCGGAAGTTCAATTTCCAATGGAGATTTGCCGTCCATGAGTTTGACGCTGCTGCTTAACAATTCACGGATATCATATACACTGCCCCATACTTCCGGCACTCCTCTGTCCACACCAAGCAGGCCATATACAGCTTCCATAGCCGTTCTGACCGAATATTCTGTTGTGAACACAGTATCTCTTGGAGTCTCTGCAAACTGTCCTAAAAATGCGAAGTTTACACAGCCGTCAGGAATGACGTCCGGACGGTCTCCCTTAGCTCTTGGCATAAAGAATGCAGTGATATAAGGCATCATAGTAGGCACGCATACTGCGCTGTTTTCTGCCAGATCCGGAATATCAGCTTCTGGCACACCCAGATGATATAACCATTCCTCTGTAATCTCTTTACCGGTACACTCTTTCATCGGCTTCTTAACATAATCGCCGTCCACATCCGTAAATAATCCGTAAACCCAGACACATACTTTATCTCTATCCTGATCCTTAAACTGCCCCTGTCTGTTGATCGTCCAGCTAAGCAGCCATGAAGAATCCTTACAGCTTACGATACCGCCGGTCACAACTTTGCCACTCTTCGGGTCACGTTTGCAGATATCGGTAATATAGGGGATGATCTTGTCATCCAATGTTGTGACTGTTGCAGATTCCCAATTTGTCTTAGAGATATCAGAACAGAACTTCTCAGGATGTCCGAATGCCGCGTCCTGCTTTGCAATGTTTTTCCACAAGCTCCAGCAGCCGCTCGTTCTGACTTCCGCATCTCCGTTGGGTGCATGGTTCTGATCACCATAGATCGTTCCTTCCGTACAGCTTCCGTTGGTTACGAAGACAAGATCATTCTCTGTAAGAACGATTCCTTTTTCTACACCTTTGACTTTACATTCAATGGCTTTCGCCACCTTCTTATCTCCCTCTATATCAAAGATAACGTTTGTCACTTCCGTATTGAATTGGAAGTCTACACCAGCCTCTTCCAGATACTTCTGCATTGGCAGAATCAGTGAATCATACTGATTGTATTTTGTAAACTTCAATGCACTGAAATCCGGCAACCCCGCAATATGATGGATAAATCTCTGGAAATACAGTTTCATCTCCAAAGCACTGTGCCAATTCTCGAATGCAAACATGGTTCTCCAATATAACCAGAAAGTCGAATCGAATACTTCTTCATCAAATACATCTTCGATCGTCTTGTCATATAGATCTTCATCCTTAGTCATGAATAATTTCATGATTTCCATACAGCCCTTCTGGCTGAGATTAAACTTACCGTCCGTGTGTGCGTCCTCACCACGATTTAGGGTAGCACGGCAAAGTGAGTAGTTTGGATCTTCCTTATTTAACCAGTAATACTCATCCAACACAGATATACCCGGTGTCTCGATAGATGGAATACTGCGGAACAGATCCCACAAACATTCAAAATGGTTCTCCATCTCCCTGCCGCCTCTCATAACGTAACCTCTTGTAGGATCGTTAATACCGTCACAGGCACCGCCAGCAATATCCATTGCTTCTAATATATGTATATGATTGCCGGGCATCTGTCCGTCACGTACTAAGAAACAGGCTGCTGCCAGCGAAGCGAGACCGCTTCCTACAATATAAGCGTTTTTCTCATCAACGCCTTCCGGTTTCTTTGGTCTTGCAAAAGCCTCGTAGTTACCGTTAGTATAGTAGATTCCTTTACTGTTTTTATCGAATCTTCCTAACTCTGTGTTGCGGTACTCTATATCCGTATATTTCTTCTTTGACGCCGCATGACTCCCCGTTACACTCTTTTTATGACTTTTGGCTGCATATGCTGCTGCACCTGCTCCCGCTGCCACTGCTGCTACACCAAGTCCGATTCCTTTTTTATTTGCCATTTTGACATCCACCTTTCTTGTAAATGAATTGTTATGTCCATATTGTATGCACTTGTCTTGAATAATCCAATTTACAAAAAAGACGAAATGATAAAAAACTTATCATTCCGTCCGTTTTGTACAAAATATCAAAAAAATTCGATTCCGAGTAATTCCTATGAGATGCTGCACATCTCGGCAAACTCAGAACACTATTGATTACTCCTCAGTTCTTCAAAATTATGTATGGAATTGGCGATGCTGCCGCGTAACGTAACGCTCATCATCTCTACAATCTTTCCGTAATCATCCTTCATTCCCCTCTCGATCCAGTCAAGCATAACTCCTACGAAACCATACTTATAAAACTCAGCTATAAATGCCTTATCCTCCTGCGGAAGATTATTATCTTTACATTTTTCTTCCACCACTTCAGCAATTAGCTGATAGGTCAGTTTGTGCAGATAACTCTCGACTTTAGCGCGGTCAACAGCACGATAAACATTCAAGATAAAAGATTTATTGTCCATGACAGCCTCAAATATCTGATAGATTCCTTCTTTCCATGTATCATAAGTTTTCTTACCCTGCAGCGCCCGTCTGCCATCCTCGATACAGCACCATTCGACCAGATCGTATATGTCTTTGAAATGGTAGTAAAATGACATACGGCTGATGCCGCAGTCCGCAGTCAGATCGTTGATTGTTATCTTGTCCAACGTTTTGTTCATAAGAAGCTTCTTAAGCGATGCTTCTAATGCGTACTTAGTCGTGTTGGGCACGATGATTCCCTCCATCTGTTTCGCAAGTGGTACTAAAATATTTTCTCAATAAGAAGAGTACTTCATCAAGGTTAATAGGTTTCGCTGTATGTGCATTCATTCCACAATCCAGACAACGCTGAACATCTTCTGAAAATGCATCGGCAGTCATAGCAATAATCGGAATAGATTGCGCATCCGGGCGATCACCCATTGCACGTATTGCCTCCGTAGCCTCATATCCGTTCATGACCGGCATACGGACATCCATAAGGATAGCATCGTAATATCCCTCTTCGTTCTGTCCGAATTTATCAACACAAATCTGTCCGTTCTCTGCCCACTCAAGCTCCAGACCTACATCGGACAGAAGCTCATTTAATACTTCCCAGTTAAGATCATTGTCTTCGGCAACCAGCACACGACGTCCCGACAGATTCACGTTCTGCTCATCAAGTGTTTTCTCAGGCTCCTCAACATTCATATATTTACGCAATCCATGGAATAGAGTCGATTTAAACAGCGGCTTGGAAATAAATCCATCCACTCCGGCATCCCGTGCATCTGCCTCAAATTCACTCCAGTCATACGCGGAAATCAACAGGATTGGCACATTATGTCCTAAACTCTTACGGATTTCTCTAGCTACCTGAAGACCATTCATTCCCGGAAGTTTCCAATCCAATAAGATGATCTGATAGTCGTCCTGTTTCTTATGATGCTCTTCTACAAGCGCAATAGCCTTCTCTCCGCTGAGCGTCCAATCTGCTTTTACGCCAATATCTTTCAATGCTTCTACTGTTGTCTGGCACAGCATTTCATCATCGTCTACTACAAGCATTTTCCATGCAGGCAGAATCATATCAACTTCTTTCATTTCCGCCTTCTCAAGATCAAGTATGAGATGGAACTTCGTTCCTTTGCCAAGTTCGCTCTCTACCTGTATGGTTCCCTCCATCGCATCAACGATGTATTTGGTAATCGCCATACCCAGTCCGGCACCCTCTGTTTTATGCACTCTCTTACTATCCGCACGCGAATAGGAATCAAATATTTTCTTCTGGAACTCCTCGTCCATACCGATTCCATTATCTTCAACCTTGACATGCGTCCTTATATAGTTCTCACCCTTCGGCGATTCCTCTTCATATAATGAGAACCATATCGTGCCTTCTTCCTGCGTATATTTAACCGCATTAGACAAAAGATTGAGCAACACCTGATTCAGGCGCACGCTGTCACAGTAAACATTTTCCACTTCTATACTGTCAACATGGACGTTGAAACTCTGCTTTTTGCCTCGAACCTGCGACTGTACTATACCGACAATTCCCTCCACCACTTCCGGAAGAGAAATCTGATCCATACTCAGAGTCATCTTTCCGCTTTCAATCTTGGACATATCCAGTACATCGTTGATCAGACCGAGCAGATGTTTACCCGACAAAGCTATTTTCTTCAAACAATTCTGCACTTGTTCCTTATCATCAATATGCGCTGTTGCAATTGCTGTCATACCTACGATTGCATTCATAGG
>CAMXBD010000095.1 GCA_947179245.1 uncultured Lachnospiraceae bacterium | reverse complement strand
GCGTATTATGCGCATTGTCAATAATTCTATTCCGTAAATAAATATCAAAGGACATTCCACCTAAACAAAAGTTGAAATGTCCTTTGGTATATACGCTATTCAATATTATGTACAAAGCAGTTTGCCGCTGTTACGCCGCTTTCTGCAAGTGTCTCTGTGTTACATTACCATCCGCAAATGGGTGTATGAACTCAAACTCATAATGGAAAATTGCACTTTTTATGAGGGGATGCATATCTGACCCTTTATACCAGTTAATCAAGTCTTTTATATGCCCCGACACAAATTTTGCCGGAGGCGCAACATGAATAACTGCATCTCCTGCATATACTCCCACTGCACCGGACCGAAATTTTCCTGCTTCCTTTATCAAATCCTGCATCATTAAACGATGTGCACTGAGCAAGTCATCAAGCAAATAAGGATTTAATTTCAGCATTAGTTCGTATGCCTGATACGCATTTTGTACTTCCTTGATCTCATTTGGATTTCCCAAAACACGTTTTCCATTTATAATCGCCGTCACCTGTTCTAGTGATAACGAATTATGTTCAATTGCTAATGAAGCATGTATTGTTTGTATACGATTTCCCTTACGCAGATGTGGCGTAACACTTTCCGGCTGCAGTACAGCAATTCTTCCGATCTGTTCACTGATGTCCGTAAGCAAATTCACAATGGAATTTGACATACAAAATGGAGGTTCATATCCTGACATGCCCTATCTCCTATCTCGACGGCACCATCCGAATAATCCGTCCTGCAAATTCATTGAAGTTCTGTGTCTGCAGAATAACCCTGCCCGGTCCTGTCAATTTCGTCAGGAACAGACCTTCTCCGCCCAAAAAGATATTCTTGAGCCCTTTCACGGTCTCTATCTCGTATTGCACACTTCTTTCAAATGCCACCACATTACCCGTATCTACTTTAATAACTTCTCCGGGCGCCAGATTTTTTTCTACCTTGTTTCCGTCAATTTCAAGGAACACCATGCCAGTTCCGCTGATATCCTGCAAAATAAATCCTTCGCCGCCAAACAATCCGGCAGAAAATTTCTTGGTAAACGTCACATTCAGGTTCACCGTCTCCTGCGCGCAGAGAAACGCACCTTTCTGGCAGATCATACCGCCATTTGCTCCCACATCAACCGGAAGCACTTCTCCGGCAACTGTAGATGCGAAAGCCACCATACTGCCTGCTCGCTCCGCTTTATAGGTCGCCATAAACAATGATTCTCCCGAAAACATTCTGCCGATGCTCTTGCCCAGACCGCCTTTCATGTTGGAATCCATTGCAACTCCTTCCGACATCCAAGCCATTCCGCCCGACTGTGTGTACATGGATTCTCCCGGCGCGTCGAAAAGCACCTCCACCGCCGGCATTGTGTCTCCGATAATTCTGTACTGCATAATTCATTTCCTCCTTTATCACAATTATTTTAACGGCAGTTCTATAAGAATTTCCCACCGACCGTTACGTTTTCCGTCCAAGCGCCTCAAATATCCCTTTTCTTGTAATGCTATGGTTTTTCTTTTAATGGTCCGCTCAGACTTGCCACTTCTACGAGCCAGCTCTTTCTGTGTAATCACTGGTTCATCTGCAATAAGTTGTAAGATTGCCAATTCATCCAGAGTGCAGCTGCTCTTGTATTCCCTTCGCAAAATGGGTGAATCTGCCATATACCAGATGTAAACTTCGAAATATGCTTTATCGCTTCTATTACCGAAAGCCCTTCATAGGAGAACTCTTTTTCCATATCAAAATCATATGCAAGCGTCGGTTTAATACTTTCCGCAGAAGCATACAACACTGTTTCTCCTCTCAGTACCCACTCCTTCTTGGTTATATTATAAGTTCTGATCATGCCTGCATGGTCAAATACTCCTTCAAAAAGGCGCTTATGAATTGTCTGCCACTCTGCAGGCGAAAACTGAAAGGTCTGCTCACCCAAAAGTGCGGCAATTCTTGAAGCTACAATATCCGCTTCTTTTGTATCATCCGTGTTCTCTTCTCTTGCCGCCTGCTCTTCATAATAGGTTTCTATTCTTTTTTGTGCAGCACCAATATCAATTTTACCTTCAATATGCTCCTTTGCTGTTTCAAGCAGATACTCTGAGGTCTTGAGTCCATCTACATCCTGAAGCCCAATCGCAGTCTCCCATGCCTTACTCTTTTCAGCTTTTGCCGGCTCGCTCTGCCTGATATATTGTTCCAGTTCAAATTTCCAATTATTTGTCTCCGGCATTGCATACCCCCACTGTCATCATACATACAGTATACTCAATAAAGCATTTTACTTCAACAATATTTTGTCTACAGCTTTTTACTTAACTCCATCTCCCTTTTCAATTCCGCCGGCATACTTCTCGGTCCTCTGACCGCGTATACACCAAATTTCTTAATCCTCTCGAACGACCATGTACCCGGCTCATACTTCTCCAGAAGTTCCACTTTCATTGCCTGCTTCAGAGTCAGGTTTTCATCCGCAAAGTTATAAGGAATATCTACTTCCACCGCCTTGCATTTATATAAGATCGACGAATATGGCGCCGCCACATACATATATATAATATCGCCTACATGGATATCACTGCTCTGCTTCCATGTTACAACATTGGAAGCCTCGAATGCGCCAACCACATCATAATATTTCGGATTAGCCGGAATGATCCAATCCTTTGCTACAGTACGGTTCGACTTTCGCCTGTGTTGAACGCCATCTTTGGAGATGCCGATTACTCTTTGAATCTGCGCCTCTGTAGCAATAGGATATATCTCGTTCATATGTTTTTCTATCCGTTTCCATGATTCCGCAGGCTCCTCCCGATAGGCGGAAGTTATATGTTCATATCCCCACAGATGCTCCGGCGTGGAATACACTGCAATAGACCAGCCATAGCTTTCTCCCTTTTTGTTCTTCCTCTGCCTGAAATCTCTCATACAAAGGTACATTTTCATTTCAAGGTCTGTAATGGTACCTTCAAAGTTCTTCTCTCCGCCTTTACCAAAGCCAGCGTTCTGCTTTACCTCGAAGGAATACCATTCTGCATCCGCATTTCTCTCTGCAAAAAGGTCCATAATCTTCTTCTGGCGCATAGAAGCCTTCTCATCATCCCAGAGTGCATCGAAATCATATCCATCCCTGCGATAATTTGCAAAATACGGGAACCATTCTCTGGAAATAAATCCTGCCTTCTTATCAAAAAACTTACCGTAAGCCACCTCTCCGCTTCCGGCAATGATCTCTCTCCATTCCCACGGATCGCGCTCCCGGTCTCCGCTCCACCAATATTCCGGCACAGTCCGCTCTTCCAGCGAAAATCCGGGAATATCATTCCTAAACAACGGCAGAAAACCAATTTCGTTTATATATGTAATTGCCTCGTCTACTGTATGAATACACGCGGGATCATCTTCATCCACGCCATATATAACCCATGTGCCGGCTTCATTTGCCATCTTAATCACTTCCTAATCCAAAACTATTATTCTGCTAAATTATATTTTAACGGATAGACAATCAATTTTCCATAACAAAAAAGGGACAAATAACACACCCATGTCTTTGCCCCTCTCATCTTTTAAAATCCGTGACCTAAAATGCAAATTTATTTCTCTATGAGTTCTTCTCCATCGCCTCAGCCACAGCCGCCTCGCAGCTTCTCATTGCCAGAATCGTCTTGTCGAACAGATCATCCAGCTCCCAGCCCAGCATTTCGGCTCCTTGGGAAATAATCTCTCTGGAACAGCCTGCCGCAAATTTCTTATCTTTGAACTTCTTTTTCAGGCTCTTGACTTCCATATCCATCGTACTCTTGGACGGACGCATCAGTGCACATGACCAGATCAGCCCGGTAAGTTCGTCGGAAGCAAAAAGCACCTTCTCCATCTCAAGCTTCGGCTCTTCTTCGCTGCAGATTCCGTAACCATGAGAGCAGATTGCATAGATCATATCCTCGCTCACCCCTGCCTCACGCAGAAGCTCCGGCGCCTTTTTGCAGTGTTCTTCCGGATAAAGTTCAAAATCGATATCATGAAGAAGTCCGGTAATACCCCAGAACTCTTCCTCCTGCGCATAGCCAAGTTCCTTCGCATACCAGCGCATTACACCTTCCACCGTCAGCGCGTGCTGGATGTGGAACGGCTCTTTGTTATACTTTTTCAACAGCTCTAATGCCTGCTCACGGGAAATACTGCTCTGCTTTGCCGCCTGAGCTGTGTCCTTTTTCATGGATTTTGCACTATCGGATGTTTTTTTCTCCAAGCTTTTCATCGTCGGGAAAAGCAATACATCGCGGATAGCCGGTGAATTGGTAAGTAACATGACAAGTCTGTCAATTCCGTACCCGATACCACCAGTCGGCGGCATACCGATTTCCAACGCGTTCATGAAGTCTTCATCCGTGGTATTTGCCTCTTCATCGCCTGCTGCCAGCGCCTCTTCCTGCGCCTTGAAACGTTCTCTCTGATCTATTGGATCGTTCAGCTCGGAATAGGCGTTACACATCTCACGCCCTGTGATAAACAGTTCAAAACGCTCCACATATTCCGGCTTGTCCGGCTTTTTCTTCGTCAGCGGAGAGATTTCAATCGGGTGATCCATAATAAATGTGGGCTGCACCAGATGTTCTTCCACAAATTCCTCAAAGAACAGATTTAAGATATCACCTTTCTTATGTCTGTCCTCATAATGTATCTCTTTCTCGTCGGCGAGTTTCTTTGCCTCCTCGGTATCTTTTACCGTATCAAAGTCCACTCCCGCATATTTCTTGACAGCCTCTACCATGGTCATGCGCTCAAAAGGCTTGCCCAAGTCGATCATCGCATCGCCATAAGGGACAGTGGTAGTACCGCACACTTCTTTTGCCACATGGCGGAACATATTTTCCGTCAGATCCATCATACCATAATAATCTGTATATGCCTGATACAATTCCATCAATGTAAATTCCGGATTATGTCTTGTGTCCAATCCCTCGTTACGGAAAACACGTCCAATCTCATAAACTCTTTCCATACCGCCTACGATCAGTCTCTTCAAATACAGTTCCAGTGAGATACGCAGTTTCACATCTTCATCCAGTGCATTATAGTGTGTCTCAAAAGGCCTTGCTGCCGCACCTCCTGCATTGGAGACGAGCATGGGCGTCTCCACCTCCAAGAACCCCTGACCATCCAGATATCGTCTGATAGAGCTGATAATCTTGGAACGCATTACAAATGTTTTCTTCACATCCTCATTCATGATCAGATCGGTGTATCTCTGGCGGTAACGAATATCTGTGTTCACTAGTCCATGGTATTTCTCCGGCAGTATCTGAAGACTTTTTGACAGCAGTGTCACTTTTGCGGTATGGATGGATTTTTCCCCTGTCTTAGTCGTAAATACTTCTCCCTCAATACCAATAATGTCACCCACGTCATATTTTTTGAAATCAGCATAAGCTTCCTCGCCAATACTGTCCCGTGCCACATAGCACTGAATATTTCCCTGCAAATCCTGCACATTACAGAAGGAAGCCTTACCCATAATACGCTGGGACATCATACGGCCTGCGATGGAGACATTTTTGCCTTCCAAAGCATCATAATTGTCTTTAATCTCCTGACTGTGATGGGTCACATCGTATTTAGTAATCTGAAAAGGATCTTTGCCATTCTCCTGCAATGTTGCAAGTTTATCGCGTCTTACCTTCAAAAGTTGGTTAATATCCTGTACCTGCTGACCATTTCCCTGATTCTGTGCTTCTGCCATATCAATACCTGCACCTTTCTCAAACGTTTATACATACCAAATGACTAATTTGATCTCTGAATCTCCAATACCTTATACTGAATCATTCCTGCCTGTGTCTCTACTTCCACCATATCGCCTACTTTGGAACCAATCAGCGCCTTACCTACCGGTGATTCGTTGGAAATCTTACCTTTTAAGCTGTTTGCCTCAGTGGAACCTACAATCTTATACTCTAATTCCTCGTTATATTCCATATCCAATATTTTGACCAGACAACCGATATTGATCTTATCTAAATCTACTTCGTCCTCAACAACGACCTCTGCATTCTTTAAGATTTTCTCCAGTTCTTCGATTCTGGCCTCGATATCGCGCTGCTCGTCTTTAGCCGCATCATACTCGGCATTCTCAGATAAGTCGCCTTGCTCTCTCGCCTCTTTAATCTTCTGTGCCACTTCCTGACGCTTTACGACCTTCAGATTGTGCAACTCGTCCTCATACTTTCTCAGTCCTTCATACGTTAAAATATTTTTCTTCTCCTGCATTGTAATTCTCCCTTTCTCTATATTGTTACATGTCATGGTTATGTCTTAATCATCCTGATATTTCACTAAACCGGAAGCCCCTCGCGCTTTACGCATTTCTCTGAACTTCACATTTTTTTATCATAACTATTTTTTACCATAGTGTCAAGGTATTTCAACGGCGAGATGTACGGAATCTGCGGCGTTTTCCGCTTGAGCAGTTCTTCTTTTTCCCCGGCTGACACTGTATCGATATAGACGGCAATACTTTCCGGTATGATTTTCGGATAGCGAAACTGCTCACAGTAATCCAGAATCATACCTCCGCACTTTGCTTTTCCGCATCTGAATGTCTCTGTATACGGCTCTAACTGCGGCACCAGTCCATACTCGTAATAGTATTCATCCAGATGGTTTCCCAGTTCCATCCAGATATCCGTCTCCGCGACCTCTTCATAAAAAATCAGCAAACGATTGATTCTTGGCAGGTATGGCAGCAACAGTTCTCTGGTCATTTCCATCTGCCAGTCCGTATCCGCAGGCTTACCCAGCAATACTACTACCTCTCCGTACTGCCTGATTATGCTGCCCGCATATTGCCCAACCAGCTGCCCGATCAGAGCCTGCACAGTATCCCTGCGCGGAATCCATCGCCTGACATACTCCTCTGTCAACAGACCAGCAATCTGCGGATGGAGCCACGTATCTGTCATTCCGTCCACACGGCACACCACCGTCTCCATAGTTTCCGCCAATATCTGCGGTTTCCAAGACCTGCGCCTATAGTAAAAAGGCGGCACGCCACACCCGACTATCTGCGGCCCTCCTTCAGATAAAACTCTCGCTGTAAGCGACGCATCCTGAAACCAGAACCTTTTCGCCGCCATACATCCTGATTGTCCTAAATACTCTGCCAATGGATAATAATAAATAATTTTTTCCTGTTCCATGACACAATATATGCGTGTTCCCATTCTGCCATGCATGAATAACTTGCCATTGGCAAGTTATGAATGCGCATGGCAGAACCCCCGTGCTCCCTCACAACACTTCCTTCACCATCCGCTCAAGCTCCTCGAAGCTCTCCACCATGTTCACACTCTGCCGCATTCTCGCAGAATTAGGCATTCCCGCCGTATACCACGACACATGCTTGCGCATCTCCCGGATGCCCGTATACTCTCCTTTGCACTCCAATTGAAGCTTTGCATGCCGCAGAATCGTCTCTTTTATCTCCTCCCGGTTAGGACTAGGCAGTACCGTCCCATCTGTCAGATATGCCGCTGTCTGACGGAATATCCACGGATTTCCTCTTGCGGCACGCCCTATCATAATGCCGTCACAGCCGGTTTCTTGAAGCATTTTCTCTGCACTGATGCTGTCAGTAATATCCCCGTTGCCAATCACCGGAATGGACACACTTTGTTTGACCTGTGCAATAATCTCCCAGTCCGCCTCTCCGGCATAGTACTGTTCCCGCGTCCTGCCATGTACTGCCACCGCCGCGGCCCCGGAAGACTCCGCAATCTTCGCAATCTCCACCGCATTCACATGAGACTCATCGAAGCCTTTGCGTATCTTGACAGTCACCGGCTTATGAACCGCCCTGACCAAGGCAGTAATGATCTCTTCCACCAGTTTCGGCTGTTTCATGAGCGCCGAGCCTTCCCCGTTATTCACCACTTTCGGCACGGGACATCCCATATTGATATCCAAAATGTCAAAAGGGCGCTCCTCAATCTTTTTCGCCATCTCACTGATGATCTTCGGATCGGAACCGAATAATTGCAGAGATACAGTTCCTTCCTGCGGATGAATCTCCAACAGGCTTTCCGTATTCTTATTTTTATACAGAATCGCCTTGGCGCTGACCATCTCCATACAGCACATTCCTGCTCCCTGCTCGCTGCACAGCAAACGAAAAGGCAGGTCTGTCACGCCTGCCATCGGTGCCAGTATGATATTATTGTCTAAAGTAACGTTTCCTATAACCAGTTTGTGCAGTAAATCACTCATTGTTCCTCCAATACTGACTGATCATGCAGTATAAAAACTCTGTAATACAACTGCAATGATTCCAGCATTTCCTGTCTGTTCCTGCGAATCTCTCCCACCAGAAGCCCGCTGCTGATCTCATCATAGAGCAGATCGTCCTCCTCGGCATTGGTCTCCAGCGAAATACTTCCGTCCTCCTCAAAGACAATAGTAAAGATTCCGCCCACCTCCTCGGTAAAAAGAACGCAGATAACGTGCAGTTCCTCCTTAATAGATTCCGGAATCCCTGAAAACTGCTCATTAAAATAATACTTCTGCTCATAGGCATTGGCGCCGCAGAGCACTACTCTCTTATCACTTTTTTCACTCATATCTGTTCTCTCATCTCATCCCGTCGCTGCGCAAACCAAACTTTACACCACACCACTGTTCCTATACATACCCGTACAGTCCGCGCACCGACACTTCTCCGGCATAAACCTGCACTTTTTCTCCATTTTCTTTCACGACGATCAGTTCACCTTTGTCGTTAATACCCTGTGATACCCCGGTATATTCTCCTGCTGGATCAAGCACCCTGACCTCGTTTCCGACTCCCTGCAAATGGTTCTGATAGGCTTCCTGCAGTCTCGACAAATCCAGCGTCTCAAGAAAAGTCGCATAGTTCTCTTCAAATCTGAGAAGCACTTTCTCAAGCAGTCCGGCTCTACTGATCTGCCGTCCCGTCTCGATTTTAAGAGATGTCGCCGTTTTTCTTATCTCCTCGCTGAATTCTTCCGGGCTGGCATTATTGACATTGATTCCTGCCCCTACAACAATATATTGTATCTCATCCATCTCCGGCGTCATAGTCATCTCCGTCAGCATACCGCAGATTTTCTTCTTATTAAGCACAATATCATTGGGCCACTTGATTGTTGCAACGGCGTCCTTAGCGCCATCCAGTACTTCTTCCACCGCTTCCGCTACACTCAGCGCCATCACCAGTGTAATCATGGATGCTTTGTCAGGCGAAAATTCGGGGCGTAAAAGTATTGTAAAAGCAAGCGCCGTCCCGGACAGTGTCTGCCAGCCTCTGCCTCGCCGCCCTTTGCCTGCATTCTGGATATCCGCCACCACCACCGTGCCATGGGGATCACCTTCTTCGCCACAGCGTTTGGCATCATTGTTCGTAGAGCCGGTCACATCATAATAATATACTTTCCTGCCCGCCCATTTCGTGGTTAGTCTGCTTGCGATCTCGCTCTGGGAGAGAATATCCTCCGGCCCTTCCATCAGCCGGTATCCTCTGCCGGAAACCGATTCAATCTGATAGCCCTCATCTTTTAACTGATTGATCACTTTCCAGACAGCAGTCCTTGTGACACCGAACCGGTCACATAGCTGCTGTCCCGATATATAATCCTCACTATTTCTGAGCAATGCCAGAATATCTGTTTTGTCTGTTTTCATAACACCCGTCCGTATAATAGCGCTGCACTGTTATTTAAGCGCTAATCCTCTAATCATCACCATATAAGCGGCAGTCTACAATTTGTATTCACCCAGTGTCACAGCCATCACAGCCTTGATTGTATGCATACGGTTCTCCGCTTCATCAAACACAATCGACTGCTTGGACTCAAACACTTCGTCCGTCACTTCCATCTCGTTAATACCATACTTTTCACTAATCTGCCTGCCAACTCCGGTCTTTAAGTCATGAAAAGCAGGCAGGCAGTGCATAAATACTGCATCTTTACCCGCATATTCCATCACCTGACGGTTCACCTGATAAGGCATCAGATCATGCAGTCTGCTGTTCCATACTTCTTCGGGTTCTCCCATGGAAACCCATACATCCGTATAGATCACGTCTGCGCCGCCTGCACCGTCAGCCACATCCTCTGTCAGCCTGATACTGCCACCGGTCTGCGCCGCAATCTCCTCACAGGTACGCACCAGTTCCTTGTCCGGGAAATAATCTTTCGTAGTGCAGGCAGTAAAATGCATACCCATCTTAGCGCACGCTGCCATCAAAGAATTACCCATATTGTAACGGGCATCTCCCATATAAGTCAGTTTGATTCCATCCAAATGCCCGAAATGCTCTCTGATCGTCAAAAAGTCCGCCAGCATCTGTGTAGGATGAAATTCATTGGTCAACCCGTTCCATACGGGCACTCCGGCATATTTCGCCAGTTCTTCCACAATATCCTGTCCGTATCCGCGATACTCGATACCTTCGTACATACGTCCGAGAACCCGCGCCGTATCCGCGATGCTCTCTTTCTTACCAATCTGAGAGCCTGACGGGTCTAAATAGGTAGTCCCCATACCGAGGTCATGGGCTGCCACCTCGAAGGAACAACGGGTCCTAGTGCTTGTTTTTTCAAAAATAAGCGCTACGTTCTTGCCACGGTAGATATCTACAGGAACACCTTTCTTTTTCTTATCCTTCAAATCCGCCGCCACATCCAGCATATATGTAATTTCTTCCGGTGTAAAATCCAAAAGTTTCAAAAAATTCCGTCCTGTTAAGTTCATATACTAATCCTCCATTCTTACTCAGTCTTAATTACATATGGGACGGCTCCGCAGAACCGTCCCACAATCACTCAAATACTATTTCCACACTTCTTTTATAGAAGATGCAAGTCCCGCTAATCCCTGAATCTCAGAAGGAATGATAATCTTGGTCGCCTGTCCGTCTGCCGCTTTCTCAAACGCCTCAAGGCTCTTGATCTTAAGCACTGACTCATCTGCGCCTGCCTCACGAATCATTCTGATACCGTCTGCGGTAGCCTGCTGTACCTTAAGGATTGCCTCAGCCTCACCTTCCGCCTCGCGGATCATCTTCTCTTTCTGAGCTTCCGCACGAAGGATTGCCGACTGTTTCTCTGCCTCTGCCTCCAAGATTGCAGATTCTTTCTTACCTTCTGCAACGAGGACGGTAGACTTCTTCTCACCTTCCGCACGAAGGATTGCCTCACGGCGTTCACGCTCTGCCTTCATCTGCTTCTCCATAGCATCCTGAATAGCTGCCGGAGGAATAATATTCTTAAGTTCGACACGATTTACTTTGATACCCCAAGGGTCTGTAGCGATATCCAGTGACGCTCTCATCTTCGTGTTGATCACTTCTCTTGATGTCAAAGTCTGGTCAAGTTCCATTTCACCGATGATATTACGAAGCGTGGTAGCGGTCAGATTCTCGATTGCCATGATCGGATTTTCCACACCGTATGCAAAAAGCTTCGGGTCTGTAATCTGGAAGAATACAACCGTATCAATTCTCATGGTTACATTATCTTTCGTGATAACCGGCTGGGGTGCAAAATCCACAACCTGCTCTTTCAGAACAACTCTCTTAGCCACCTTATCGATGAACGGCACTTTGATATGAAGACCAACAGACCATGTCTGCTGATAAGCGCCCAATCTCTCAACAACATAAGCTTGTGCCTGAGGAACGATCTTGATACATGATAACACGATCATTACAAGCAAAATCAGAACAACTATTAACGCAATAACTCCACCCATCTTTATACCTCTTTTCTCTCTTCAACGATCAGTTTTACGCCGTTGATTGCTAATACGGTAGTAACTGTACCGGCCGGCAGTTTCACACCGTCTATCCGGGTTCTCGCAGACCATTCCATACCACCTACATTAACCTGCCCGATTCCCTGAAGATTATCAATCTCACTGATCACGATTGCCTGACGTCCTACCAGACTCTCTGCATTGGTTCTAACCCTGTCTTTGTTAAAATATTTGACTGCAAGAGGTCTTGTAGAAAAAAGCAATGCAACGGATACGATCAGGAAAAGGATGACCTGTAAAAAAACAGGGGCATGAAAAAGCGCCGCTATCGTCGCCACAAGCGCCCCGCCTGCAAACCAGACAGTCGTGAGTCCCATCGTAAGCAATTCTATAATGACCAATACTACGAGAACGACCAGCCAAAATACAGTCATACTTAAATTAGCTATAAAAGCCATCAGTCCTCACTTCCTTTCTCTTATATACCGCATACTCTCTACAATATATATAGTGCAGCCGCTCCACATATACGTTTCACAGCTACACTACATTTTACTATATTATACCCAATCTGACAAGCTATACCGGAAGAATCGCAACGCGATTCTTCTAAACATAACATAGTTCTACTCAGGCTGCGTGCCTTGCAGCCATAGTAGAACTTTATGTTTTTTTACCAGAAAACCTGATGATCGATCAAAAGTCCGTCATGATTACCAGCCCTTCTAAAGTGCGTCGCATCACCCACATTTGTCTCGCCGTTGATTGCCGCCTGTGCTGCCTCATAACAGCTATCCAGAATATTGCCGCTCATATAAACTCTGGCAACCTTACCGTTCAATGCCGGCGTAAACTGTCCCGACGCAAAAATAACACCCGATATTGTATTGGGATAAGCCCCGCTTCTGACACGGTTCATAACGACTGCGCCCACTGCCAGTTTACCGTTATAAGTCTCACCTCCGGCTTCACACTGAATCAGAGCAGCCAAAAGCCTCAGATCATCGCCGCCGACTACCACTGCACCCTGATTTGCTGTCAGCTTCGCCTGACGTTCTTCCTCTTCCCGCTTCTTGATTGCCGCCAGCGTCTCACCCTCGTCAATATGAAAATTTACGTTCACAAACTCCGATGAGACATATCTGGTCTCCTCTTCATAATCAACAC
>CAMXBD010000094.1 GCA_947179245.1 uncultured Lachnospiraceae bacterium | reverse complement strand
TATTTTGAAGGAGTACAACCCTTTATCTCTATAAACTTACGGATAAAATAATCGCTATCTTTATATCCGACATCCTCTGCAATCTGTCCGATTTTTTTATCTGTGCGCATAAGCTGTCTGGCTGCCTCTTCGATACGGTAATGACTTAGATAATCCTTAAAGGATTGTCCGTACTTTTTTCGGAATATCTGTCCCAGATAAGAACTGTTAATATAATACTTTTTACTCAAATCTCTCAGGCTCAGATTTTCGGCATAATGTTCCTTAACTTCTTTTTCTATCTCCAACAAGACACCTCTGCATACATTTTTACGAAGCTGCGCCAGATAATCGGCATATTCACAGGCAAACCGGGATAAATGCACACTACTTCCCCGCATGATGCCCTCCTCAAAGGCACTCTCACTGATAAACTGTAAAATTTCTTCTTGATTAACCTCATCATCTTGTTCTGTTGCAAGGTGAATAAGCTGGAATAACAGATAGTTGATATTCAAATTGAGCATATCGCCTACCATACCCATTTTGCCGATCTCTTCATATAAATTATCTACACTTTTCCGGATCTGTATCTTCTCGTTTTGCTCGATTGCTCCAAGCAGTTCATCCAGACCGTTCTTACATAGCATGATTCCGCCCTGTTTTACTTTCACTTCCTCCTCATAAAAGTAAATGTTTTTCTTTGCATGAAAAGCTACGAGTGATTTTAGAATGCAACTCGTTCCGTAAGATTTGGATATACCGTCAATATCCTTTACCTGTTTCCCTACTAGCATACACACGCTGCACTGTAACTGTTTTTCCAATTCTCTATGAAACCGATTCAAATAGGTTTTTTCGTCCATATCTAGCTGAGCTGCCATATAGTCACAGAAAATAAGCCCAATATCAAAACTCTTTTCATTATAGGAAACATCAAATATGGCGTGGGCACTGTCCTCTTGTAACAATTCCTGACAGATACGGTACAGATTTCTCTGTAACAATCTCTCTGCTCCATCTTCCCATTCCTCATACGGCTCCGTTATTTCTATATCAATATAGCGCACGCCTTCCGACAGGCGCATATGGTTTTTAACATATTCCAGATTCATCGCATCATATTTTCCGTTTAACAATGCTATTATATTGCGAGCCAGATAAGCGGACTCCATTTTCTGATGGTTTTGTCTGTCTATCCTGCTGTTCTCTGATAAATGTGCAATCTTTCGAAGAATTGCAAGAAGGTTCTCTTTCTCCACCGGTTTTAAAATATAATCCATGCAATTATTCCGAATAGCCTGCTGCGCGTAAGAAAAATCATTGTATCCGCTTAAAATTACAAAATATGCATCTGATAATTTTTCTTCCCGGATTTTTTCCAATAACTCAATTCCCGTCATACCCGGCATTTTAATATCTGCTATGATAAGATCCACCCGGTTTTTCTTTAAAAAAGCTGCTGCTGCCTCTCCGTTTTCCAATGCTGCTGCTATCTCATATCCTTCTTCTTCCCAATCTATTAAGACTCTTAGCCCTTGTAAAATGAAGGGTTCATCATCCACCAGCAATACTTGTAACATCTTTCCCTCTCCCATAACATATTTTTATAATAATTTATCCTGCTGAATACGTATCTGAATAAGTGTACCTACATTTTGTTCGCTTTCAACGACAAATTTTACCTGATTATCAGTCATCATTTTCAACCGTAGACAAGCATTTAAAATACCAACCCTTCCTTTCTGTCTTAGCCGGTCGATATCGGCATTATCCATTTTATCCTGTATGTCATTTACCATTTCTTCAGTCATACCTTTTCCCGTGTCTTCCACTTCAATACATAAATCATTGTCTTCTTTATAAATTCTGATAAATATCCATCCGGGTGCTGTCTTGCTTTCTATACCATGCACGCATGCATTTTCAGCAAACGTGACGACGGTCAGCTTCGGAATCTTCAAGGCTTCACAATCCGCCTCTACTTCCAAAGAATAGGACAGCCTGTCGCCAAAACGATACTTTTGCAATCCAAGATAAGCCTTTACAAAATCCATTTCTTTACTGATTTCTATCGTATCATTACCCCAGTCTACATTTTGCCTTTCCATAATGGCTAGTTTCTCAACCATATCCGCTGTTTCATATTCTTTTTTTAATATACTGTGCATCCGGATACTCTCCAGCGCATTGAACAGAAAGTGTGGATTGATCTGCCCATACAACGCCAGAAGTTCAGCATTTTTCTTGGCAATACTCATTTCCTGTTCCCTGAGTTTGTCTTTATATACCGTTTGTATCAATTCATTGGTCCGGTCTGCCATACAATTATAATTTCTCATCAACATGGCTATCTCATCACTTCCCCGCACATCCGGTATGCTCTTTAGTTCATCCGCATTAACGCTATCAAATGCTTCTCCAAGCTTTTCGATACGGACTGTAATGGAACGCTCTATCTGCTGCATCAGTGCATAAGGCAGCAGAATATTAATTAGCAAAAGGAAACCGATCAAGGGAGCATTATAAAGAATCAGCGGCCATAAGTGATTCTCTTTTTCCAGTACATAAATCTGATACGTTTCTCCAAACAACGTAACATCCTTCTGATATCCCACTTCCTCCATCAAATCAAATTCCTTAAATGGCTGTCCGAGATAATTATCCTTCGAATTGGATAAAAGTACTTTCCCATCCTGACAAATATAAACAGGTGATTCATAATTCATACTTTCTATATCTCTGATCACTTTGTTATAGTCAATTTCTATTTTAATTACTTTTTCACATCCATGACTGGAAACAAGATTCATTTTCCGCAGAAAAAGAATTTTCCTTTTTGCACTGACAGCAGGGCTTTTCCAATCGTCATAATAAAACATTAACATTGTATCCTTCTCATTATTCATTAACGCCTGATACCAGCCGGTTTCGTAAATAGTAGAAATACGCCCAAATTCACCGCCGTTTATAACCGTCTCATTATCTGCATAAATCGTTACCTTGGTATTGGTAATAGCCATGCTGCTTGCAAATAATGAGTTGCGCATAAAATTCTGATATTCCGCTACATAATCAAGCGGTGTTTCATACTGGGTATTTAAAAATTCCTCTATATATTTATTCAGATTCAAACTGTCTGCCGTCGATGCTACATTTCCAAAAGTGCTGTATATGTTATACTGTACCGCACTTGCCAAATTTTCCATCTCATGTTGTCTCTGTGTTTTTTCCGACATAAACACATTATATAAGATAAATCCATCCGTAAAAAACAATGGCAAAATCACGCACACAATATAAAGACTCTGTAATTTTTTCTTTAGTTTAAAATCATCCAGATGTTCCTGTATTTTCTCTCTGACAAACTGCATATCAGTTTTTCCTTTTTCTCTTTATTGTATCGCTTGAAAACAAAATAAAAAACCCTCTTAAGTTCAAATAAATTCCAGACAAAGTATAGTTTTTAGGCAAAAAATGAGAGAGTATCGCTTCACAACTGAGCTGTCAGTCATTTTGCAATACTCCCTTATTCACTATACATATCAAATGGATGGAGGTGGATTCGAACCACCGAAGCAATTTGCAGCAGATTTACAGTCTGTCCCCTTTGGCCACTCGGGAATCCATCCAGAATCGAGCTTTGCGAACTCGAAAATACGGAACATTTTCTTGTTACATAAAAAAGTGAGAAAAATAAACTTCCTCACTTTTTATATCACATCATTACATGAATTGCAAGAAATTTTTGATTTCATGATCTTCATAACGCAGAATAATTGCAGAAGTTGCCGGAAGTGTTATCGTAACTTTGCCGGATACAACCGGATATTCTTTCTCCTCAGTCGTATATCCTTCCGCCGTAGTCAATATGAGCTGCCTCATCGTACATTCCTTCGGAATCCCCAGATACCACACAGACATGTCTTTTGTAATCTCATGATCATTGTTATTCACCAAAATCACTGATTGTCCCTGTCTTGTGAATCTGCCGTAACCAATCACATTATAGTCAGCCTCCATATACTTGAGTGAGCCTGTTAAAAACTCTTTATGCTCTTTATGAATCTTAATAATATCCTTGTGGAAATTGATCAGTTCCTGATCTTCATGTCCCCACGGATAGGTACGTCTGTTGTCGGGATCTGTAAATCCGCACACTCCTGCCTCGTCACCATAATATATAGTCGGCGCTCCGGGCCATGTCATCTGAATTACTACCGCTTCCCGCAGTACCGCTTTATTAACGCCTGTATTAGCCGCTTCAGGTCCTAATGTACTGATTCTGCCGACCTTTCTGTTGGTTCTTGTCAAGAATCGGGAATGATCATGGTTAGACAGCTCATTCATCGCAACCTGCAAAGACGGTGTCGTAAAGCTGGCGCTATGATGCCTCATAGCTCCCCAGAAGCTATCTGCATTTCCTCTTAAATCTTCTCTATAATCATCACTGTGCTTCTGCATACCTGTCAAAAACCACGTTACGGGCTCCATAAATGCATCATAGTTCATGACGGTATCCCACTCGTCGCCCTGAAGCCAGTCTTTAGGGCTGCCGTAATGCTCTGCCAGTATGATAGCGTCAGGGTTTACCATCTTAACCGTCTTACGAAATTCTTTCCAGAAGTAATGATTAAACTCCGGCGAATGCCCTAAATCCGCCGCCACATCCAGTCTCCATCCGTCAACGTTATACGGCGGTGAGAGCCATTTTCTTGCCACATATAACACATAATCTACCAGATGCTTGGAATTTTCAAAATTAAGCTTGGGAAGCGTATCATGTCCCCACCATCCGTCATAGGAACCGTTATAGGGCCATCTGTGGTCATCATGAAATTGGAAGTAATCATGATACGCGCTGTCACGTGTAATATATGCGCCCTTCTCATATCCCGGTGCATTTTCATAAATGCGCTCCCGGTCCATCCACTTATTAAATGATCCACAGTGATTAAACACGCCATCCAGAATAACTTTCATCCCTCTCCGGTGTGCTTCTTTAACTACCTCAGCAAAAAGGGCATTACTCGCTTCCAGATTATCTTTGTTGGAAATACGGTCAATATATCTCGTAGCAAAACGATTTTCCCGTTGATCCGGCGTAAGCAATTCTCCCTCATCATGGACAATTCTGCCAAAATGCGGATCAATATAATCATAGTCCTGAATATCATATTTATGATTGGAAGGAGATACAAACAGTGGATTAAAATAGATTACATCCACACCAAGTTCCTGCAAATAATCCATTTTATCCAACACACCCTGCAAATCTCCGCCATAGAACTCTCTGACTCCCATAGTTGCCGGATACTTATTCCAATCCTCCACCCGGACGGTTTTGTCTTCAATATACTGATATTCATTTGTCAGCACATCATTTGTAGGATCCCCGTTGTAGAAGCGATCCACATAAATCTGATAAAACACTGCTCCCTTTGCCCAGTCCGGTGTCTTAAATCCCGGAATAAGTCTGAAGTGGTAGTAATCATTGATATCCTTACAGACGCCCCTTGTATCATAGAAGCAGGTAATCTTTCCTACCTGTACTTCAAAATAATATACCAGTGTCTCGTTCTCTAACTGTATAGAATGAGAATAATAATCAAAATGATGGTCGCTTTCTGTCTTGAGCATAAGATGCTTCTCGCCCTTACAGACCAAGAACACCCGATCAATGTTATTTTTGGCAGACCGAAAATGAATATTTACCTCCCCATACGCACTCGGTTCCGGCGGATATACATAATCTTCTGTCATATCCGAAAATAAAGCTTTCCTGTTAAATACCGGCCGCATGGAAGCAATATACTGCTGATTTTTCTCTGCTTTTTGAAATTGATTGATGTCCATGTTGCTACGCCTTCCTTTAAAAACTACTTATATGCTATTTTATACTATATGTTGTGGATATTCAAGGATTTTAGGTCAACTTCTTGAAAAGTAAAAAAGACAGTTTACACAAACTGTCTTTTTTAGAGAAGGTATTTCTTTCTTATGGGGTATAGCAAAAAACTATATAATGTATTGGGGGTTACAAGTAGTATAATAGCATAGCCCCCGCATGTCTACAATACTAAGGATTCACAAATATTACAATTTCTTATATGCATTTTTGTGCAAAATTAACAATTCCCTATTCCATCACTATAGTCGAATCTTCCGGCTGCGGATATTTTACATCAAATAACCCTTCAAACTCAGCACGGTTGATCTTCTCTTTCTCCAGAAGCAGCTCAGCACATTTATGCAGTACATTTTCATGCTTTAAGATGATATCCTTTGCCTTTTTGTAGCAATCATCTATAATCGCTTTCACTTCTTTGTCTATCTCCCCGGAAATTACCTCGCTGTGATTCTTAGCATGTGCAAGATCTCTTCCGATAAATACCTCATCATCATCATCGTCGTAATTGATCACGCCGATATTTTCTGACATACCATAGCGGGTAACCATTCTTCGGGCAACTTTTGTTGCCTTCTTGATGTCGCTTGATGCTCCCGTTGTAATATCATCAAAAATGATTTCCTCAGCAATTCGTCCGCCGAGAGATACCATAATGTCCTCCAGCATCTTGCCTTTTGTTAAGAACATCTCATCCTTCTCAGGAAGCGGCATAGTATAGCCTGCTGCCCCGATTCCCGTAGGAATGATAGACACCGTATACACAGGACCTACATCCGGAAGCACATGGAACAAAATCGCATGTCCGGCTTCATGATACGCTGTGATCTTCTTCTCTTTATCGGAAATAATACGGCTCTTCTTCTCTGTACCAATACCTACTTTAACGAAGGCTCTCTTAATATCATCCTGTTTTACAAATACACGCTTGTCCATGGCAGCGTTGATTGCCGCCTCATTCAGAAGATTTTCCAGATCCGCTCCGGTGAATCCTGCGGTAGTCTGCGCGATCTGCGCCAGATCCACATCGTCTCCCAAAGGTTTATTCTGGGCATGTACCTTCAAAATATCTTCCCTGCCCCTTACGTCAGGCGGCGCCACCGTGATCTTACGGTCGAAACGTCCCGGTCTTAAAATTGCAGGGTCCAGTATATCCACGCGGTTTGTGGCTGCCATCACAATAATTCCTTCGTTGACACCGAAACCGTCCATCTCAACAAGGAGCTGGTTCAACGTCTGCTCACGCTCATCGTGTCCACCGCCCATACCTGTTCCACGGCGTCTTGCCACGGCATCTATCTCATCAATAAAAATGATGCACGGCGCATGTCTCTTCGCCTCCGCAAACATATCACGAACACGGGAAGCACCCACACCGACAAACATCTCTACAAAATCAGAACCGGATATACTAAAGAACGGCACATTCGCCTCTCCCGCAATCGCCTTGGCAAGCAGTGTCTTACCGGTGCCCGGCGCTCCCTCTAAAAGTATACCCTTAGGAATACGCGCCCCTACCTTTGTAAACTTGCCGGGATCTCTTAGAAATTCCACAATTTCCTGCAATTCCTCTTTCTCTTCTTTCAATCCGGCTACGCCATCCAGCTTGATCTTATTCTCTCCGCCCAGCGTCAATTTAGCACGGCTTCTGCCGAAGTTCATCATTTTGCCGCCACCGCCGCCACTGGCATTCTGCGCATTCATCATCACAAAGAAAAATACGCAGACAACCACTACGATCAAAATAGGAAATACACTGTTTAAAAACCAGCTTTCCTCCGGTACGCTTTCTACCGTGGGATCAAGCCCGTAGCTTCGGACTAATGTCTCCATCTCTGTCACATCCGTCACATATAGAACATGCTCTTCCCCACTCTTTAAAGTGATTTCCAACGAACCTGTCGGCGTATCCTTGTTGGGACATATATTAACGATTGCGACTTCATTATTCTCCAGCTGTGTAACAAACTCGCCTCTTGTGTAACCGTTATTCTGTACCTTTAGTGTACCGATCCACACAGTGAATAGCAACAGCCCTATAATAATGACAAAATACAAATAAAAACTTCTGTTATTCCTACTCAAAGCAAACCTCTTTCATCAATCAAATTTTACAACGCCGATATAAGGCAAATTGCGATATTTTTGGTCATAATCCAAGCCGTAGCCGACCACAAACTCATCGGGAATCTGAAAACCTGTATAATCCACCTTGACATCAACCACTCTTCTCTCCGGTTTGTCAAGCAATGTACATAATTTTACATCTGCAGGTCCTCTGTCCTTCAACATTTCCAAAAGATAACTCAATGTTCTTCCCGAATCCACAATATCTTCCACCACCAGCACATGCTTATTACCAAGCGGTTCGTCCAAGTCCTTTACGATTCTGACTACGCCGCTGGACTTTGTATCTCCGCCGTAGCTGGATACAGACATAAAATCTAAAGACACCGGAACGGTAATTCTTTTTGCAAGTTCACACATAAAGAAACTGCCACCTTTAAGCACGCATACCAAATGTACTTGTTTGCCGACATAATCCTTTGAAATCTGCTCACCAATCTCCTGAATCCTCTTGTCTACTTCCTCCTCAGACAATAAAACTTCAATTCGTTCTGCCATGACGCCCTCCTCTTAGCTGTACCTGCAAGATACGCTTTGTACTTTCCTCCACTTTATAGCGCTGGCTGATCCGGTATCCGGGTACCCACAGGACATGTGCCCCGTCAGTAAGCAGATGCATACTGTCACGCTGTAGTTTGGGAATTTTTTCGTTAATCATGTATTGTTTTAAGGACTTTGTATGAAGCGCATTGTCAATCGTAAGATAATCACCCTGCTGCCTTGTGCGCAACAACACAGTCGTAGTTATTTTATCATAATCAAACCATTTCGTATATCTATTTTCCGGAATATTTTGCTGATTTTCGCAGAACAGCGCATTATAATCCAATATTGTAAAGGTATACGTACCTTCGCCGGGCACGAAAATTTCCATAGGCGGTTCAATCACATAAGCTTGATCCGTCGATTCACCACTCTGACTCTGACTCGTATTCTCACTTGTATTTTTGCATAAAATGAGCCTGTCATATTCCTTGTATGCTTTGATGCCGTATGGCAATGCCAGTTCTTTGCTGCCGTCTCTTTTTATCAGTTTTATTAATTCCGCTATATGCTGTCCTGTAATGTCTTTCCTATGAGGCGTGAGCCTTTCCATACACAAAAGCAGAATTTTTGTGTACATAACGGAATCCTGTGTCAATAATTCCGCCCCTTGAATCCGCAGGCACTCCACCCGCCCTTCGGAATCCTCTTCCTTCGATGCAGCTTCTTCTACATAAATCTCATATAATCGCTCTGCCTGTTTTGTCAGATACCGCTCTGTCTCCGAGAGCATGTCCGCTAACTCTGCCATATGCGCCACTGTTTCGGGACAAATTTCCTGCCTTGCATAAGACAAAATGTGATGGCGAATCTTATTGCGGGTATACGCATCCGTTTCATTAGTGCTGTCCTGACAGTACTTCAACTGATACCCGGCGATGTATTGCTCAATCTGTGACCGCTCCAGACACAGAATCGGACGAATAACCATATCCCGGACAGGTTGAATGGAAGCAAGTCCCTTAATACCGCTTCCCCTGAAAAGATGAAACAACATGGTCTCCGCTCTATCTTCCGCGTTATGTGCCACGGCAATCTTACAACGCTCTTTGTCCTGCCTCTGTTGTTGTAACACTTCTTCAAATGCTTTATAACGAAGCTGTCTCCCTGCCTCTTCCGGAGATATTTTATGCTCTGTGGCATAATCGTTCATATCCACTTCTTTAAGATAAAAAGGGATCTCCAATTCCTCACACAAGCTTTTTACATATACCGCATCTTGCGACGCATCTGAGCGGACACCGTGATTTACATGCACCACAACAAGCCGACAGGATATCTCTTTTGAGAATCTATACATAAGATGCAGCAGACAGACAGAATCCGCACCGCCGGACACCCCCACGGCTATCAAATCCCCCGCCTCTATCATATGGTACTTATCTATATAGTTTTTCACCTTGTTGTATATTGTATCCATCATGGTAACTCCGCATTGATACATCACATATATGTACGCTTTTGTATTTTCTATGAATTGCCATCATCGGTCTGATTCCAAATCCCGGTTACTAATACCGTCATATCGTCCCTGATCTGCCCGTTGCTCTGTTTAAGGCAATAAGTTAATATCTGATTGGCGATCTCATTCGGATTGCTGTAATCCATCTTTCCGATGATTTCCGGAAGTATCTCTTCTCCGATTCCCTGAGAAAGCGCATCCAGAACACCGTCAGAAAGCATAATCACATAATCGCCGCTCTGTAGTGTCCGATATAATACTTCCGATTCCAACTGCCCAAAAACCCCTAACGGAAAATTCTGTGCCGAAAGCCTGTCCACCAATCGTCCGCGTTTAATATATGTACACGCCGCACCCACTTTGATAAACTCGCATTCACCTGTATACAAATTCATTTCACAAATGTCCAATGTAGACATATTATCTTCTTTTCCCGATGCTGTCAAAGCTCCATTGATCATTTGTATCGCAGATTCTTTGCGAAAACCCGCCTCCAGCAGGCGCTCCATCATCTCGATCACCCGCTCGGAATCACTGCACGCCTTTTCACCCGAACCCATACCGTCTGACAAGATCACTGCCATCCTGCCGTTATCTGATTCATAAAAAGAGTAATTGTCGCCCGAAATCTTTTCCGTCTCTTTCACTGCCTTAGCCACTCCCGTCAGCAAGTGATAAGCCGGCTCCTCCAGAAAATAATAGGTATTCCACTCAGGCGTAAGGTACATGGGTGCATTTTTTGCCGCACGCAGTCTGTTTCCCATGGCAACCGATATAAAATCCGCCACAGCCTCCACAGATATATGCTCCTTCTCCCCAATCCTCATATATTTATCAGTAATAGTCCTCATAGTCAGACTAATTTCAACATGTCCGTCCTCATGCTCCAGCTCAAAAAAATTCTTAAGCTGAATACCGGATTCCTTGAGCAGTTTAGACATCTGTCTGTACCTTCTCTCCCCCATTGGATGATATCGGTACGTTTCCCTTGCAACCTCTGCCATGATATGCGCCATCTCCTTGAGATGTTCGGCCAAAAGTTCCTGATTTTCGTGCAGCTTACGCTGCCACAGATAGTCAAGACGATCATCTTTGCTGCATTCGTCCTGACCGGCAGCCCCCTCCTCTTCCTGTTCAAACAAATCCGCCAGATCCCTGAAAGATTCTGCATAGTTCAGAAGTCTCTGTCTTCCGTACTCCGGTATGATCGTTATTCTATTGTCGTCTCCGACTTCTGCCTGTTTTCTCATGACATGCCTCCCTCATTCTCTGTACACTTTTAGTCAATATTCAATATATGAGGAGGTTGTCCGAATTATTCCCACAAAAAAGCAGATTCCGGAACATTATCCAAAACCTGCTTATTTTTCATCTTTAAATATGATCTCGCCTTCATACACCAGACCCAGCTTTTCTTTTGCAATCTCTTCCACATACTTCTTAGTCTGCGTATATTTCTCATATTCTGCAATTTCTTCAGATCTCGCCTCTTCTGCCTCTATAGCCTGCATCAGAGCTTCTTCCCTTACCGCATAGGAGGCGCGTTTATCTCGAAGTTCTACACTTTTGACTGTGACCACAATCAGCATCATTATAACAACTGTGGTAACTAAAAGCATGCCCATCTTGTTGTGGCGCTTCCTACGATATGCTGCTTTTCTCGCCATGTTGCAAATGATACTCCTCTTCCACTACAGGTCTCTACTGTTTACATAAAACTATTCTAAGGGTTTTTATGAAAACCGTCAACCGCTTTTTAATAAATTCTTTTACTTTTTTCAATCTTTTTTTAAGGAATCGAACAAACCTTCGAGCGGCGGAAAATAGGCATTTTAGCGGCTTTAGCATAACTTGTATGACACGAAATACAAACCACATTATCTTGTGTATGTACGTTGACATAATATTTACGAACCTATTTTTTATAGTCAACTTATAAAATAACATTCCGATAGCTGCCCCTACCACGGCAAACCATCTCAAAACACCGTTATTCTCTTTGTACAGCATATAGAACACACTGACTCCACATATAAACCAGTATATAAAGTCCTCCACTGATACCCAGAATTTGCCGTGTCTGAATAACCTCCTGAAAATCAGTATCCAGTCATAGGCAAACGTGATGATCAAACCCATAAGAACGGAATGTAGAAAAAAAGTGATTTCCTGTACAATGCCCTGACTCATATCCTGCTATTCCCCCAAGAGTTACTTGAACAATCTGGCTATCAGCGACTCGCCTTTCGCACCGTATCCTGAATTTTCCGAATAAGTAAAACTATCAATCCGTCCGTCTACATCCACTTCTCCTTTATCCAAAGACAGCCTGCTGACATGCAGCTCGCTGCCTTTGATCATCAACATGCCCTGTTCGGTTTCCAACAAAATCTCGTTGACATCAAAAGATAATACATCATTGACACCGTTTATGGTACATGTCCTTCTATCGGTAAGCATCAGCTTGTGAGGTCTCTTATTTACATGATTCAAATCTTCCATACATACCTCCCCAAAACTGTGGACACATATGCCAAGCAGTTTTGCTACTTGTTAAATGTATGCTGGATTTTCCTCAAATATTACTATCTTTTATATTTATGTCAGATATCGGAATAATTCTTTTGCTTCCTCCTTGCGTACAGTCTCCTGAACATCCAGAACTTCTACCTTAACCTCTTTATTTCCGAACTGGATCGCAATAACGTCTCCCACCTTGACATTCGCTGAAGCCTTTGCCGGCTTATCGTTGATGAGCACCCTGCCTGCATCACATGCCTCATTCGCCACGGTGCGGCGTTTGATCAAACGTGATACTTTCAAATACTTATCTAATCTCATAATTTATTCTCCTTTACTCCGCAAACTCGAAAATAAAAGCCCATATGCAATGCATACAGGCTTTTATCACTCTTCATCATTAAAACTATGCGTTAAGCATGTCCTTCAATGCCTTGCCGGCTTTGAACTTAGGTGCCTTAGAAG
>CAMXBD010000093.1 GCA_947179245.1 uncultured Lachnospiraceae bacterium | reverse complement strand
ATTCATAGAATATCGTATAACCATAAGGAGTTGTTATTCTATGCAGTCATTATTATCATTACAGGATATCTCCTATTCCTATCATAATTTAAAAGGGGAAACTCCTGCACTGTCAAATATATCTTTTGAAGTATCCACAGGAGAATTTCTGGCAATCGTGGGACCAAGCGGATGCGGTAAATCCACCCTTCTCTCCATCATAGCCGGTCTGCTTGCACCCGAAGAAGGCACCTTGTTCTATCAAGGCAGATCACTTGCCTGCTGTGACCATGACAATACTGTCAAAATCGGCTATATGCTTCAGCACGACCACCTGTTTGAATGGCGGACTATTTATCAAAACGTTATTCTCGGCTTGGAACTCAATCATAATCTTACATGTGCAAACCGCGATTACATCCTGAAGCTGCTTAAAGACTATGATCTTTATGCCTTTAAGGATAAAAAACCTTCTGAACTATCCGGCGGTATGCGGCAGCGCGCAGCCCTCATACGCACCATGGCGATCCATCCTGATCTGCTTCTTCTTGACGAACCCTTTTCCGCACTGGATTCCCAGACAAGACTGAATGTTTCCGCAGATATTGCCCAGATTATTCGCAAAACGGATATGACCGCAATCCTGATCACCCATGATCTTGCCGAAGCGATCACTCTGGCAGACCGTGTCCTCGTCCTGTCCAAGAGACCCGCCAGCATTAAATGTGAAATGCCAATCCGGTTTGATCTTGACCGCCATGATCCCATGGTAATAAGAAACACTCCGGAATATCAACTCTATTTCAACAATCTTTGGGAGGTGTTGACGAATGAACAGTCAGTTATTCAACCAGTCTGACAATCCCCACCATGATCATCCGTCTGCAAATCAGGCTCTATTCCTAAAGGCTCACAGGCGGCATCACCATATTGTCAGCTTATCCAGATTTCTTCTGATCACTGTATTTTTAGGTTTATGGGAACTCGCCGCAAGACGTGAGTGGATCGATGTATTCTTTTTCAGCAGTCCATGGAGCATCGTGACCTACCTGTATCAGATGCTTCTGGATCACTCCTTCTTTACACACACAGGTATCACCCTGCTTGAAACAATAGTCAGTTTTCTGTTAGTTACGCTGCTCAGTCTGCTTGCCGCAACGCTCCTATGGTATGTGAGCGGTCTCGCCGAGGTTTTAGAACCATACCTCGTCATATTAAATTCCCTGCCAAAGTCAGCGCTTGCACCACTTTTAATTGTATGGCTCGGCACCGGAACGACCACCATTATCGTTGCAGGTATTTCTGTCGCTATCTTCGGCTCCGTCATCAACCTGTATACCGGATTCTGTCAGGCAGATGCAGAAATGTTAAAGCTGATCTATACGCTGGGCGGTAATCGTAAAGATGCCTTCATCAAAGTAATTTTACCCAGCTCTGTCCCGCTGATTCTCAGTAATATGAAAGTCAATATAGGTCTGTCGCTGGTAGGTGTTATCATCGGCGAATTTCTGGCAGCCAGACGCGGGCTTGGATATCTGATCATCTATGGCTCTCAGGTATTCCAGCTTAATATGGTAATCACTTCCATTATCATTCTGTGCGCCATTGCCATGGCGTTCTACAAACTGATACAAAGTATGGAGCATCATTACCGCAAAAAATATTAATTGCCCTGAATTCTACAGCAACATCAGCCGGATTGACTTTAATAGTCAATCTCTTTGCGCATAACAAAAGAGTGCCGCATAATAACCCAAGCACAGTTACTATGCGGCACTCCCATATCTTGTTTGTTCTCTATTTTCCCGTCCACAATACAGTATTTCCTGTAAGCATAGATTCCTGTACGAGAATAATGCGCTGGTTTGTCGAACCTCTAAACTGCAGACTGATGTCTTTTTGTTCCATAATAAATTCTCCATCTACAAGCACATCAATATAGGATAAAAAATCTCTCATATCATTCCATTTTGCACAAAATTTATCTAAAATATCTTCCTCAAAACGATATCCTGTGTAGCACCAGATATTTTTCTCCGGATACTGCTCTTTTACCGTTCTTACAAGCGGCAGTAATGCCTGCCAGTTCACATATTCAAGCGGTTCTCCGCCAAGCAGCGTCAGTCCTGCAATATAATCCGGTTCCAGATATGACAGTATCTTTTCCCGAGCGCTCTCATCGAAAAGCTCCCCATAGGCAAAATCCCATGTCATCTCATTAAAACACCCTTCACAGTGATGTGTGCACCCACTTACAAAAAGGGTCACTCTTACACCGGGACCATTGGCAATATCACAATTTCTTATCTCAGAATAATTCATATCTATGATGCCTCATTTCTAGAGATGAAGTACCCTCTCCTTAATCTCCTGCGTACGCCCCTGATTCCAGAACTGAGTACCAATGTATCCGCAGGTACGTCTTGCAACATTCATCCTATCCTGATCTGTGTTACCACAGTTGGGACATTGCCAGATCAGTTTGCTATCCTTGTCTGAAACAATCTGAATCTCTCCATGATAGTCACATTGCTGGCAGTAATCACTCTTAGTATTCAGCTCCGCGTACATGATATTCTCATAGATGTACTGCATCACAGCCAACACCGCGTCCAGATTATTCTCCATGTTTGGCACTTCCACGTAGCTGATCGCACCGCCCGGTGACAATTCCTGAAACTGTGCTTCAAACTTCAATTTCTCAAATGCGTTGATTTCTTCTGTCACATGCACATGATAGCTGTTCGTAATATAGTTCTTGTCCGTCACGCCCTCGATCACTCCAAAGCGTTTCTGTAAGCATTTCGCAAATTTATATGTTGTGGATTCAAGAGGCGTGCCGTACAGACTAAAATCTATATTTGTTTCCTCTCTCCACTCTTTACATGCATTATTAAGGTACTGCATAACTTTTAATGCAAAGGGTGTCCCTTCCGGATCCGTATGACTCTTCCCCGTCATATATCTGGTACACTCGCACAGTCCGGCATATCCGAGTGAAATCGTAGAATAGCCGTTATAGAGAAGTTTATCGATTTTCTCGCCCTTCTTAAGCCTTGCCAACGCACCGTTCTGCCATAACACCGGCGCTACATCCGAAGGAGTACCCTTTAATCTGTTATGACGGCACATAAGCGCTCTCCTGCACATATCCAGCCGCTCATCCATGATCTCCCAGAATTTACTCATATCTTTGCCGGAGGAACATGCCACGTCTACCAGATTCAAGGTTACAACGCCCTGATTAAATCTTCCGTAAAATTTTGGTTTATCATCCTCATCGTGATATACCGTCAGAAAGGAACGGCATCCCATACATGTATAACAGTTCCCGTCTTTTAATTTCTTCATAATCTTTTTAGATATATAATCCGGCACCATGCGTTTCGCAGTACACTCCGCCGCGAGTTTCGTCAGATACCAGTACTTGCTGCCTTCACGAACATTATCTTCCTCCAAGACATAAATCAACTTAGGGAACGCCGGTGTAATATAGACGCCTTTCTCGTTCTTAACGCCCTTGATCCGCTGGTTGAGCATCTCCTCAATGATCATTGCAAGATCATCCCGAAGTTGTCCTTCCGGTACTTCATCGATATACATGAAAACCGTAATAAAAGGCGCCTGTCCGTTGGTAGTCATCAGCGTAATCACCTGATACTGAATCATCTGAACGCCCCGCTTGATCTCCTCCCGTACCCTGCTCTCAGTAATCTGGTTCACTTGCTTTTCGCTCGCAGTAAGACCACTTTCTTCCAGTTCTTTTCTGATCTCTCTCCGGAACTTCTCTCTGCTTACCTGAACAAAAGGCGCAAGATGAGACAACGATATACTCTGCCCGCCGTACTGGCAGCTTGCAATCTGTGCAATGCACTGCGTAGCAACATTACATGCCGTCGAAAAACTCTTCGGCGTATCAATCATTGTCTCACTAACTACCGTACCGTTCTGCAGCATATCTTCCAGATTAACAAGGCAGCAGTTATGCATATGCTGCGCAAAATAGTCCGCATCGTGAAAATGTAAAATTCCCTGCTCATGCGCATCTACAATATCCGGCGGCAGCAGGAAACGCTTGGTGATATCCTTGCTGACTTCACCCGCCATATAATCACGCTGTACACTGTTGACCGTAGGATTCTTATTTGAATTCTCCTGTTTTACTTCTTCATTGTTACATTCAAGCAGACTTAATATCTGCTCATCCGTCGAGTTGGATTTTCTGACAATTGCTCTTTTATAACGATAAGTGATGTAGTTTCTTGCCATCGTATACGCGCGGTACTTCATCAACTGGTTCTCTACCATATCCTGAATCTCTTCCACACCCGGTGACCGCCTCATCTCTTCACAATTTCTCGCTACGACCTCAGCAATCTCATCAATTTCTTCATCCGTTAATTTGTCCTCTTCTTTGACACTGTTGTTTGCCTTACAGATTGCTGCCACGATCTTTTCCAAGTCAAAAGTTACTTCTGCACCGCTTCTCTTAATGATCTTCATACTGCAACACCCACTGTTCCCTTCTCTCAAACACTATATCTGGTACATCGTTCTCCGGCGACGTATACTATATATTGTATCACCGAAAAAAATGCTGTCAAGGTATTGTATGTCTTATTTTAGGTTTTTATTTTGACTGACTGAGACGGTCAAATCCGACCGAGATATGCGGATATTTTTTTTCTAAAAAATGCAATGCTTCTCTTGCATATTCTACGCGCTCCATCCTCAATTTATGCAAGACTCCGTCCCGCATCTTAAGCATCAGATAATGTTCTTTCAGAAGAAACTCTCCGCTCTCCCCGCTCTCTTCACGCAAGTAGGCTTTCGTAATTTCTCCATAGGAGACATATTTGATTCTGATAAAATAACGGTAAAACAAATGGACTTCTCCCACTCTCACTTCTCCCATCCGTTCAGCCGTTTTATATTCACTTGCCAATGTTTCTTTCTGCGCTTCTGCACCTGCAAGACAGACGAATTTCATGTTGATCTCCTATTCGATACAATATTCTGTACTTCTGCATATTAATAAGAAAAAAACAGCACACATGCATATACACGGTGCTGTCTTATCAGATAAGCTGGAAAAGGGACTCGAACCCTCGACCTACTGATTACGAATCAGTTGCGCTACCGACTGCGCTATTCCAGCATATTCCTGCAACAAAAGTTATTATACTTGCTTAGCGTCAATTTTGCAAGCAGAAATTGCAGATAGATTACAGAATATTATAGAAAACACCATTCCTCATGATTTGACGTCACTATATCTGCTCATTTTGTCTGTGCAGGGCAGGTTCTTCGTACTTATCCATAAAGTCTTCTCCAAGATAAACGATCTCATCCGCAAATTGTATGGCGTTCGGCACCGTAAATACCGATACGACCCTCTTAAACCGTAAACCGGAAATAAAATTCATGATTTCCATCGGAAACATTCCGTTTACTACAATATGCTCGGGGAAAACCTTTGTATAATCCAGTACATCTCTCGGATGTGGTTTGATTAGTATCTGTGCCTTATGCCCGTCTATTTCTCCGTATTCGTTTATGATATCCGTAAAGATCCTTTTTCTTGTATCCAGATCGCATAACGGCTCAGAAAGCACCAATACCTTCTCCTGTGCCCCAGCCTTTATTTTCCGCTGTAGTTCATCCATTTTCTCAATAAACATATGAACTAAAATATCTTTATCTGCCTCGGACAGATGTGCCGTCAGCTCCGCCCGCGGCTGTTCGATATGCTTATCAATCGGATAAGGAAGAATGCTTTTATCATTAATTTCCATATCAAGGCAGTATTTGGCATAGCCGTTCTGAATAAAAATCAGATTATGCGCCGCCATCCACGCCTTAAATCCAAAATGCCCTCTGTTGTCGTATCTCGCCGTATCGTACGTCTCAAGACAGTTTAAACCGTCTTCGACTGCATGATAATATATCTTCTTATAACTTAAATAATACCCAATCGGATCTGAATCACAGAAAACATAAATATCCTTATACTCTTTAAAATCCACCGGAACGTACGGCTCCTGAAGTTTTCCGAGCAGCTTCGTATACTTGATACGGGCAAGCATGTTGATAACAATATTTCCTCTGTCTTTATGATATTTCTCAAGTTCAGGAAAAGATTCAGCGGACTTCTCCTCGAACATATATACCTCTTCAAATATTCCGCTGCTCTTCGCACGCTCTTTCAGATTGCCGAAATCATTAGACATCGTACTAAGTACTAAAGTTGCCCGCCCCTGCTTCTCCTTCGGAAGAAAAAGTTCTTTCAGGCAGGCTATATATGCGTGATAATATGTGTGGCATACATAGATTCGTTCTTTCATACACTAATTCCTACTTTCTTCTTTTCCTGAAATTCCGGTACGCCCACAGCAGCTTATAATATGCAATGAACCATAATGTAGAGTGTATCTGCATCCTGACCAGTTTCTTTTCCTCTTCGTGTATCCGCTCACAATAATAGGGGTTTTCCTGAAACTTTGGGAATTTCTGTATCATTTCTTCACCGAGCTTTTTTACAAAACCATATCTGACCGGTCTCACGCCCTGCATATAAGTAAAAAGCGTATTGACATAGAACAGAACAGCGAAATTGAATTCCAGTTCTGCCCGGTAATTCTCAAAATAGCCGTACTTTTCAGCTTCCTCCAACATAATTCTTCCCGCTTTCATACGGTCAAGACATCGTTTTTCACTAATCGTATGAACGGTTGACACATCATGCTGGTAATAATAATACAGCGGTTCTTCTATATATTCAAAGTGCTTTGCCCGTAACATCCATGAATTACCGATTGCATTATCCTCATAAAAGATGCCTTCCGGAAATCGACTAGGATGGTCAATCACAATCTCCCTGCGGTACACTTTCACCACAAGACTGCCTCCGTCAAGCAAAAGTGATCTGTACTTTTCCTCATTCAATTCACCGGTCTGCTCCCTGCGGTTATTGTGCACGATCTGCCCGATTTCCATGCTGTGTTTATCCGTCATATGATAATCACAGCCTACCATATCTGCACCGGTCTCTTCCCCTTTGCGGATCAGTCTCTCATAGTAGTCTGGTGTCACCCAGTCGTCGCTGTCGATAAATCCGATCCATTCCCCTTTAGCGCGTTCCATTCCTATATTTTTCGCACCACCCTGCTTCCTGTTTATCTCAGAATGAACTGCATGAAATATGTCTGGGTACTTCTGTTCATAAACAGTCAAAATCTCCATTGATGAATCCGTAGAACAATCATCCACCGCTATAATCTCATAATCCTTAATCGTCTGATGTACGAGCGATTCCAGACAGTACTCCAGCTTCCCGTCCGCCGCCATATTATAAACCGGAACAATAATCGATAGTTTCATGTTACAACTCATACCCTTCTCACTAATTTACATCTGACAAGATATCCACCATATCATGAAAGAAAAAGCTCTGGTAAGGAAGAATCCTCAGTCCGTCGTCATACGCCCTGCTCATAAAAAGTGTAAAATACAGTATTGCCGCCGCAATCATACCCGCCCGCAAAAATTTCCGCAATTTTATATTTTCAGTCTCTCTGACCAATACCGGCAAAAATAAAATATGACTGATCGTCAAATAATATCCGATACGGGAAATAATCGGTAGAAAAGAACAGAATACATAGAGCACAAGCGCTCCCAGATTCAGATAAAAATAAAACTGCATCCTTCTGTTTCCCCGTACAGCCTTCTTGTAATAGATCAATGATAAAACGAGTACCGCCAGACAGCGCAGGATATTGATATAACTTGTGCCGCCTTCAAGATATTCCGTATCTTCATAGCTGGGGTACAGAAGTACAACCACTTTCAGATAAAAATCCTGAAAGAGTAAAAAAGTTGCACAAAGCGGCGCCATCAATACAAGATGCCACTTTTTCCATGCAACAGACGCCATAAAATACAGCGGAATAACTACAAGCAGTGACTTGTGGAAAAATGAGCCAAGAATCACCAGCATGATAAATCTGCCCCACTGTTTTCGTATAACAAACTTCATGGAATACAGGGCAATCGCCAATGCAAGGTAATAACGTACCGTGCTGAACGTCTGAAAATAATATCCTAACGACATAAACAAAAAATATGTCATGGGAAACTCGTCGCTCTGCTCGTAGATTGCAACTAAAAACAGCAAAATCGTTGCAAATGCATAGACTGCGAATACAAGCAGAAAATTTTCAAAACCTGATATTCCGTATATTATTTTGACAAGCAGGTTAAACCCTGCTTCCGTCGGCACATATGCATCGCAGTTCACAAGGTGCATGAATTCCACATATTTTGCATAGTCATTTCCCACATTCAATCTACATGCTGACAGTGCAAAAAGAATGAGAAAAACAGCCAATAAACAGATTCTGTTGCACATCTGCTGTCTCGTAATCTTATAAGGTTGTACATTCGGATGGTTGTCTACCATGCCGGCAAGCAGCACTGTTCCTACCGCCACCGTAAGATACAAAATCATGTGAGCTTCAATACTCCTTCTATAATATATGCCTTAATGTCCGGTAAGAGATGTATCAGCATTCCGGTCTATGTGAACATCCATCTGCGGATAAGGTATCGATATTCCCGCGTCATCCAACGCATATTTAATCTGCTCAGTAATACGCCATTTACATTCCCAATACTGCTCATTGACCGCCCAACAGCGTACATTCAGATTCACGCCACTGTCAGCCAGTTCCTGTACAAAGACTCTATAGTCTTTATCCTTTAAAACTGCTTCGTCTTGCTCCAGAACCTTCAAAAGCACTTCTTTTGCCGTGCGGATATCTGCATCGTAAGATATTCCGACAATAATATCCATTCTGCGTTCTCCCAGCGCACTCATGTTCAAAATGCTTGAATTTGCCAGAGAACCATTAGGAATAATAACGACATGATTGTCCGGAGTTGCAAGCTTCGTATAAAACAGCTGAATCTCCTTGACAGTACCCTCATGCCCGTCATTATCCACCTTAATATAATCATCCACCCGAAAAGGCTTTAGAAGCAGAATCAGCACACCGCCCGCGAAATTGGAGAGACTTCCCTGTACTGCCAGACCGATCGCCACACCTGCAGAACCCAGCAGAGCCACCACACTGGCGGCATCCAGCCCGAATCCCGAAGCAATCATAAATAACAGCAGCACATACATCACTGCCTTGATAAAGGAATCCAGAAACTGCATAACACCTACGTCTGCATTTCCTCTTTTCAGGGAACGGCGGACAATCTTTCTCACCAGCTTAATGATCTGCGCACCAATCAGAAAGAAGATTAACGCGAGTAATACCCGTACCCCAAACCGCAGAGCCTTATCCGGCAGCTGCTGAAGATAGGTCTGTATCAATCCCATATCAACTTCCTCTGTTGCAATCTGCTCCAATCCCATCACTCACCTCATTTTTGTGTTGTCTTGTCCTTGTTCTGCCGCTTCTCCTGCTCCTGCGTGATTTTTTCCAGTTTATCCGCCGCCTCTTTCGCTTTTTTGATCATTTGCTCCGCTTCTTTCGCTTTCTGCTTCGCTTCCGCTGCTGCGATCTTTGCCAATCTCTTAGCTTCTTCCGCCTCCCTGCCGATCGCATCTGCCTCCTCTTTGGCTATCCTGCGCTCCTCAGCTTCTTTTTCTTTGCGGATCTTCTCGGCACGCGCCCTTTCAATCTCGGCTTTCTCCTCTGCAGTATAAGGCGTGTAGGAGAAGATACTGACAGAGAGCGGTGCGCTCACCATGTCAATCGCATAAGGCTTTCCATCCCATTCTGTTTCAACCGAATCACAGACTTTCTTATTCACCATGCCACTGCCTCCGTAAATCTTTGCATCGGTGTTTAGTATTTCCTTATATTTACCCTCATAAGGCACACCCACACGGAAATCCTGCTTTACATTGGCAAAATTAGCTACAACGACAAGCGTTTCCTCCTGCTTATCTGCCTTGCGCAGGTAAGACAGCATACATGCATTAGGTGTGATGCAGTTAATCCACTCAAAGCCTTCCCATGAAGTATCCTTCGCATACAGTGCCGGTTTCGACGTATAAAGCTTATTCATATCCGCCATCATCTGATTTAACTTCGCATGGTCCTCATTATCGAGCAGCTCCCATTCCACTGCTCTTTCTTCATTGAACTCGTCATATTCTCCGATATCCTGTCCCATAAAGATTAGTTTTTTCCCCGGATGCGTCATATGATAAGCGTAAGTCAGCCGCATATTTGCGAACTGCTCTTTCCTTGTCCCCGGCATCTTGCCAAGAAGCGTAGCCTTACCATGCACCACCTCATCGTGGGAGAATACCAGCATAAATTTCTCACTGTAAGCATAGATCATGCTGAAAGTCAGATCATTATGACGGCCTGAACGGAAATAAGGATCTGTCTTAATATAGCTTAGATAATCATTCATAAATCCCATATTCCATTTCAGATCAAATCCCAGACCATCATCATCCAAATCCCCGGTAATCTTAGGCCATGCCGTGGATTCTTCCGCAATCATGAGAACTCCTTCGTTACGCTTCTTCATGACTGAATTGAGATGTTTCATGAACTCTACCGCTTCAAGATTCTCATTGCCGCCATAAATATTGGCAACCCATTCTCCGTCATTTTTGCCATAATCCAGATATAACATCGAAGCGACCGCATCGATACGAATGCCATCGGCATGATACTGCTCCACCCAATAAAGTGCATTGGCAATCAGATAATTGCGTACTTCCGGTCTTCCGTAGTTATAAATTAATGTCCCCCAGTGTGGGTGGCTTCCCTGTCTTGGATCCTGATGCTCGTACAGACAGGTACCGTCAAAGCCAGACAATCCGTAAGTATCTCTCGGGAAATGTGCCGGAACCCAGTCGAGAATCACGCCGATTCCTGCCTTATGCATCTCATTCATAAAATGCATAAAATCTTCTGCGCTGCCATATCGCGATGTAGGCGCATAATATCCGATCACCTGATATCCCCATGAAGCATCTAACGGGTGCTCCATCACCGGCATTAACTCTATGTGCGTATATCCCATCTTCTTGACATATTCTATTATCTTGGGCGCTAATTCCCTATAGTTATAGTATTCTCTGCCGTCATCAGGTTTTGCAAATGAACCGAGATAAAGCTCGTATACATTGACAGGCTCGTCCTGCACCTGAATCTTGGCACGGTTCTTCATCCACTTATTATCTTCCCACTTAAAACCATCCAAGTTCCTGACAATAGATGCGCTGTCTGGTCGTAACTGCTGACCGAATGCATAAGGATCGGCTTTCATAAAAGTCAGTCCGCCCTTAGCCTTAATCTCAAACTTATAACATTCTCCTGCTTTGACATCCGGCACAAACAATTCAAAAATACCGGAATCCCAGAGTCTCCTCATCTGATTGATTCTGCCGTCCCAGCCGTTAAAGTCTCCTACTACACTGACACGCAGGGCATTGGGTGCCCACACTGCAAACAGAACACCTTCCACACCGTCTACTTTCATAGGATGCGCTCCTAATTTCTCATAAATCATATAATTGATTCCAGCATTAAACTTCTCCGTGTCTTCTTTTGTGATCTGCGGAGAAAAATTATAAGCATCCTTCACCTTCTTTAAAGTGCCGTCCTGTGCTTCTACAATATACTCATACTCCGGAATCTTTTTGCCTGAAAGCAGTGTTGCAAAGAAACCTTCCTCATCCGCCATTTCCATCTTATAGCTCTTATCTCCTTCAACGAGCTGTAAGCGTACACTTTTAGCTCCGGGCTGGAAAGTCTGCACAAGCACGGAAGAACCCGCCGGATGTGCTCCTAATATGGCATGTGGGTCATCTGACTCAGAGTAGACGATTTCTTCTATTGCAGGCCAGTTCATCAACTTATATAATTTTTTATTCATAATTTCTCCCTTCTGTCACTCAACGGTTTATGTTCCTTAGGTTACTTTGATTTTCCATTATGACTCTATCTTATGGACCAGAAGACCACTTCGCAGTTTCGGCTCAAACCACGTCGATTTCGGCGGCATGAGTTTACCTGCATCGGATACGGCAAACAATTCATGGATGTCTGTCGGATACATTGCAAATGCCACCTTAGCATCCCTATGTACACGTGCCGTCAATTCATTAAGTCCTCTGATACCACCCACAAAATCGATCCGTTCATCCACCTTCGGATCTGAGATGCCTAACACTGGTTCTAACAGATCCTGCTGTAAGATTGCCACATCAAGATCTGACACTGCATCACCGGTATACCGCTCCTCTCTGATTCTCAGGCAATACCATGTATCGCGAAGGTACATGCCGATCTCACCTTTATGCTGTGGCTTATACGGTTCCCTGCCAGCCACGGAAACATCAAATATCTGACGGACTTTCTCTAGGAACTCTTCCTCAGAGTATCCGTTCAAAGATTTGACCACACGGTTATAATCCATGATCATCAACTGATCGTCAGGAAACAGTACTGAGAGAAAATAGTTGAATTGCTCTTTCTCTGAATATCCCGGATGAGCTTTTCTGCGCATCTGCGATACCTTTACCGCCGAAGCGCACCTGTGATGCCCGTCCGCAATATAGATTGCCTCAACCTGCTCAAACTCCCTCCGAATCTGCTCTACATCGTCAGCATCATCGATCACCCATATCCTATGTATGATTCCGTCGTCCGCCGCAAAATCATAGACGGGAACTCTGCTCATTGCTTTACGGACCTGTGCTTCTATCCCATCCCGCCTCCGATATGCCAAAAAAATGGGACCGGTCTGTGCACTGCACACATCCACATGCCGGATACGGTCAGCCTCCTTATCCGCTCTCGTATTCTCATGTCTCTTGATAATCTGCTTCTCATAATCTTCCACCGAGGCACAGGCACCGATCCCTATCTGGGAACGGCCGTCCATCACCAGTTCGTACACATAGTATGCATCCCTCTCCTCCTCTATGAACAGTCCATCCCTCAGCATATCATCCAGCATATCTCTCGCCTTCTCATAAACTTCCGGCGCATACATATCATAATCTGCCGAAAACTGCGTCTCTGGTCTGTCTATTCTGAGAAAAGTATAAGGATCACCCTGCACTTTCTCATATGCTTCCTGTCTGTTGTATACATCATAAGGC
>CAMXBD010000092.1 GCA_947179245.1 uncultured Lachnospiraceae bacterium | reverse complement strand
TTGCTAAATCATCTTGTGTGTAGTTGTTGCTTTTACGCAAAAACTGTAAATATTTTGATATAATATTCATATTCATAAAAATCACCCTCCTTATTGTCAGTATAAGGTATGTGGCAATAAGAATAAAGAATTTGGTAAGCGCTAAAAAGCAAATACCAGTTGCGCATTATTTTACAATTCCTTTAATGGATTGCTTGTGTTTGTGTTCTTTTTCCTTTGAATACTTGAAGCCTAATTCCAATTTGTAGTTGTATTACCATAGCCATTATTTATTTGCATTATTCTTCTGCCAATATGAGCTGTCAAAGTAATTACCGCCATGGGGCAGATTCTTGAACATATTCATAAGTGCATCATAGGATAGGGAAGATGTATCTATCCATGATTCTTTTCCGTCCTTTGATTTAATTGCAGTACCGTTATCGCCTATGTAAGCAGTCGTATTGTCATCAAGGTACTGAATTGTTCCTGTCATTTCTGCAAACTTTTTCAGCGGAAACTCTCCCGTTTCCTCGCACATTTTCTTAAACTTCTCAGCATCTTCACCTGTCATATATGGCTGTTTGCCGTCTATAACATACCATGAAATGCCCGTTGCTGAATCTGTATATTTTGGTGATGTCAACGCCCATTCGTCCAATGTCTTGCCCTTGTACCATACGGTAAGTTTCTTGTCGTCTGCGTTTGTATCCATTTCCGTAACATCTTCCAAGTTGTTCTGCTCTTTTACATATTCATTTGACACCCTGCTTTTAAGGGCTTCGTAAGTATCCTGCACACTAGCATTCTGCCATGTCCTTTCGGAAACAGATTCATCTATTGCCTGTTTCTGCTGATAAAATTGTCCCACATTGCTTTTATTGTTTCTATTCGTTGTTACTATATTGTTCTGATAATAACTCTGTCCAATTAGTTTTCCGTTTCAGATAATTTTGATGCAGTTTATCCTTTCTCATCTCTCTATTATCTGCCATCCGTCATTCTGATATCCTACTAACAGTCTTTTATCTGTAGTGACTATCATATTCTCTTTCACATAAGACTCCATTGTAAATACAGGCATATTATACTCTTCCTCTGAAAAATCTACATCTATCACACTCCATACATTATTCCCCAGTTCCTCAAGTTCTAACTCCGGTGATATCTCTGTCACAGTATTTCCTTCTATCTGAAAAAAATTAACTAAAGTGTATTCTGTTGCCGTATTCGCGAAATATCTATAAATAATAATTTCATCCATTCCATCTCCAGTAATATCCGCAAAATCGACTTTCTGAATCATGCTCGGATTGTATGACAGCTCTTTGTCAACTATCGTACCATCGCTGAAAGAAAAATGCAGACACGTTTTCCATTCATTTCCGCTGTTGTAATCGTCCCATGTAATATCTGACAGTGTGATTTTTGCCTCTATATCATCATTCAGAGGCTTCTGTCCAATCTGTACCATTTCTTCTCCATCCCTGCTGCCGCAGGCTGTCAGACAGATTCCTGCCATGGCAATGACAATCATAATACGCCGGAACTTTTTTATGAAATATCCTCTCACAGCCGCATCTGCTCCCATTTTCTCTCTATATCCGCCACAAGTGCAAGTTGTGTCCTGCAGCGATCCAGATTTTGTCCCTCACGCTCGGTATGATAATACGTATCTCCCTGCAAATAATCTGTGAGGAATCGTATCCCCTGCTCCAGCGTGATAGTTTTGGCTCCCAGCGGCAGCGTCTCGATTTCCTTTGCCGTCAGCCGCACGCCACAGCCTTCCAGAAATCCCCGCGCATACGCCTTATACAATTCCAATGATAGTGATACTTTACTTGTATCCGGTTCATCCTCTGTCGCAGTATTTGCACCGAAACGAATCGCATCTCCGAAATCATAAGCACACAATCCCGGCATAATCGTATCCAGATCAACGATACAGACTGCTTCATGGGTGTCGGCATCCAGCAGAATATTATTCAGCTTCGTATCGTTGTGCGTAATCCGCAAAGGCAGCTCACCTTTCTTTAACAGATCTGTTAAAATCGAGATTTCTTCCTTCCGCTCCCTGATAAAAGCAATCTCCTCTGCCACAGACTCTGCCCTATGGCAGACATCCTCCTCCACTGCTTTCTCGAAAGCCTGATACCGCTTAGGTGTATTATGGAAATCGGGAATCGTCTCGTGTAGTGTCTCTGCGGGATAATCCGCGAGCTGTGCCTGAAACCTGCCAAAAGCAAGACCACTTGCATAGAACTCTTCTGCGTTTTCCGCCTGATCTAAAGAAACAATATTTTCTATCAGCAGATAGACCCTCCAATGATTCCCGTCTACATCGATATAATAATATCTGCCATCCGTCGTCGGAATAACCGTCATAGTCTCCCGTTTGGGATCACCGCCTGCCTGTATAATTCTCTCCCGCAAATAGGCTGTCACATTCACAATATTCTCCATCAAATCATCTGTATTATGGAAAATATCTGTATTGATCTTCTGTAAAATATACTTCCACTCCCCATCTGTCGTCACAAGAAACGTATGGTTAATGTGCCCGCTGCCGTGGGGCTTCACAGATATAACCTCACCTTCCAGCCTGAAATGTTTTAGAAGCTCTTTCTTCTCTTCAATCATTCCCATCTTTATACCTCCTCTTATCCGTCTGTCTTACAATATACTCTCCCATTCCCATCAAGATAAATATAAAAGGTGTGCAAAGTACTTGCTGATAACAGAAAAAATTGTAACACATATAAGACATACATGCCGCCGCCATTCCCGCAAGAAGAATATTCTGCCGATGGTTCTGCATAAATCTTCTGATTGCCGTCACATAGATTCCTATATAAGCTGCTCCTCCCAAAATACCAGCATTAATCAGAATATTCAGCCATTCATTGTGGGCATTTGTCAATAACTTCTCTCCCCACAGCAGTGCTTCCTCCTCACCGTAATAAGCATTCACATAGCTGTTAAAACAATCCGGCCCTACACCGAACAGCTTATGCCCTAAGCTTCCCTCTGAAAATATTTTAGCGCTGAAGCGCCATATCTTTCCTCTGCCGTTCCCCCATTCATCATTCCAGTTAAAATATGAAATACCCGACAGTCTGTCAGCTAATTTTGCCGGCAGCATACCCCATGTCTGCATACATATCATAAGAACGATTCCGACAATAATCACAATAACTGCCATCGGTACAATCTTCTGCATTTTACGCATCAAGGCAGCCGGATACGCCCATGTATTTTTCTTGGAAGATCCGCTTCGCAAATTTGATAAGACAGAGTAATCGCCCATAGCATACAACATGATCGTAACCGCCAGACAAACCGCAAACAAAACCCATGTCACACCCGAAGTCCACATAATATTCGTCACAAAATCCGGATTCAACTCTGGATTCGGATTGATCTGCATGACAAAATACATAATCTTTCCAGCCGCAAAAAACAGAGTAAGCGCTCCCGTAAATCGGCACATCGTCTCTCTTTCCCCAGCCGACAGCATGAAGAAAATAAGCAATGCTCCTGCCAGCGCAAAATAGGCACTGTCACTGTTCTGTGTCACCAGCGTGCAAAATCCCAGCATCATCAAAATACCGCTTGGCACTCTCCAGACACCTTTATGTGAATACAAAAACACCCCTATACCTACAGGCAACGTCACTGCCAGAAAGCTTCCATACCATGATGCCTGCCCAAGCGTGGACAGAAACTGCGCTTTCTGAACATAGTTTAACCCGTCATAGAACCCGATCGGATCAATCAACATTCGATGCAGAATTCCTATCACATAGACGATAGCTGCTGTCGCACACAACACTGTAAGCATCATTCGATGATATCTGCCGAATCTGGAAAGGAAAAAATAGAGCAATACAAAACTAAGCTGAGACATCAAACCCATATTCCAGCCATAGCATCCCCACAATGCATCCTTATAAAATCCCCCGGAAATTACAGAAGCTTCCATCAACATTAAGTAAGCTGCCACGCACAGATCAGTAGCAGACATGTGCATTTTCTTATGCTCTCCCACTCCCCAGATAATATATGCCGCTATCACAATAAGCAGTCCCGTACATCCCGTCATCATAACAGCCTTATATGCTTCAAACTTGGCATTCCCTATCTGATTATATCCTTCCTTCGCATATAGGGGCACTACGATGCATAAGATTACCGTCATTGCCGCGACTAAATATTCTATTGCCTGTGCAAGCGTTTTTCGTCTGTAGTGCATCGATAAAATCTTTCTCCTATTCCCAATAAAATAAAAACAAAAGGTGTGCTCAACACTTGCTGAAAACTGACCATATTATGAACGGTGTATGCTAGTATGCCTATGGAGCACAGATATAAAACCTGCTGCCTGCCGGCTCTTTTCATATATCGTACAAATGCACTCACAAAAATTCCCATATAGCACACCCATCCCAACACACCTACATTCACTAAAAGCGTAATCTGCTCACTGTGTGCATTGGTCAGTCTGAGATTTCCAAAATTCGCTGCCAATCTATCTGCTAATTCAGGCACACTATATACATAGTCGGCAAAACAATCCGGTCCGACTCCCACGATTTTATGTAAAACATCAAGCCTCCCGTACGCACCTATCCCACAATTCCATGTGGCGCCCCTGCCGTTTCCCCAATCCTCATCGAAAAACGGTTCCAGATAGCTGTCATACTCCATTGTTCCCGGTACATCCCGAAAGCATAAAATTTCGTTGTCAATCAGCAGATAGATTACTGCAACAACAACGACCATGGTCACCGCCGCTGTCATAATCCCCCACAGCCACTTGTGTCTTTCTATATGAAAAAGACCATACCGGTCCAAAATCCGGAACAACACATAACACACAAGCAAAACTAAAAACGCCCATATCGTAGTATTGCTGGCTATTAACACCATAGCGACAACCAGTTTCCCAGATTCGTCATGCCACATATAGTTATATTCCAACCCCGGCAGATATTGCATAAATCTGGCTATCTGACAGCTTACGGCAAACATCATACACAGCTCCAGAAAACGATACAACTTCTCATTACTGTTAAGCGACAAGATAAACAGCGCCAGAAAAATCACAATAAAAACGAGATAGACGCTGCTACTCCCCTGCGTAACTCCTGTAATCGTTGCAATGACACTGTATATTCCCGCTAAAACCCGGACTGTCCTCTTATCACTGCACCAATATAACACGATACCAATAGCCGCTGTCACGGACCAATATCCGCAAAACCAATTAATATTTCCGAGGGTTGATATAAAGACTTCCGTCTGCCCCTCCATTGCAATCGGATAAATTGAATACCGATTACAGACCCCCAGCATAAAAACACCCGCTGTCGATAGCATCCATATGCCCAGCCACCTTAAATCACAGTGAAAATAGCGGGAAAAAACAAAATAGACCAGCACAAATATAATCTGAGTCATGACGCCCATATACCAGCCGTCAACTCCCCACAGCGCGTCCTCCTTGTAAGCAGAAAATAGATATGACAACATCACTGCCACCAGATAACCGTAAGCAAACCAATCTGTAACTGACATCTGCCCGCAGCTTCTTATGAACCATTCTTTGTCCCTGTGCGAAGCAAGCGATATAAGAGTAACCACAGTAACTGCCACCGCCATAATCAGACCGGCAGTCCGGAAAAACTCATACTTCACCTCTCCGATATGCATGTATCCTCCCGGCGCGTAAAAAGGATATACAACCGTCATCACAAGAAAATATATCATGACGATGGACCGACTCAATTTTCCCTTATTTAATACTTGTTCGTCCACTTCATTTTGTTCCTATTCTAATTTCTCTTTTAATCATAATCGAAGGACCCTCTTTCGTCAAACTCTGTCTGTTTTCCCTTGCTGTCCCCGGTTTTTATAACCTTTAAAATTTCCACGATTACGATAAGCGCTAATGGTCCTTTGATAATTCCGCCGACACCAAACAGTCTTACCCCCGCATAGACCGCTAACAGCATGCAGACAGGCGCTACCCCGATTCTTCTGCCAATCAGCTTCGGTTCTAGCAGCTCCCTCGTTACAATACAGACTCCATACAAGATCAGACACACGGTCATCCGAACATATTCCCCATTAAGCAGCTGCCATACAGATAACGGCACCAGTACAATACCCGTTCCGATAAACGGAAGCACATCCAGAACCCCCGCCAGAATCCCAAACAATATCCCACCGGCTACACCTGCCACGCTTAAAGTAACGCTGCACATCACACTAATGATCAGAAGAATCACACCCTGCGCTTTGATGAAAGTAATAATATATGATAACACTCCTTCCACCACCGACCAGACCAGACCCAGTTCTTCCGATTCTTTAAGTCCCGTTACGATACCCGCATACTCTTTTTCCAATAAAAAAGCCGCGATACATGTGATGGCAAGAAACCCAATTGCTGAGAAAATTCCCTTAAAACAACTATAAGACGACGATAAGATTCTCGGCACCACCTGTACTTGAACATTCTCCATAATGACCGTCACCCGCTCTACAACGAAACTCTCAATCTGCTGTCCATTCCAGCCAAACTTCCCATCCAGTCCACAGCAGCATTGATGAAAGAAAAGTTGAAACTGTTCTCCCACCTGTGTGCAGAATGCAGGTAATCCCTCCAACTGTCTGCCACCCAATATCATGATTGCCCATAAGATTCCTATCATGAGTAATATGACCGGCAGAATAATTCCCATCGCCAGAAATTTTTTCTTGATAGGAATCTTCTTCTGCATACGCTGGAGCAAAGGGTAACATAGTGTGATTATTAGAAATGCTAGTATAAACGGTGCAACTAATGCAAACAAATATTGAAAGAAAAACCAGACTCCGGCAAAGACAAAACATATTTTTATCAGTTTGTGATTCCAGATCGTTTTACGCTCCATATTGACGCAGTTCCCTTTCCATATTTGTAAATTATCTCTATCGCAAGTCCGCCAAAAAAAGAAGCAGGAATACTTATTCTCTGCTTCTTACTTTTCATACCATATTCTATTATGCGGCATTTACAGCCCGTTATGCGACTACAGCTCTATATAATTCTGGAAGCTTTTTCCTTCCGGTTTAATTTGAAACTGCATCTTTTCTCCGGTCTTAGGATGCTTAAAAGATAGCCGATAAGCGCACAATGCAATCTCTTTCACCTTCATCTGTTCTGATAGCTTCACGGTTCCGGCATCAGCATATTTATAGTCTCCCAAAAGGCTCATACCCGCATGGCTCATCTGAACCCGGATCTGGTGATGTCTCCCCGTATGAAGGCGGATTCTTACAAGTGCAATCCGGAGTGGAGACTCGCTTTCTTCCTCCGTGTATTCTGTCAATATCTTCGCACAAGCGTACTCCGGCGCAGAAGCCTCCTTCACAATCTCATACTCCAACACGGCTTTCTTAGCGTCTTTAACTTCTGGCGGCACAATACGGGAAGTGTTTGTTCTACCGTCTTTTAACAGATAGTCAGTCAGTTGTCCTCTCTTCTCAAACTCGTACCCACAGGCGATAGCATAGTAGTATTTCTCCATACAGTTCTCTGTAATCTGTCTGCCAAGCTCTGCGGCTGCCTGTTTATTCTTGGCAAACACGAGAACGCCTTCCACTGGCTGGTCGAGACGGTGGACTACTCCTACATATGGCAGTGATCGTATATCACCTTTCTGAGACTGCCCATTACTGACCGGCATTCTATGCTTATCCTGCGCTTTGCTCCCACCCTGTCCTGCGTGCGTCAGATAATTGATAACTTCACTCACCATATCAGCTTGTCCGACTCTTGCGGTCTGCGTCGCGATACCTGCTGCCTTATGACACACGATCATGTCATTATCTTCATAAAGGATTCTTGCCCTGTTCATGTCTATTTCTACCCTTTATATTTTAAATCGATATCCTACACCCCATATCGTCTCAATATATTGCGGCTTGGCAGTGTCAAATTCAATCTTCTCGCGGATCTTCTTGATATGCACGGTAACCGTAGCAATATCTCCAATGGAATCCATGTCCCAGATTTCACGGAACAATTCCTCTTTGGAATACACATGGTTCGGGTTCTCCGCTAGGAAAGTCAACAGATCAAACTCTTTTGTCGTAAAAACTCTTTCTTCGCCATCTACATAGACTCTTCGCGCCGTCTTATCAATCTTAAGACCTCTGATCTCGATAATATCATTCAGCTTCTGATTACTGCCCACCAGCCTGTCGTAACGTGCCATATGGGCCTTGACTCTCGCCACAAGCTCAGACGGGCTGAACGGTTTTGTCATATAGTCGTCGGCACCCAATCCTAACCCTCTGATCTTATCGATATCGTCCTTCTTTGCAGATACCATAATAATCGGTATGTTCTTTTCCTCACGGATTTTTTTACATACCTCAAATCCGTCTATGCCCGGCAGCATTAAGTCTAAGATCACCAGATCAAAGTCGCCTGCCATGGCGGTCTCCAACCCTTTATCTCCAGTATTTTCAATAGTCACCTCAAAATCGCTCAACTCCAGATAATCTTTCTCCAAATCAGCGATTGCCTCTTCGTCTTCTATAATCAGTATTTTGCTCATAAGCTCCATCCTTTCTCTATTTCCCTTAATATCTTATATGTTTCTGCCTGCTATATCATTTCCGCTACTCCTCCGTCGGCGTCTGGTATTTCCGGATTACAAAGTGCATACATGTTCCTTCGTTCTCTTTACTTGTTGCCCAGATATAACCGCCGTGGTCTTCTACAATCTTCTTGACAATGGACAACCCTATTCCACTGCCGCCCTTGGACGAATTACGGGAAGCATCTGTCCGGTAAAACCTCTCAAAAATATTGGGCAGGTCTTTTGCCGCAATTCCCATGCCGTTATCCTCAATCTCTACACGTATGGCATCCACTTCATCCAGAATGCGGATATCGATCACACCTTTTTCTTTATTCATATATTTTACACTATTGCTGATAATATTATTGATCACACGCTTAAGCTGCTCTGGATCGGCAATGATCTGAGTAGATGGCTCAATCAATGCCTCGTAGTTCAACTGAATGTTCTTAGATTCAAGATCAAACCCGACTTCCTCCACACAATCGCCAAAATAGTCGGCAACATTGATGCGGCGGAATGTATAAGGAATCCTGTTATTATCTATTCCCGAATAAGTAGTCAGCTCATTAATCAGCCGATCCATATCATTTGCCTTGTCGTAGATAGTCCTGATATATTTGTTCATCTTTTCCGGGGTGTCTGCGACGCCGTCCATAATACCTTCCACATATCCCTTGATCGATGTAATAGGTGTTTTCAAGTCATGTGAAATATTGCTGACCAGCTCTTTATTCTTCTGCTCGTGTTCAAACTTCTCATCCAAGGATTCTTTTAGCCTGAGACGCATATCCTCATAGTTACGGTAAAGTTCTCCGATCTCACCTTTCTCGTCCGTCGTCAGCATATATTCCAGATTGCCTTCCGCTATATTCTGCATGGCTATGTTCAGCTGATTGATTGGTGTGAAAATACCTTTTTGAATCCCCTGCGTCAAAAGAACACTTGTCAGACACAACACAAGAATAAATGCAAGGATCATATTCTTCAATGCGTTTCTGGAAATAAGCGAATGTACACTTGTTACGGTAAAGAAGCTTCCGTTGCTGCCATCCGTAAACTGAAAATCAATCTGCTTGACGAGCTTTTTCATATCATTATAATATAATCCGGCCTCTGAATCCGGCATTTCATTTCCGTACTCCGGAAGCATGGCGAAAATTCTCTTTGCCGCCTTTTCATTTCCGGCATAATAAAGGTCTTGTCCTTTTCTTACAATAATATAAGAGAATTTACTGTTCAGCTCTCCTCCGACCTCATCCAGATATGCTTTATCTTCCAGCTTCGCCGAATCACTTGCAATCTGCTCCCTTACCCGCTCTAAAATCGCTTCTGTTACATGGCTGTAATTTTCTATTGTATAGGAAAAAGAAAGGTTATTCTTATCTAAAAGACCAAACTCATTCTCCGCATCTTCCACATGGCTTCCCACTACAAGAAATGCAATGCTTGTCAGTAAAAGCGGCACTAGTACGATTGTAATCGATGTGACCAGAAGCCTTGTTCTGAATTTCACTTAACATTCTCCCTTCTGCTCCGTATTTTCGAGTCCGCAAAGCGAAGCTCATAATTGAGCAGCGCTTAATTTTTATATTTAATATACCACACTTTTACGCGATATAAATAAAACATATCCGATAAACTTATTAAAAAAGTATAAAAAATTGAGCTTCGCTCAATTACGAGATTCGCTTCGCAAACTCGGAAAAAGAAAGTTGACATGTTCAAACGATTCTGTTATATTAGCTTTAGAAATAGTAATCATTACTATTTTTAAGGAGACAATAATGGCATTAAAATACAGTAGACAAAGACAAGTCATCAAGGACTTCCTGATGACGCGTAAGGATCATCCTACTGCAGATGTGGTATATATGAACGTCAAACGTGAGTATCCTAATATCAGTCTCGGCACTGTGTACCGTAATCTTTCACTTTTAGCAAATCTTGGAGAGATTCAACGGTTACAGGTGGGAGATGGTATTGATCATTTTGATGCGGACACATCCAGACACTACCATGTAGTCTGTACGAAATGCGGAAGCGTAACTGATCTGGCGATGGACTCAACCCCGTACGATGAGCTTACGAATACTGTCAATGCAGATTTTGAAGGTATCATAGAGGGACATGTTACCTACTTTTATGGTATATGCGGTAATTGTCACAAAAAACTTTAGTTTAAGTATTTTTCATGCTATAATTACCAAAACTTGTCATTGAATGGTAAGGCACGCATGATTTTCTGACAGTGCCTTATAATAAAATCATTAAAAAGAAAAGGAGACTACGATTATGAAATTTGTATGTCAGGTATGCGGTTACGTTCACGAAGGAGATTCCGCACCGGAGAAGTGTCCGGTATGTAATGCACCGGCTGAGAAATTTACAGCACAGGCAGGCGAGAAAGAATGGGCTGCTGAGCACGTTGTAGGTGTTGCCAAGGGCGTCAGCGAAGATATTATGGCTGACCTTAGAGCTAACTTCAATGGCGAATGTACAGAAGTAGGTATGTATCTTGCTATGGCAAGAGTTGCTCACAGAGAAGGCTATCCTGAGATCGGTTTATACTGGGAGAAAGCTGCTTGGGAAGAGGCAGAACATGCTGCTAAATTCGCTGAATTGTTAGGTGAAGTTGTTACAGATTCCACCAAGAAGAATCTTGAGATGAGAGTTGATGCTGAGAATGGCGCAACCGCAGGTAAATTTGATCTTGCCAAACGTGCTAAAGCTGCAAATCTTGACGCTATCCATGACACTGTTCATGAGATGGCCCGTGATGAGGCAAGACATGGTAAAGCTTTTGAAGGCTTATTAAAGAGATACTTCGGCTAAAAAATTAAATAACTATAATTTAATAGTAATATAAAAGGAGAGATAAGATATGAAAAAATACTTTTGCAATCCTTGTGGATATACTTATGACCCCGAAAAAGGAGATCCTGAGCACGGAATCGCCCCCGGTACAGCATTTGAAGATCTGCCGGCTGACTGGTGCTGCCCCCTTTGCGGTGTAACCAAAGATATGTTCCAGCCTTGCATCGATAATTATAACTAAATTTAAATGTAAGTCTACAGCAAAGAGCAGGATATGCAGATTGCATCCCCTGCTCTTTTTGCCAAAATAATTACTCAGCCCTTCTATGCTCATAAATCATATCATTCATTTCCCGTCCAAATATTTCGGCGGTGTCCCGATCCACATTCATATTTTTATCCGTTGTATAGCACTCCAACGCATCCACGATAAGTACCGAAGACCTAATTTTCAAATGTTCCAATGCCCATTTTCCACCCTCTTCTTTAGAAAGATACAACCCGTCTTTCAAAAAAGCTAAGACTCTGCATAAATTCAATATGATATAAACTGGTTCATTTATGATATCTTCCGCAACATTTTTAACATCGGCGCAAATACTGTCAATATAATCCTTCCGTGGTACTATTGCAAATACCGCTTCAACCGCTTCTCCGTACAGCACAACGCCATAATGGTTAATAATGGAAAAATGTGCCGCTAAATCAATATCCACGCCTTTCATATTCTCTATATAGCCTTGGGGATTTTCATGGAACCACTGTAAATGTGCAGGTGAAAAGTGTAATTCAAAGGGCGTCGGATAGACAAAAGGATTACAGTATTCTCTTTTTACAATACTAATCTCCAGACCTTTAGCCGGCGCCCGCTCATTCAGACGCACAACCTGTTCCATAAATTGCATCTTCTGTGTTTCTGAAATGTGTTCCTCCACTATAACGATCAAGTCAATATCACTTTTTTTAGGATTAAAACATCCCATAGCCATAGAACCATGAAGATAGATTCCAGTCAGTTTCTCCTCCATAATCTGTCGCGTAACATTGGCAAATTCATTGAGTATATTTTGATATGGCATTTTTGATGACCCTTTCTACTAATTTTACATCTCTATTGTATATCTCCATTTTCTCTCCCCCATTCGCTCAATAAATCAGTAGTCCTCCAGCCTGAACATTTCCTGCGGCACATATTTGATCAGATTATGAATATGATATTTATCCTTTATGCCATCAGGAAGATTCGGATAAAAAGTTCTGGATGCATATTCAAAAACACTATTGCCCCAAAGGTTGTCCGTCATTAATATATAGCCGTAACAGTCTTCATCATAATGGATATGCCATGACAATTCTTTAATGATCCGCAGACCAAGTACTGTCTCTTTTGTAATCTCTTTCTGTTGCAAAATCATATCGTATTCCGTATCAAGTATCAAAGCTGATATCTCCGGCGGCTGCCCGTCTATGATTAATTCAATGGCAAGACTTAAGAAACTTTTGGTTGGTTCTGCAAAAGAATCTTCCAATGGCAAGTCCAGAATCCCGCTCTTTTGAAGATGCAGAATAGTCCGCATAAAGTATAGAATGATCTCATCCAGCATCTTGCTGCCATATCGATGTTTTATGTTTTGTACCTGTTCCACCATCTTTGTCTCCTTACGCTGCATATACTTTCCTCCAGCCTATCCATGAGATAATACTTCTTTTTACCTAAATGTATTATATAC
>CAMXBD010000091.1 GCA_947179245.1 uncultured Lachnospiraceae bacterium | reverse complement strand
ATTTAACATTACTGACCTGAAATCTTTTTAAAAGATTCCATGCATCTCCATCAAGTAATTGATTATAATTTTCACATATTAAGAATTGATTTCCCTTTTGTGTCGAAATATATTCCAAATCTGATAGTAAATCTTCATTTAAATCTTCATTAAGGTAAAAAACATTCCCTCTTTGACTCAGTTTTACCTCAAGTTGTTTCAGCGCAACACTTTTTCCATTTGCCAAATCAGAATGTATGATTGTTAATTTACCCTCTTGACTAAGAAAGTCAACAATTTCACTGATACAGTCCCGTTCAAACAAATATTCATTTGAAAATATAGAATATACAACTTCAGCTTTAACTATTCCATCAACAAACAAACGAATCATGTCATCTGCGGTTACAGCTTCAGCAAACTCATCCGGTTGTTTAACCTGTTTCATGCATTTCAATTCATACTTATTGTCTATCGGTGTATATAATTTCTCTACTTCTTCAATTATTTTGCTAAACTCTTTTAAACCATCTTTATATATCATTCCAAACTGTTTCATGGTTGTCATCTGGCGTTTTGTTGGATTGTATACAACAAATAAACACTTTTCTTTTAAGCGTTCATCACATGCAAAAATCTGCTGTAACTCCATATCATAATCCAACGAATACCCAATAAAAATTACACTTTTTGCGTTTTTTATATCACTGTATAGCGAAATTGCCCAATCACTGTCTGAAATAGTATGTGACCTATATGATTCCTGCGTTAATTTAAATGTAGTACTTAACATCTCTTCTGTTAAGTTTCCAATAAATCCATTGATATGTATTACAGCGTTTTTAATATTATGTATGTCTCCTAATCTATTCGTGGCTACCACAGCTTCTCTAAGAATAGATACATTTCTTGAAGCAACTTCCATAACATCATCATAATTAGTTGTATATATCTTTTTCCATTTAATCTTAGCAACAATTTCATGTTCAAGCGCTACACTTTGGCATCTAAAGTTCTTTTTCAACACTCCAATTAGATCTCTTTTTGTATTATTTTCAAGATATCTAGTTGAAATATACTGCAAGTCCTTTAAATCATTTTTATCTTCCCCAACAACATCTATATTTCCTTCTTTAATTAGTTTTTCACATAGACCTTCTCCAATACAAAACTTATGATCTTCGCAAAAATTTGACGCACCTACAGAAAAACCCGATCCCAAAAACAAAACTGCATTTCCGCCCAATGCATTTTCAATAATTTTTCTTTCGTCCATCATAAACCTCCTAAGAACATATTTTAGTTAATTATACTACCAATCAAACTATACTGTAAATTCTTTTGCATATTTAAAGACCTATTTAACAAAATCTCAACAGCTATTTTCGCACAATCCTATAACAATTAATCCTCGGTGCCTCGAAATCAATCAGTTCGATTCTCTTCAACTGTTTCTGCTGTATATATGGCGCGGCAAGACTCTCCGGCACAAAACTGATCCCCTGAAAAGTAATCAGATACGGAATCAGTTTTGTGCTGTTATCAATTTCAAATCCGAACTGGTAATGAGGCGGAAAAAGCTCTCTGATAAAGACGCCTACCTCCTGCAAGGCAAAATTGCAATATAAATAATTGGACTGAATCAGTTCTTCCTTCGTAATACCATTCTCATAAGTCGTATTCCCATATCCGGTAACGAGTACTAAATCATCCGTGGCAAACACATCACATTGAAATCCCGCATGATAGAAAGGCAGATAAGAGTATGCAACATCCAGCAGATTATCCTGTATCGCCTGCAGAAGATCATTAGAATGCCCAATTGTAATCTTCACTGAATGCTCCGGATGTGTCTCCATATATTCTTTGATCACCGGAAACAGATAGCATTCATAAATTGTATTAGTAGTACCGAGCCGGAACGTGTTGGTATACTTTTTCAAAGAATTGACTTCCTGAATCCCCGCACTCTGCAATTCTAAAATTCTTTTCGCATAGAAAAGGAATGCTTCTCCCTCTTTGCTCAGAGTCACCTTCCTTTTATTTCTGTCAAAAAGCTGTTTCCCGATTTCCTTCTCAAGCTCTGCAATCCGGTTCGTCACCGTAGACTGGGCTATGAACAATGCGTCCGCCGTCTTGGTAAAATTCCGGTATTCCGCTAATGTAGTGAATGTCTGTAAGGCCTGTGTATCCATGTGCTGCTCCCTTTCGTGAAATCCTCTTTTCTGTCATACCGCACTTCATATTATTCACAAATATAATTACTGATATCTAATTAATTATATTTACAAATAATATAACGCCAAGCTATGATGATAGCAAGCAGTGATATAACAATATTTCAAAACGGAGGCAGCTATGCACGCAACTTCAATTACCTTACAGCAAGTACCTTGTAATCATCCGGATTTTCTTCAATTATGTGATGAATTGGATATGTTTCTCAACAGAGCAATCGGCGGTGAAGATAAGCGGGAAAAGTATAAGAAATACAATTATTTAGACACTATGGATTATGTGATGATTGCCTACGACAGACAGCATGCCGCGGGATGCGCGGCACTTAGAAAATACTCAGAAACAGAAATTGAAGTGAAACGGGTTTTCGTAAGAGACTCTTACCGTGCTCAAGGTATAGGCGGACAGATGCTGGAACATTTAATCCAGCATGCCTCTGAAATGGGTTATAAGCGTATGTTGTTAGAAACCGGGGCATTTCTGGATGCCTCCGTGCGCCTGTATAAACGTTACGGCTTTGAGCAGATTGAAAATTATGGTGACTATAAGGACATGCCGGAATCACTTTGTATGGGACGGAAAATTAAAACAAATCACTGTGGCTCCCTGTTCTGATTAGTTTAAGCAACAATAGTTCCTGCAATTTATCGGGATTACAACCTCTTTTGATTGCCAGTTTATAATCTTTCTTAAATTGTCCGGTAAATTCCGGTCTAAGCATTTAACGCCTCCATCAAAGATTCTACACTATCATAAGGACCATATATATCCTCATTTTTTTCAGCTGCATCCATCGCCGCCTGAGTAACTGCATTCGGAACATTTCGGCTAATAGAAAATGGTATCTGCTGCTCCCTTACAGATTGTCTTAAAAAAATATTGAATGCCGTTGAAAGGCTCATCCCCAAATCAGCAAACAAGGAATCTGCCTGAGTTTTCAACTCTTCATCCACACGGAAAGTAACATTTACACTCTTCATAATCATCATCTCCTACGAACATCTCGAATTGTAATTGATTACCTATAAATAGTATATTTAACATCATCGGATACGTCAATATATTATGTGCATTTATCGTGCAAAATTCGTGCAGAAAACTCGATATATTTTGACAAAAAACAACCTTCCTTCAATTTTTCATTCTCTTCCACCGCCTGATTCTCCCACCAATCACAGACAACACGCAAACGCTCCCACACACTCCAATAATCACTGCCGCATACTGACCAAATCCATCCCATTCATTGTGATACATTCTTTTCACAAAAGGCAGCGCCAGCACTACCAGCAGATACCAGAAAGCAGGTATGAAAAGCAGAATGTCCGTCTGGCGTTTCTCCCGTCTGAATACGCATTTGCGAAACAGTGACGCAAGCAGATAGACCACGCACAAAGACATAAAATACGTCACTGTTCCGATCAGCGTATGCAGCCTGTCATCAGTCAGCCACCCGTCCATAAGGTGTTTTCTTTCCAAAACCGCAGGAAGGTAAATAGACGCTGTGATCCGTATTCCATTCACAAAAATTGTGGCGATATAAGAAAAAAACATGCTGAACACAAACCAGAGATATTCTTTACGTACACTGGCGCCATCTATATACTTGTCATTTTCTCCCAAAAAATCCGAAATTAAGAAAGAGAACACCAGCATCAGAAACGTAAGAAGCATAAAACGGCTGCCCGCACAGGATGATGCGATCAGGAATTGATGAAAGTGATTGACATATCCCTGATGTGGAAGATATTCAAAGGTAATGCCGCTAAGGACATTGACCCACCGCGCGGTGGGTGTCAGTATCCATTTCAAGGCATCGCTGTCGTTTGTTCTACAGAAATGATTCATCACAAGAGCCACTATGGCTGCTGCCGTAAACAGCAGCCAGTAGTTTTGAATCATCTTTTTTATCTGAATTTTCTTCATGCATATACCTCATCCGAAATAACTTTCTATCAAGCATCAATCGCTGTCATCAGGCAGCCGCAGAATCTACTGTATGTCGGCGGCGTTTTTTCCATACGATCGGCATAACTGCAACAACTGCCAGCATACCAAAAAGTATCACTCCACCCGGCTCCGAGCCAACACGATAACCTACCGCCAGATTAGATACCTCAAGCGGGAGCGGAAGGGGCTGATCCACATCAGCTGCACTGCCGTCAGGATTACGCACAACATCCAGCACTGCAATGAAAGACGTATATGGAGTTATCATGTGATAATCTAATCCTAACTGCGTTACTTCTTTCTGTACCTCAGGTTTGTCCCCGCTTGCACCGTAATCAGTCAGACGCTCTACACGTTTCCGTGCCCACAGATAACCTACCGCGTCATTCTGACCGGATATAGAATCTGCAACATTGATGCTCTGGGAATACGCTCCCTCACCGGTCATACCCTCAATGCGGATCGTTCCCGCTGCCTCTCCTTTCCATTTTCCCAGCAAGACAATCGGCTTCTGTGCGTAGAGCGTTGGCAGGACTGTCGGCTCCACATCATAAGCGTCGAATCCCTCAAACGAAACCTTAATATCTGTCAAAACAGGAGACTGTATGTAGGTACGGAAACGTTCCGCCATTTCCGAAGCCTCATCTTCATCAGTGACAATAAAGGGTTCTCCCTGACCAATCGTTGCAATTCCGTTAATCAGATGGCGGTTGACAGCCGTTCCAATTCCAAAGGAGAAAAAGTCGGCTTTACCCAGATTGTCATTCATCAACTCAAAAACTTCTGATTCCCCATATACATAACCATCACTTATGATAACGATATTGCGGGATGTATTCTTGTCTTCCGGAATGCGCAGCGCATCTTCCACCGCCATGGCAAGTTCTGTGCCACCGCCGCCTTCCTGCTCGTCAATAATACGGATCGCTTTCTTAATATTTTCTTCCGTAGCCGGAAGTGAACGGCTCGCCATCTGGAAGGAATCTCCTGAAAAAAGAATCAGGTTGAAAGTATCCGTTTCCCGCAGACCGGAAACCAGATCTTTAATCAGCTCCTTGGCTGTATCTAACGGGAATCCATACATAGATCCGGACACATCCAGAACAAAAATATATTCTCTTGACGGAGTTTCCTCTACTTCGTATCGCTCCGGCGGCTGTATCATCAACATAAATGTATTTTCTTTGTCAGTCTGGCTCGTAATGAGTCCCGTGCTGATCTGCTCACTCGTCAGCTTATAGTCCAGAATAAAATCACGGTTGCCGGCATAATCCGAAGGATTTGACAGGCTGACGTGAGCAGTCGTATTCTCGTCCCATCCGATATTGATGTCATGTGAACTGCTTGACAACGATGTGATAGGAACGCCCGCTGAAACAGTTACATTGATATGGTACTGGTCTGATGGCGCCGTGCCTTCCTGAAGATACGGTGTCCCCACCCATTCTTCACGGTTGCCGGTATCATCCATCACAGGACCCACATAACGCGGACCTACGACGGTCGGATAAACATACTGGTATATTCCCTCACAGGGGGTGATCAGCTCCGTATAGTGCAGTTCGATATTTACTTCATCACCGGGCATAATATTGGCTACATCCATCGTAAATACATTGGCTCTCTGCTCGGATAACATAGAAGCGCTTTTGCCCTCACTTTTGGCGGTTTCAAACTCTTCTTTGGCTTCTTCCTTCTCCTTGATAGTTGCCGTCACGGTCTGATTCCCGATCCGCATCTGCATACCATGTATCGTAACTTTTGTTGATGCCGGAAAGACATAACTGGCGTTGATCGGTTTAGTTCCCTCATTAGCATACGTCTGCACCACATAGGTATCAGCGATAATGCCCTCTATTGTCGTCGTTACATTTGTACTCTTCAATGGAAAACTGTCCACGCCCACCTCTTCGCTCTCTACATAAAAATAAGGTGAGCGGGTCTTATCCTCATTCTCTTCCTCTTCTTCTGCATGTACTATCGGAACATAACTTGTAAACAGCAGAAGCATTGATAATAAACATAATATTTTTCTGTGCTTTTTCATATTAAACATCCTTTCATTGCAAATTTTTCTGAAATGTTTCTTACGTGTAAGTCTCAAAAGCTTCTTGGTAAAATGCCCTCCGGCACAAGCTTTAGAAGTTCTTCTTAATTATCAGATTACAATACGAAAGCATCATTTCTGCATCAAAATTGCATCAAAAAGGCATATTCTTTGCATCAAAAAAGCATCAATTTTGCATCAAAGTTGCATCATGCTGTTTTGTCCGTTAAACCGATATACCACATACCTTTCTCCCTCCAATTCAACATTCCCACTTTCTTCAAATCCAAGTTTCACACACAACGCCGCCGACTTCTCATTGCCCTCCATCACCAGCGCCTGTACCTGTGTAAATCCCAACTCTTCCTGCGCATAATCCAAAATGGCGCGGCACACTTCGTTGGCATATCCCTGCCGCTGCCATGGCACGCCGATCACAAATCCCAGTTCCGGCAAATCAAACCCTTCACGCCAACTGATACCAGCACGCCCGATCACGATTCCATCCTTCGTTAGTACAGTCCACATACCATACCCGTAAAATTCATATACCTTCTTGCGATACTCTTCTACATAAGCAATCTCCGCATCACGGTCAGCATATAAATCTTCCATATATTCTGTGATATCCGGTTCTGCATATATTTCATAGAAACTGTCCACATCCTCCACCGTTGTTTCCCGAATCATACATCGCTTCGTTGTAAGAATATCCCACGGCAGACAGGCAAGACGCCGATAAGCCATATCAATCGTCTCAAAGTCCACCTCTTCTATCTGCTCTATCACATATAGCGCACCTGCAAAATCCGCACTCCTGTTTTCCTCATATCTGTATGGAAGCACATATTTTCCTTGTTGTTTCAATCTATGGTATTCGCCATCAGAATCCGTAATATACAAAGTATTCATTAATTTTTCCCCTGCATCATCCGGCTGTGAACCCTCACGTGCACCTATCACAATCCCAACTCCATGTCCGCGCAGATCATCAAGCAGAATACTCTCCCCGCATAATACTTTTTTCTGCAAAATATTTTCTTCAATCAATAAAACAACTTTCTCAAGCATATTCCGTTCCTCATAACTGCTTTCAGGAGTCTGTCATTTTTCCCTCTTGCATTATCTGTCTTCTTCTATATATAATGATAACATGTCACTAAAAATCAAACGGCTGTACCACAGATATTTGATTTTAATTTATTCTATTATAATCAAAAAGGATTATCTTTGCGAGATTTGCTTTGCAGACTCGAAGAACGGAGGAAAATATGGCACAAAACCCTATTGTAACTTTCACGATGGAAAACGGTGACGTAATCAAGGCAGAACTCTACCCTGATATCGCACCAATCTCCGTCAACAACTTTATCAGCCTGATTCAGAAGAATTTCTATGATGGGCTTATTTTTCACAGGGTCATCAAAGGCTTTATGATTCAGGGCGGCGATCCGGAAGGCACCGGCATGGGTGGTCCTGACTACTCGATCCGCGGCGAATTTGCACAGAACGGTTTTGAGAATAACCTGAAGCATACTGAGGGCGTACTCTCCATGGCAAGAAGCATGCACCCCGACTCTGCCGGCAGCCAGTTCTTTATCATGCACAAGACCAGCCCCCATTTGGACGGCGCTTATGCGGCGTTTGGAAAGGTGATCGAAGGAATTGAAAATGTTAATAAGATCGCTGAGACAGCAACCGACTATGCTGACCGTCCGTTGGAAGACCAGCGCATTAAAACAGTCACCGTCGATACTTTCGGCGTGGAATATCCGGAACCGGAGAAGTGCTAAAGAATTTTTCTAAGTGCATGATATTGATGCTTGATCTTTATCATGCACTTTAAACAGTGTCTTTTTCTATATAATACTCCAACACCCTCTTGATATTGCTTAATCTTCCTTAAAGACTATCTTACCTTCTACTGCTACCTTAGACCAATCAAGCTTCTCAATCATATTAAGCAGTCCGTCCTCAGAAGAAGCCTGTAACAGTGCTTTTTTCTCTTTTGCTCTATTTGTTAATTCTGCAAAAAGCGTTGCTGTACCATCACCATTCAGGGCCAGTCCATATTTTGATGCAATACCGCCTGTAACACTTGCGCCCATAGAAGTGAAGCCATCTTCTCTAAATCTTCCACCGTAAACAGTACCAAATACTCTTTACCGCTGTTCTTCATAAGCTCCTTTGCATTACCGGAATCAACTACTAAAAAGTTTATGTTATCATATTTAGTTGACTTGCCGTAGGGAAACACCCACAAACCGCCTATTTAAGCCATTTGTAAAAATGCTGAAATGGCAAAATCACAAAAAATTTCCCCAATCTCTTGTTCTAATGCCTGCTGATAATGGAATAGTCATCTGTATATTCCCTTGACTGATAATCATTAATTAAAATCTGATATGGCTTGTCTAAAGAAATCCAGATTTCAAAATCTCTGCTTTCAAAGTCGCCGTCGGTAATCAGTTGGTCATTAAATGTCCAGAATGTTGCGTTTTCACCAATTACGGAATGAACAGAATAGCAGATCCCCTCTGCCCCATTTACAGTTTCAATCCCACCGCTATAACTTAATGCGTCCTTGGTTCTGTCCAGTTCTGTAAGATGATCATATATTTCGTTCTCCAATTCTATCAGTTTTTCGTTGTGGTAATGCTTCCAATTATATATCTCTCGCTGGTCAAAATCCGGACAGGCAAGATACGCTGTTTTACCTTTCATATTAGGAACTGATATGTTAAACTCTCTTTTCTCCGATTGAAAAGGCAATGTTTCGGCTTCATATACAAACACATTTACAGCGTTGCTGTCTTCTTCACTCTGTTTCCAGACCACGCGGCTGACCCGGCAAGAAGCAAAATCGACTGTACCGCTTATTTCAAGACAATTTGTTTCTTCGTTGTATGAAAGATCATCTACACTCATTGCGTGAGTAGATACAGGAACGCCGATTACAAAGACTTTTACAAAAGCGGATAGTAAAAGAAATACCAGCAACCCTGTAGCAATCCCAACGGCAATTTTCAGCTTTCTGGTATGTTGCCGCAATTTTTTAAATCCGTCAAGTGCAATTTGTTCTTTTGCTTCCATTTCAGTATTCAATTCTTCTTTCATTTCCAGATAGGCTCTATTACATTTTTCACATTCTTCTAAATGCCCTTTTACTACATTTTCCCCTGCTTCGCTTAAAACTCCGTCAATATATCCGGGAAGCAGATCATTGATTATATCGCAGGAATAATTTTTATTCATGTGCCTTCAACTCCTTTTTGATTTTTTGTTTTGCTCGATAAAAAACCGTTCTACTCCAATTCTCACTCTTTCCTAAAATTGCTCCTATTTCACGAAAAGAAAGTTCGCCCGTAATTCGATATAAAATGACTTCCCGTTCCAGCTCTGGCAAATGATGAATTGCCTGATAAAGCTCTATTTTATTTTCCTGATTCAGTACGCTGGTTTCTCCGTCCGGTGAAGAATCATCCGATAAATAATCTGCCAGTTCTACCGTTTCCACACGCTTCTTTTTGCGAAGCTCCTGATATAAAACATGCTTCGCTATCTGGCAAAGCCATACAGATAGTTTACAAGAGCCGTTATAACGTGAAATGGAGCCTACCGCCCGTAAAAATGTTTCCTGCATTAGTTCTTGAGACCATTCTACATCCTGTGTATAGGAATATAAAAAACGGTAAACTAAACTTGCATACTCTTGATAAACCGAATCCATATCTATATTTTTACAGGAATCCTGCACTTTTTCACCTCCTAGTAAGTAAATTTTTAAGTTATACAGGATATTTGCTATAACTTATCTCTTATATCACATAATAACGGTGTTTGTTACAACATAACGCAACTTTTTCAAAAATATTATTATTTTTCCAAAGTATAAATATTGCCATAAATTTTCTTTGAAGTATACGGAATAATGTGGTGGCTGTCCACTAAATTATTATGTTATCTTACCACACATGAGCATTTGCGGAGGTTATGAAATCTCTCGGACTTGACTGGTACGAAATGACGGCAAACGAGCCAAAGTCTGAAAAGCATTTTGAATACCGGGACGAAACCGACAGGAAAACGCAGAAATGCAAAATACCCTATTCGCTGAAAAAAGACAAGCGGAATATGGAAGCCGCTTTACGCTATCTTTGCGCCTACAGCTATTATTTCAGCGAGAACAGGACCGAACAGCTTTCCTCCGTTTTGGTTTTTTCAGGAATTTTCATTTTTGCAAAAAAACGCAAGTCGGGCAAAAATGAAAAAACAAAAAATTGAAAAAACAGCAGGAGGTACTGCCGTGGAAATTTTAACTCTGGAGGAAATCAAACATTTACTGTGTAAAGCACGCAATTACGCCGCTTTCATCAAAGCCCGCAATTATCTGCGGCACAGAGCCGATAAAGTTCTCAAGTCCCGCGCGCTTTACCATTACCGCTTTCGGCTCACCCGTTGACCCCGACGTGAACAAAACGTAGGTAAGCTCTGACGACTCGCGCAAAGCAATGCCGTCTGTCTGAGCGCGTACCTCGCTGAAATCCTTACGCTTGCCGTGAAAAATTATCCCGCATGGTCTACTAAATATCATCTTCGTTCCTCCGTCAGCAGCCCGAGCCCTCGTATTTCTTTACGCCTATATGCCACAGCCCCACCGCAAGCGAACACAGCACAAGACCGATAAAAATCGAGCTGCAGCAGAACGCCGCAGGAACGCCGTGCGTGTCCTTATCGAAAATGACCAGAGAGGGGTAGTAGCTTACAAACGCCAGAGGATACACAAAAGTAAGCACAAGCCTGATTATCTTGTTGTAAATGTCCATGGGATACCATAGAAGCTGCCTTGTTCCCTGCTTTACAAGCCTGTAGAAGAACTGAGAATCAAACGTCCAGAACGAAATGGCACAGGAAAATATCGTTATGCTTGAAAATATCAGAGAACCACCTATTACCGAAATTACAAATACGACAATGTTTCTGAACGTCCACAACCATGGCACGGTAATCGTGATGTAGGTTATTATGACTGCGGAAAATATAACGACGTTCAGCAGGGCGCTGAATGAAACATCGCCCATGGTCCTCAGCAACGGGTGGAACGGTCTTACAAGGTCCAGATCGAGATTGCCCCAGAGTATCTTGTTTGAGAAATTGCGCATCTGGTCGGTGAAAAACACCTCTATCGCACCGGCAAGTATCGTGATGACGTACATCACCGCAATCTGTTCCTTTGTCCAGCCGTTTATCTCGTTCATCTCGTCTACCATGAGGTAAACTACAAAAAATTCCGATGTGAACATCATTATCGAAGTAATGATATCCATGACAAACGAAACGCGGTATATGAGCGCGCTTTTTATGCTGAGCTTCATCATGCTGAAAAGCACTGAAATATTGTGAAAAATCTTCATTTCTCTCCTCCCGCGCCGTCAGCCGCCCTGAACGAATACTTTTCTTCGCGTCACGGACTTCATGACAAGCGTGACCGCAAGAAGCACAACTATCCAGACTGCCTCGCGCAGAAAGACGCCGCCCCATTGTTCCTGCGGCGTTATACCGAGAAGTATCGAGATAGGCTCCTCGTACACCATTCGCACGGGCAGGAACATCGAGATATTCCCGAACCACTCAGGCAGAAGGAACAGCGGTATCACCTGCCCCGAAAACGCCATGAATATTGCTTCGATAAGGTGCTCAATAGTCGAGCCCTTGTGAATACAAAAGCATATGTATGCACATATGAAGTCAATCAGCATAAACACCACGCAACTCATAAACAGGCAGCCCAAAAACGCCAGTACAGACAGGAACGTGATGTCGAGCGACACCCTTATAAAGAATGACACAGCCACCACAAACGTTAACCCGTACACCATCAACCCGTTTATCGAATATCCGATAACATTCGCTATCGCCATGGCTTCCATAGAAACGGGGCGCGTGAGCCTTACGGCAATGTTGCCCGAAATAAGCTCGCTCTGAAAGAAGCCCGAAATGGCGTTTGTCTGCACAAGGCAGGAAATGACCGTGCTGAGTACGCTATAAAGTATCAGCGTATCAAGCGTTACGTCCACGCGTATGCCGTTGGCGATAAGGGCCTTCCACACGAAAACCATTGCCGCAAACCCTACCAGCGTCCTGATTATCTGCAAAAGCACGCGCTTGTTGTATATCATAGAAGTCTTGACAACCAGCTTTATCCAGTAAGCAAGACAGTCCAGCCTCCTCAGAAGCACCACGACACCCCCTTACTTGTCCTCGTTATCCGCATATATTTTCTTGACAACGGTTTCAATGTCCGTTTTGGAAAGGCTTATGTCAAGTATCTTATAGCTGCTCATAATTTCAGAGATAAAGTCGCTTGTGGACATTACCGTGTTGTCATTTGTGAGCACTACCTTGCATTCGTTCTCAAACCAGCACGCGGGATATCTGCTCTCTATTTCACTGCGATCGGGCGGCGCGGCAAATACGAAAGTCACCCTGTCGTACCTGTTGAATTGAAGCAGCTTGTCCTTTGTTCCGTCATAAACCGCCCTGCCCTTGTCAACTATGATTATATGCTCGGCTATCTTGCCCATATCCGCAATATCATGCGTTGTAAGGATAACGGTCGTGCCGAACTCGCTGTTCAGCGAGCTTATGAAATTAAGTATGCGCTCTTTGGCAAGAACGTCAATGCCTATGGTCGGCTCGTCAAGAAAAACAAGCTCAGGCGAGTGGATAAGCGCAGCCACCATTTCACAGCGCATTCTCTGCCCGAGGCTCAGCTGCCTTACGGGACGGTTCGTAAACGACTCTATGTCAAGTATCTCGTTAAATCTCGCCATGCGGCTGTCATATTCGGCCTTACCAACACCGTACATCTTTGCATACAACCTAAAGGAATCCGTTGAGGGCAGGTCCCACCAGAGCTGGCTTCGCTGACCCATCATTATGCCTATCCGGTCTGCATTCTCTCGCCTGTATTTTGCTGGGTCCTTTCCAAGGGTGAAAACTTTGCCCGACGTGGAGTTAAGTATGCCCGTCAGCAACTTTATCGTTGTGGACTTTCCCGCAC
>CAMXBD010000090.1 GCA_947179245.1 uncultured Lachnospiraceae bacterium | reverse complement strand
ACTTATATCGGGCAATGGATTGCAGGATAAGCCGTTATCCGCATATCATATCGGTTTTGTGCTGGGACCATGCCTGAATGCCACCGGAAGACTGGACACCGCACGCCGGGCGCGACAGCTGTTCCGTACGCATGACCGGGCGGAGGCAGTGACAATCGCAGGTGAATTGAAGGAGTTAAATGACAGCAGAAAAAATATGACACTTCAAGGAACAAGACAGGCGGTTGAGATGATTGAGGAGGGGGCACTGCAGGAGGACAGGGTGCTTGTTGTTTATCTGCCTGAATGCCACGAAAGCCTTGCGGGCATCATTGCAGGACGAATCAGAGAGAAATACTACAAGCCTGTGTTCGTACTGACGAGGGCAGAAGAGGGAGTCAAAGGTTCCGGACGTTCTATAGAGACTTATCATATGTACGATAAGATGAGTGAATGTAAGGAACTCTACACGAAATACGGCGGACATAAGATGGCGGCGGGGGTATCTATGCCCGAAGAGAATGTGGAACTGTTCCGTACTTATCTGAATGAACACTGTGGGCTGACAACGGAAGATTTAGAGGAGAAGATACATATAGATGTACCTATGCCAATGTCCTATGTGACAACTGATTTTGTGCGGCAGTTGTCGGTGTTAGAACCTTTCGGCAACGGCAATCCCAAACCGGTCTTTGCCCAGAAAAATATACGGCTGATAAATGGAAGGATACTCGGAAAGAATAGTAATGTGGGGAAATATACCATAGAAGACGACCATGGAAATCGGTTTGAGATGATGTATTTCGGGAATATGGAGGCATGGCATGCTTTTCTGATTGAAGAATTCGGACAGGGGGAGTATGACAGGCTGTACAGGGAAGGCAGCGGAAATATCTGCATTCATGTAATCTATTATCCCGATATAAATGTATATCAGGGCAGGGAAAGCCTGCAGATGATTATGCAGGATTATTGTAAAGGAGATATCGGATAAGAGATTTGTGAATAAAATGATAGTATTACAGACTGACCAATAGTATTATAAACTGACATGGCAAGGAAAATGAACAGGTTCGGGCTGCGCAACAAAAAAGTCCGGGGTGACCGGACTTTTTCGTATTTTCTTATGAGGGGGGAGATAGTGAGTTCATCAACTATCTTGATTAACATCATAAGGTGTAAATGTGTCCAAAATGTGTTTAGTTTGTTATAAAAATATAAAAATACCTAAAGAAAATTTAAAAAAATGAGCTTTGCCCGATTACAGGGGTTGCAGTGCAGACCCGGAGGCGGCAAAGTTGTTGGAAAATGTCGCAAACGTTGAAAAACAACCGTTTTCGTGCTATGGTATTTAGAGTGAGAAAAAAGCAGGAGGTATCAAATGGCAGCACTAAGTAAATTATTGGCTAAGGTTGATTATGAATGTATCCGGGGTACACTTAATAGAGAAGTATCGGATATTATATATGATTCGCGTAAGGTAGTTCCGGACAGCATGTTTATCTGCATACCGGGCGCGATTAAGGACGGACACGAGTTCGCAGCCGATGCCGTGTCTTCGGGGGCAGGAGTGCTTGTTGTGGAGAAAGAAGTAGAATTACCGGAGGATGCCGAAGTGACGGTGATCAAAGTTCAGGATACCCACTATGCTATGGCTTTTTTGTCAGCTGCTTTTTTTGATGAACCGGCAAAAGAAATGAAAATAATCGGTATTACGGGCACTAAAGGCAAGACTACTACAACTTATCTCGTGAAATCTATCTTAGAGCAGGCGGGAAGAAAAGTGGGATTGATCGGTACGATCGAGATTATTATCGGGGATACACATATTCATGCAGACCATACCACGCCCGAATCATACCTGATACAGAAGTATTTCAGACAGATGGTGGAAGCAGGATGTGACACTGTGGTGATGGAAGTATCGTCTCAGGGGCTGATGCTTCACAGGACACAGGGATTTATATTTGATTTTGGGATTTTTACTAATTTAGAGCCTGACCATATCGGCAAAGGAGAACATAAAGATTTCGACGATTATCTGCACTGTAAGAGTCTTTTGTTTAAACAGTGTAAGGTAGGGATTGTCAATCATGACGATGCACATTGGGAAGCGGTCACACAGGGCCATACCTGTACATTGGAGACATACGGGATTGATACGGAGGCGGATCTCCGGGCGGAGAACATCATTTTTCTTAAGGAAGCGGGCAATCTCGGAATGGAGTTCGATCTGACGGGATTTATGAATTTCCGTGCAAGAATAGCAACTCCGGGTCAGTTCAGTGTGTATAACGCCCTCACAGCAATAGCGATCTGCCGCCACTTTGATGTGACGCAGGAAGTCGTAAAGGCAGCGCTGCTTGCGGCGAAAGTGAAGGGCAGGATCGAGCTTGTCAAGGTGTCTGATGAGTTTACATTGATGATAGACTATGCGCATAATGCTATGGCGCTTAAGAGCCTGTTGACTACGCTTAGAGCTTATGAACCTCACAGACTTGTCTGCCTTTTCGGTTGTGGAGGTAACCGTGCCAAATCCAGAAGATATGAGATGGGTGAAGTAAGCGGGAAGATGGCTGATCTGACGATCATCACTTCAGATAATCCAAGAACCGAGGAGCCGCAGGCGATCATTGATGATATTAAGATTGGAATAGGCAGGACAGAAGGCAGATATGTTGAGATCTGCGACAGAAAAGAAGCTATTGCCTATGCGATATCTCATGGTGAACCGGGGGATATCATCGTGCTGGCAGGCAAAGGACATGAGGATTATCAGGAAATTAACGGAGTAAAATATCCTATGGATGAGCGTGTGCTGATTCAGGAGATACTTGAAGGAAGGTAGAGTCGGCATGGCAGCAAAATATGCGGATATTATCATAGATATTTCCCATGAAAGCGTAGACAGACCTTTCCAGTATATTATTCCGCAGGAGCTGTCAGATTCCGTATATCCGGGGGTGCGTGTACATGTGCCTTTCGGAAACGGAAACCGCGATAAAATCGGTTATGTGATAGATTTATCCGATGAGGCGAACTACCCGGTTGAAAAGTTGAAGACGATTGCTTCGGTGGATGATAAAGGTATTACTGCGGAAGGGAGTCAGATACAGATAGCCTACTGGTTGAAAAGACAGTACGGTTCTACGATGATTGCAGCGCTAAAGACCGTACTGTCTGTGAAACAGAAGCTAAAACAACTGGAGAAAAAGAAGGTTACACGGTGCATTCCGCCGGAAGAACTGCTGCAAGCGGCACAGTTATGCAGAAAGAAACATCAGACCGCAAAAGCCAGAACGCTTTATGCTTTGGCGGAGGAAGAAGTACTTCCCTATGAACTGCTTCGCCAGAAACTAAATGTGGCGTCTCAAACATTACAGGCATTAGAAAAGCAGGGATTTTTGAAGATAGAGACAGAAAGCTTGTACCGCAATCCCGTCAAACATATGGATGGTACAGAGAACAGAGTTACGCTGAGTGATACCCAGAGAACTATCATAGAAGACGTTCTTAACGATTACAGATCGGGCGAGCCCGGAACATACCTTTTGCACGGGGTTACGGGCAGTGGAAAGACGGAGGTGTATCTTGGCGTTATCGAGCAGATGATCGCAATGGGCAGACAGGCGATCGTGCTCATACCGGAGATTGCTCTTACCTATCAGACACTGCTGCGCTTTTATAAAAGGTTCGGGGACAGGGTTTCGGTGATCAATTCCTCTCTTTCCAAAGGGGAAAAATATGATCAGATCAGGCGTGCCAAAGACGGCGGGATTGATGTGATTATAGGGCCGAGATCGGCATTGTTCACACCTTTTCCAAGATTAGGTGTTATTATTGTAGATGAAGAGCATGAGAGCAGCTATAAGAGTGAATCCATGCCGAAGTACCATGCAAGAGAAACTGCAATTCAGATTGCATCCATGCACCATGCAAGTGTGATTTTGGGATCGGCAACTCCTTCGCTGGAGGCTTACTATCGGGCCAAGAAGGGGGAATACAAACTGTATGAAATGACAGGCAGACACGGCAGCAGCACGCTTCCGGACGTATATACCATAGATTTGAGGGAAGAATTAAAGCAGGGTAACAGGTCTGTTTTCAGCAGGAAACTGAGAGAACTGATAGCCCAGAGGCTTGAAGCAGGCGAACAGACGATACTTTTTTTGAACAGGAGAGGATATGCGGGATTTATTTCCTGCAGGGCGTGTGGACATGTGATGAAATGTCCGCACTGTGATGTTTCTCTTTCCGAACATAGGGGCGGTATGTTAATATGTCATTATTGCGGCTATGAAGAAGCAAGACCTGACAGATGTCCGGAGTGTGCCTCCAAGTATCTGCTTGGATTTAAAGCCGGTACTGAACAGATCGAAGAAGCACTGCATAAGGAATTTCCTGCGGCGCGGGTGCTTCGCATGGATGCAGACACGACAAGGACGAAAGACAGTTATGAGAAGATACTGTCGGCTTTTGCAGATGAGAAGGCGGATATTCTTGTGGGAACGCAGATGATCGTCAAGGGACATGATTTTCCCAATGTAACTCTGGTGGGCATTCTGGCGGCGGACCTGTCACTGAATCAGAATGATTATCGTGCCGGAGAGAGGACGTTTCAACTGGTAACACAGGCAGCCGGGCGCGCCGGCAGAGGAGGTAAGCCGGGCGAAGTGGTGATTCAGACTTATCAGCCGGAGCATTACAGTATCATACATGCGGCTAAGCAGGACTACCAAGGATTCTATGAGGAAGAGATCACCTACAGGGACTTTATGCGTTATCCGCCGGTGGCACATATGCTGGCGGTGCTGATCACTTCACGCGACAAGCAGTCCGGTGAAGAACTGGGCAGGATGATGACTGAATTAGTCAATAAGGAGCAGAGTGAAAATGAAGAAGCTTATTGCGAGGTACAGGTGATAGGTCCCACAGAGGCGGCAATCAGTAAGATCAATGATATGTACCGGCATGTATTTTATATCAAACATGCGGATTACCAGATGTTGGTGGAGATCAAGGATATACTGGAATCATTTTGTAAAGAAAGGGAGTTGAAAAACCTGATAGTGCAATATGATTTTGATCCTATTAATACATATTAAATACGAGAAGCAAAAGGAGAGAATAAAAGTATGGCAATCAGAAAAATCAGAGAGATGGGAGATCCGGTTTTAAACAAACAGTGTAAGGAAGTGACTGAGATCACACCAAGAATACGGGATCTGATCGATGATATGTTTGAGACATTATATGAGGCGGAAGGCGTCGGACTCGCCGCGCCGCAGGTAGGAATCTTAAAAAGAATCGTGGTGATCGATGTCACAGGAGAAGATCCTATTCTGCTCATCAATCCGAAACTTATGGAGACAAGCGGGGAACAGGAAGGATATGAAGGCTGCCTGAGCGTTCCGGGCAAAAGTGGTAAAGTGACCAGACCAAATTATGCTAAAGTTCTGGCTTACGATGAGAATATGAATGCATTTGAATTGGAAGGGACAGAACTTCTTGCCAGAGCGATTTGTCATGAACTGGATCATCTGGATGGACATTTATATGTGGAGAAAGTGGATGGACCTCTGGTGAATACTGCGGATTTGTCGGACGAAGAAGACTGATCATCCGGGAAGGGAGAGCGTAGGAATATGAAAGTTGTATTTATGGGGACGCCAGATTTTGCCGTAGGCGCACTGGAATCGATTATACAAGCCGGACATCAGGTGGCGGCGGTGGTGACACAGCCCGATAAGCCCAAGGGAAGAGGCAAGGAAATGCAGATGACACCCGTTAAAGCCTGCGCGGCCGCACATGATATTCCGGTGTTTCAGCCGGTTAAGATTAAGGACAGCGAGGCTGTGGAAGTACTGAGGAGTTATGAGGCAGACATTTTCGTAGTGGCGGCTTTTGGGCAGATTCTATCCGAGGAAATTTTGTCCATGCCTAAGTATGGCTGTGTGAATATCCATGCTTCCCTTCTGCCGAAGTACAGGGGAGCCGCACCGATTCAATGGTCGATTATAAACGGCGAGAAAGTGACCGGTGTCACGATCATGCAGATGGACAAAGGGCTTGATACAGGGGATATGCTTATGAAGACAGAAGTTTCGATTGATGAAAGAGAAACTGCTGACAGCCTGCACGATAAATTGGCACAGACAGGAGCATGCCTGATTGTAGAGGCACTTTCTAAGATTGAGAGCGGAGATGTCACGCCGGTAAAACAGAATGGTGAAGAGAGCAGTTATGCCAAGATGATGCAGAAGTCGATGAGCAGAATCGATTGGAGTAAGGATGCGGCGGAATTGGACTGCCTTATACGGGGATTAATCTCGTGGCCGGGGGCAGTTACTGTCTACCGCGGTAAGAATCTCAAGATATGGGAGGAACAGGCGGCAGCAGAGGACATGGTGCATGTAAAGTATGATGCGGAGTATTTTAAAGATGCCGTACCGGGAACAGTGGTGTGCGTGGACAAGGATGCTTTCTATGTGCAGACAGGCAAAGGAATCCTTAAAATAACGGCTGTGCAGCCGGAAGGCAAGAAGCGCATGAGCGTCAAGGATTTTCTCTTGGGGTATCCTGTTAAGGCAGGAGAAAAACTTGGCGGGTAATGCGGAAAATATGGAATGGATATTCACATATGAGTACAGAAAGGAATGAGCAGTATGGGACATTACGGATATTATGGGTACTATTTTGATCCGACATACCTTCTGGTATTGATCGGGGCAGTTTTGTGTATTTGGGCGCAGATGCGTGTCAACTCCACCTATAAGAAATATGCGCGTGTCAGAAGCAGAAGCGGATTGACAGGAGCGCAGGCGGCGCAGAGAATTTTGCAGATGTCGGGCATCTATGACGTGCGTATTGAACATGTGAGAGGTGAGTTGACAGATCACTACGATCCCTCTAACAAAGTACTTCGTTTGTCGGATTCGGTGTATGGTTCCGACTCCATAGCGGCAATCGGGGTGGCGGCACATGAGTGCGGACATGCGGTACAGCACGATAAAGGGTATGCGCCGCTGTCAATCAGGAGTGCGCTTGTACCTGCGGCAAATATCGGTTCCAGAGCGGGCATACCGATCATTATTCTCGGTGCCATATTAGGAATGAATCAGGTGCTGATCCAGATTGGTATCTGGGTGTTTGCTCTGGCGGTACTTTTCCAGATTGTAACGCTTCCTGTGGAATTTAATGCTTCGGGAAGAGCGCTGGCGATGTTAGGGGATTACGGTATGCTGGAACAGGATGAGACGAGGGGATGCCGTAAAGTGTTATCCGCCGCGGCGCTAACATATGTAGCAGCGGCAGCATCTGCTATTTTACAGCTTCTCAGACTGATTCTCCTGTTTGGGAATAATAGGAGGCGTGACTAGAGGTTGGAGAGCGTGAATGTACGGGAGATTGTTTTAGATCTTCTATTGGAACTATCGAGGCAAAATGAATACAGCAATATTCTGATCGCATCCGTTCTTACGAAATACGATTATCTGGACAGCAGGGAGAAAGCTTTTCTCAAGAGGGTAAGCGAGGGTACAATTGAGCGCAGGATACAGATTGATTATGTGCTTGACCGGTATTCTAAAGTTCCTGTGAAAAAGATGAAACCTCTTATCAGGGAGCTTTTGCGGATGAGCGTCTACCAGATTCTGTTTATGGATAACATACCTGATGCCGCAGTCTGTAATGAGGCGGTGAAACTGGCGAAGAAGCGTAAGTTTCAGTCTTTGCAGGGCTATGTCAACGGAGTTTTGCGCAACATTGTAAGAAATAAGGATCAGGTTGAATATCCGGACAGAGAGACAAGGTACATTGATTATTTGTCTGTTTGTTATTCCATGCCAGTGTGGCTGGTGGAACATTTCTGCAACGCATATGGCAGGGAAGTGTGTGAGACGGTTCTGCAATCCTTTATGACGAGAGGAGCGGTCGGGATCAGATTACAGGAGACGCTCGATGAAGCGCAGCAGGAGAATCTGATCGGAATGTGGCAGCAGGCGGGTATACAGGTGGAGAGACATCCTTACCTGTCATATGCGGTCAAAGTACAGAAGACAGACGGAATCCGCAGTCTTGCGGGTTATGATGAGGGAGCTTTTGCAGTACAGGATGTGAGTTCCATGCTGGTTGTAGAGGCAGCAGACATCAGACATGGAAATACAGTAATCGATGTGTGCGCGGCGCCCGGTGGTAAGGCGCTCCATGCGGCAGCGAAGCTTGCGGGGACGGGACAAGTCATTGCCTGTGACGTGTCACCTTACAAGACCGATAAAATAAGAGAAAACATAGACAGGATGCACATGACCAATGTGTCTGTCAGGGAGCAGGATGCCCGCGTAAAGGATGAAACTATGGCAGGGCAGGCGGATGTGCTGATTGCCGATGTTCCGTGTTCGGGACTGGGTGTGATCGGTAAGAAGCAGGATATTAAGTATCGTATAACGCAGGAGTCCATTCAGGATATCATAAAACTGCAAAAAGAGATCATCTCGAATGTAGTACACTATCTGAAACCGGATGGAGTCATGATGTACAGTACATGTACGATGAATCCTGCGGAAAATGAAGAAATGGTTGATTGGATCTGCCGTGAATATGCCATGGAACCGGAAAGCATGGCGCGGGCGATGCCGGAGGAACTCCGCATGCTGGCTGATAAAGGATATATGCAGCTTCTGCCCGGTGTACATGGAACGGACGGTTTTTTCATTGCGAGACTGCGCAGGAAAACGAAAGATGCCGTGTGATGGAAGGGCAGAATAAAGAAATACGATAGGTAGCATATGGAGACAGGAAGCAAAAAGGACATCAAATCATTTACTTTGGATCAGCTTAAAGAAGAGATGGAAGCCATGGGGGAGAAATCTTTCCGTGCGAAACAGCTGTATGAGTGGATGCATAAGAAACAGGCTGCCGGCTATGAGGAAATGACCAATATTTCCACCGCGCTGGTTAGTAAATGCAAAGAGTGTTACAGCTACACTGCGCTTGTACCCGTCCGGGTTCAAGAGTCTAAGATAGACGGTACAAGGAAATATCTGTTTGAGCTGGCGGACGGCAATATGGTGGAGAGCGTATGGATGCGCTATCAGCACGGCAACAGTGTGTGTATTTCTTCACAGGTGGGATGCCGTATGGGGTGCCGGTTCTGTGCTTCCACACAGGATGGATTAGAACGAAATCTGCTTCCGTCGGAGATGCTGGATCAGATTTATGCGATCATCAGGCATACCGGTGAGAGAGTGTCCAACGTGGTAGTCATGGGGAGCGGTGAACCTATGGATAATTATGATAATCTGTTGCAGTTTATCACGCTTTTGACGGATGAAAACGGTCTGAATATCAGTCAGAGGAATGTCACCGTGTCCACCTGCGGAATTGTGACTAGGATGCGGCAGCTGGCAGACAGAAGATTGCAGATCACGCTGGCGATTTCTCTTCATGCGGCGACGGATGAGAAGAGAAGACAGTTAATGCCCATTGCTGACAGTTATCATCTGGATGAGCTTTTGGAAGCGTGTGCTTATTATTTTGCGCAGACGGGAAGAAGGATCACTTTTGAGTATAGTCTGGTGAGAGATGTCAATGATACAGATGAAGATGCAAGACAGCTTTCGGCGCTGATCAGAGGTCTTAACTGCCATGTAAATCTTATCCCGGTAAATCCGATTAAAGAGCGGAATTACGTGCAGTCTGAGAGACGTGCGGTGGAGGCATTCAAAAATAAACTTGAAAAAAATGGAATTAATGTTACTATTAGAAGGGAAATGGGTCGGGACATCGACGGCGCCTGCGGTCAGCTTAGGCGCAGGTATATGAAGCAGGATTATTAGAATGACGAGAATAATATCTGGGAGGAAAACACAGTGCTTAGGTCCTATGCGATAACGGATATCGGGCAGAAGAGGAAATTGAATCAGGATTTTATATATCTGTCAGAAACCTCAATCGGCAATCTGCCTAATGTTTTTATTGTGGCAGACGGAATGGGAGGACACAATGCGGGAGATTATGCGTCCCGTTATGCGGTGGAGACCGTGGTTGACGCAATTGGCGTCTCCTTTGAGAAGAATCCCGTTAAGATTCTTGGTAAAGCGATCGAAAAGGCAAATGCGCTTATTCGCCAGAGAGCGCGCGAAGAAGCTGCCTATAACGGTATGGGGACTACGATGGTGGTCGCTACCTGCATCGGCAGATATCTGGAAGTCGCAAATGTGGGCGACAGCAGGCTCTATGTCATCAATGACAGGATAGAGCAGATCACGCAGGATCATTCATTGGTGGAAGAGATGGTACGCATGGGCGGTATAGACAGGGCTTCTGCCAGAAATCATCCCGATAAGAATATTATTACAAGGGCAATCGGAGCCAGAGATTATATAGAGACAGATTTTTTTGATCTGGAGCTGCAGACAGGCGATATAGTTTTACTTTGTTCTGATGGTTTGACAAATATGGTGGAGGACGAGCTGATACATCAGATTTTGAAAAGTGGTGCAAGTCTTAAGGACAGAGTAGAAGAATTGGTGAGAATAGCAAACCAAAACGGCGGTAAGGATAATATTTCCGCAATAGTTATTGAACCGTTAGCAGACGAGGTGGAACATGATTAAGATAGGAATGATGATAGGTGACCGCTATGAGATCTTGGAAAAGATTGGCACCGGCGGCATGTCAGATGTATATAAGGCAAAAGACCATAAGCTGAACCGTTTTGTTGCAGTGAAAGTTTTAAAGCAGGAGTTTAGTGAAAACGCTAATTTTGTATCGAAATTCAGAGTCGAGGCGCAGGCAGCGGCGGGGCTTATGCATCCGAATATCGTTAATGTATATGATGTCGGAGAAGAAGGTGGTATCTACTATATCGTTATGGAGCTGGTAGAAGGTATCACGTTAAAGAAATATATTGAGAAAAAGGCGCGGTTGTCTGTCAAAGAGGCAATCAGTATCGCGATTCAGGTGTCGATGGGAATTGAGGCGGCGCACAATAACCATATCATACATCGTGATATCAAACCTCAGAATATTATTATTTCCAAAGAAGGTAAAGTGAAAGTGACTGATTTCGGTATTGCCAAGGCGGCTACCAGTAACACGATCACTTCCAATGTCATGGGATCGGTGCATTACACCTCACCGGAACAGGCAAGAGGCGGATACAGTGACGAGAAGAGCGATATCTATTCTCTCGGTATCACGATGTTTGAGATGCTTACGGGTAGAGTTCCATTCAATGGTGAGACTACGGTGGCAATTGCCATTAAGCATATACAGGAGGAAATGCCGTCCCCAAGAGAGTATGTGTCGGAAATTCCTATCAGTGTTGAGCAGATTGTATGCAAATGCTGTCAGAAGAGCCCGGACAGGAGATATCAGTCTATGGCGGAACTGATCATGGATTTAAAACAGTCTCTGATCAATCCCGATGAAGACTTTGTCAAAGTGATTGATCCCGATGAAGAGGCATCCACACGAATGATCACGGACAGGGATATGGTGCAGATTAAGAGACAGTCCGATAGAAGAGACTACATGGAAGAAACCATGCGTCTTAAGAAAAATGAGCGTTATTATGAAGAGGACGATGAGGATGAGGACGACGAAGATTGGGATGATGACGAGGAAGATTATGATCCCAAGATGGAAAAAATCACCACAATCCTTGCTGTCGTAGCGGCGCTGCTGATCGGCTGTATTGTGCTTTTCCTTGTAGGGAGAACTTTCGGGGTCTTCCAATTTGGGGAAACTACAGATAGCAATACCGCACAGGAGGAAGAAGAAGTAGAAAAAGTAAAGATGATCCGGGTAGTCGGCTTGAACGTGGAAGAGGCGAAACGCCAGCTTTTGGAACTGGGACTGACTCCGGAGATTCAATATGAGGTGAATACCGCATATCCTGTAGGAACTGTTCTTCGCGCCAGTGTTCAGGATGGCATCATGGTAGACAAAAATACGACTATTGTGATGACTGTGGCACAGGGAACAGAAGGTGTCAAGGTTCCGTCAGTAACAGGAAAATCTGAAGCAGAAGCAACTTCTATTCTGGAAAAAGAAGGCTTTGTAGTTAATGTGACACAAAGTTATGATGCAGCAGTGGAGAGAGGATATGTTATATCCCAGTCGCCGGAAGCTGATACTACGGCGCCGGAAGGGTCTTCCATTACACTTCGCGTAAGTCAGGGCGCGGAAGATAATAAAGTCAGGGTTCCGAATGTCATCGGTCTGACTGAAATGGATGCGACTGTGAGCCTCACAGAAAGCGGATTGACTGTGGGAACGATAACAGAGACAACTAACGAGGATGTATCGCTGATTGATCTGGTGTGCTATCAGAGTTATTCGGTGGGCTCTTATGTTGATAAAGGTACGGCTGTAGACCTCAGGATCAGTACCGGTCCTTCCGGTGTGACATACCGTTATTCCGAGGGAATCACTGCACCGACGGAAGATCCCGACTATCGGGGCGGTATGGAAGTCGATGTGACTGTTACAACAGCGGACGGTACGCAGCTTCTCAGCACGAGAACGACATCCTTCCCGGTAGCAGTCAACTATACGGGTATCAAATCGCCAAACGGTGTGATCACATTCCATTTTACGGTGCAAAGGGAAGGGGCTGTGACCACAGATCCTGAGACCGGTCAGACTGTGACCACCGATGCGGTCACTGAGGAAAAGACGATAACAAGAGATATCAATTTCATACAGGAATAGGATCGGATGCATGCAGGGCAAGATAATCAAAGGAATAGCGGGCTTTTATTATGTTTATGTAGAGGGACGCGGGACTTATGAGTGCAAGGCTAAGGGCATTTTTAGAAAAGATCATGTGAAGCCGCTTGTGGGAGATAATGTGCTCGTGGATGTGCTGGATGAGGAAGAGATGCTGGGCAATATCCGTCAGATTCTGCCACGCTGTAGTGCACTGGTCCGCCCGGCAGTTGCCAATGTGGATCAGGCGCTTATCATTTTTGCAATCGTGAAACCGAATCCGAACTTTAATCTGCTGGACAGATTTCTGATTCGGATGGAACGGCAGAACCTTCCGACAATCATATGTTTTAATAAGCAGGATATTGCATCGAGGCAGGAGAAAGAAGCTTTGAGGCTCTCCTATGAGACTTGCGGCTATCAGGTATTATTTGTAAGTGCGCTGGAGAATGAGGGCATAGAGCAGGTCAGAGAACTTCTGGCGGGTAAGACGACTACTGTAGCGGGACCAAGCGGAGTAGGTAAGTCGTCCCTGATCAATCAACTGGCACCCATGGCTAATATGGAGACGGGCGATATCAGTGCTAAGATTGAGAGAGGGAAACACACTACAAGGCACTCTGAGATCATCGCATTGGGTGAAGAAACTTATATTGTGGATACACCCGGTTTTACATCGTTGGATATTTCTGAAATCACGAAAGAAGAGCTGGGGCGGTATTATCCGGAATTTGTACAGTATGAGCCATACTGTAAATTCAGCGGATGCGCACATATAAGTGAACCTTCCTGCGGCGTCAAGGATGCGGTGGCGGAAGGGAAGATCAGCACGGTGCGGTATGAGAATTATAAAGTGCTGTATCAGGAATTGAAGGATTTAAAGAGATATTGATACAAAAATATGGAGAAATGTCTTAATACAGCGATGGGAAGGGGCTGTCGGGAAATAGACAGTTCTAACAGGGCGAGGTGTGGTTCGAATGA
>CAMXBD010000089.1 GCA_947179245.1 uncultured Lachnospiraceae bacterium | reverse complement strand
GTTAAGAAGAAGCCGGTAAATGCAGATAAAGCGCCGGTTAAGAAGAAATCTGCAAGTACAGATAAAAAGGCAGTCAGGAAAAAGCCTGTGAATGGTAAAAAAACGGCTGTCAAAAAAGTGCCGGCAGATACAAGACAAAAAGATCCCGGAAAGAAAGCGAAGAACGGGAGCAGTGAAGATTTCGAGGTACGTGTAAGAAGCAGAGATGAGGTGCGCGCCAGAAGAAAGCAGGCGCGGCTTCGGAAGGTCAGGAGACAGAAAATCATAATGGCGGTCTCTTCGGCGGTTATTGTGTTAGCAGTGATTGGTATAGTATTGTTTTGTATGCCTTCCATGAAATTGTCACGCAGTCTTTCCAGCGGAGATAAATATTCAGCACGTGCGGAATATGCCGATGCGCAGGGCGCATATGAGAAAGCGCTGGAAATTGATTCCGGTTCTGTGAGAGCATATCGCGGTATGGCGGCTAACTATCTGGCGCAGGAACAGACGCAGGAAGCAAAACAGATCTTATATACAGGATGGGAACAGACGCAGGATCAGGGAGTATTGGATTATTATTGTACCGTGATCTATAACGAGGCGGTGGTGGAGATCAATAATAAGAACTGCACGCTTGCAACGGTGGAGAAATGCATTCAGGTATTGGAACAGAAACCAGGGCATGAAGATGCACTGGAACTTATGGGAACCTGCTATGAACGTCTTTTCAAAGTGTCAGAGGAAGAAGAGACATGCGTGATGTTCTATGATGAGGATGCGGCACAGGATACGTGCAGCTATAATGAGTACGAGCAGTTATTGCGCAGACTTTTAGCATTGTATCAGGCAAGTCCTTCCGACCGCATCAAAAACATTTTGGCGCAGTACGCAGTGATTGACATGCCTTATGTCCGGATCAGTATACCACATATGGGTCAGTATATGGCACTGCTTACAGACATCAATGCCGTTACCGGTGATGCAAAAATTACGGAGACGCTAGCATGCCTTACCCGTGCAAAAGAAATACAGGAGTATTTTGATGCTGCTTTCACGGAGTTTGAGTCAGGCAATTATGCGTATGCAAGAGATCTGGTTGCGCAGGAGTCCTACCAACAGATCAGAGATGATTTTATCAATGAAAATTCCGGTTACTGGGAAGGCTCGACCTATATTCCGGTGAACAGGGAACAGATTGTGTTACATAACGAAAATGGTCAAATAAGGTTTTCGTTCCTCAGTGATGAGGAGTATAATAATAAACAAGGCATTATCAGGGTATGGGGCACGAAACAGGAAGACGACGGTGTACAAAGAAGTATTATTTCCTATTTGCCGACGGAAAATAATACTGGCAGCGAGTATACTGAATATAAAGTTGAGTATCTGTACAGCAACGTGAAGATCGGCAATCAGTATGTACCACAGATGAATTACCGTTTCGACACCATCATCACTACGGCGGAGGGAACTACGACCAATGCGATCGGTGATTGGGGCGGAGAGCATGAATGGGAGATTGATTATTAGAAAACCTAGCTAGAGGAATGATTTTATAGAAGGAAAAGGAGAATGATTATGAGAAAAAAACCAGCAGTATTAATGATTCTGGACGGCTACGGTCTGAATGAGAAGACAGAGGGAAATGCAGTAGCAGAGGCAAAAACACCTGTGATGGACAAACTCATGGCGGAGTGTCCATTTGTCAAAGGTAATGCCAGCGGTATGGCGGTAGGACTTCCTGACGGTCAGATGGGTAATTCCGAGGTAGGGCACTTAAATATGGGTGCAGGACGTATTGTGTATCAGGAGCTTACAAGAATCACGAAGGAGATTCAGGACGGGACATTCTTTGAGAATCCGGCGCTTCTTGATGCAGTTAATAACTGTAAGAAGAATGATTCCTCTCTGCATATGTTCGGCTTGTTATCAGACGGCGGTGTACACAGCCATAATACGCATCTTTACGGATTGTTGGAACTTGCCAAGAGAAACGGTTTAAGCAAAGTATATGTACATGCGTTTCTGGATGGACGCGATACTCCTCCGGCAAGCGGCAAGGGATTTGTAGAAGATTTAGAGCGTGAGATGCAGAAAATCGGCGTGGGTGAAGTAGCAACCGTGACAGGTCGTTACTATGCTATGGACAGGGATAATAACTATGATAGAGTACAGAAAGCTTATGCAGCGCTCACCAAGGGTGAAGGTTTAGAGGCAGCAAGCGCACCGGAAGGCATTCAGGCATCTTACGACAGAGACGAGACGGATGAATTTGTGAAACCTACCGTTGTTAAGAAAAATGGTGAGCCGGTAGCTACGATCAAGGACGGCGATTCGGTAGTCTTCTTTAATTTCCGTCCGGACAGAGCAAGAGAGATTACGAGAAGTTTCTGCGACGATGATTTCAAAGGTTTTGACAGAGAAAAGAAATTGGATCTTACCTACGTATGTTTCTCTGATTATGATCCCACGATCCCGAACAAGGAGGTAGCATTCCATAAGATTGCAGTTACCAATACTTTCGGTGAGTGGCTTGCGGCTCATAATATGAAACAGGCAAGACTCGCAGAGACAGAGAAGTATGCACATGTAACCTTTTTCTTCAACGGTGGCGTGGAAGAACCCAATGAAGGTGAGGAAAGAATACTGGTAAATTCTCCTAAGGATGTGGCAACCTATGATCTGAAACCACAGATGAGTGCATATGAAGTTTGTGATAAGCTGGTAGGATGTATCAAGTCAGGCGAGTATGATGTAATCATCATCAACTTTGCGAATCCGGATATGGTAGGTCATACCGGAGTGGAAGAGGCTGCAATTAAGGCGGTAGAGGCAGTAGATGAATGTGTCGGACGTGCAGTGGAGGCGATCAAAGAGGTGGATGGTGTGATGTTTATCTGCGCCGATCACGGTAACGCAGAACAGTTAGTTGACTATGAGACAGGTGCACCTTTCACGGCTCACACAACCAATCCGGTACCGTTTATCCTTGTCAATGCAGATCCGGCTTACAAGCTGAGAGAAGGCGGCTGTCTGGCTGATATCGTACCGACGCTCATCGAGCTGATGGGGATGGAACAGCCAGAAGAAATGACAGGAAAGTCATTGTTAGTCAAATAAAAACGAAATCAACGATTGCAAGCAGAGGACATATGTGGATCAGCCATGTATGTCCTCTTTTGTATGTTGACATATTTAGTCACCGCGCGTATACTAAGTGTACCATCACTAATAGTACACTTAGTATTGTTGGTGGGGGGGGGTAAAACGGTAAATCACAAAGAAAGGAGCAATAATGATACTCATAGATTATAAAGACACCCGCCCGATATATGAACAGATAGTGGAGCGTTACAAGACATTAATCCTAAAGGGTGCGGTACAGGCGGATGAACAGTTACCGTCGGTTAGAAATCTGGCAATGGAGCTTTCCATCAATCCGAACACGATACAAAAGGCTTATGCGGAACTGGAACGGCAGGGATTTATCTATACCGTGAAGGGCAGGGGTAATTTTGTATCGGGGGACAGCGGCTTGATAGATAAGCGAAAGAATGAGTATATTGAGCAGATACTGGCACTTGTAAAAGAAGTGCTGGAAATCGGCATGTCTAAGACAGAATTGATCCGGGAGATCGAAGCGCTTTAGGCAGAAAGGAAGGAACTTATGATAGAGATACATAATCTGACGAAGACATTTGAGAAGATTAAGGCAGTTGATGAAGTCAGTGTAACGATAAAGGACAATACTGTGTTTGGGTTGATCGGAACCAACGGAGCAGGCAAGAGTACTGTGCTTCGCATGGTGTCTGGTGTGCTAAAACCCGACAGTGGCACGGTTGCGGTAGATAATATGCCCGTGTATGATAATGTGGAAGCAAAGAAGAAGCTTTTCTTTATTGCGGATGAACCGTACTTCTTTGCCAATGCCAATGCCCAGACTATGGAGCGTTATTACAGCGGTATCTATGAGAATTTTAACATCGAAGAGTTTTATAAATATCTGGAAAGTTTTAATCTGGATAAGCGTAGGAAGATAGGTACTTTTTCTAAGGGAATGAAGAAACAGCTTGCACTTTTACTTGGTATTTGTGCGCATACCAAGTATCTTCTCTGTGATGAGACTTTTGACGGACTCGATCCGGTAATGCGGCAGGGTATCAAATCCATTTTTGCCAAGGAGATGGAAGAGAGAGGAATGACTCCGGTGATTGCATCCCACAATCTGAGAGAACTTGAAGATATTTGCGACCATGTTGGTCTGTTACATAAAGGCGGCGTCTTATTATCAAAAGATCTGGAAGACATGAAGTGTAATATCCAGAAGGTACAGTGTGTGTTTACTACGGTGGAGGATGAACTTAAGGCATTAAACGGTATAGATGTTATTAAGAAGGAACAAAGAGGGTCATTGCGAACATTTACCGTGAGAGGTACGAGGGAAGAAGTGACAGCCAGATTTGCTACGGTGGACACGGTGTTTTACGAAGTGCTTCCTTTGTCTTTGGAGGAGATCTTTATCAGTGAAACGGAGGTGGTCGGATATGACATCAAAAAACTCATTTTGGGCTAGCAGTAAAGAAAACCATAAGCGGCGTATCTGGGTATGGATCATAACGGTTTTGGCACAGTTGATGATGTATGTGGGTGTGCTGACGGTATATTTGAGCCGTATTAGGAGATGGAATGTCGAGGGAGTATACAGGACAAGGGAAGAGTATCAGAATGCACTGTATCAGGCGACGAAGGATGCGCTGGCTTTTCAAGATAATCTGATGCCTGTGCTGATTGTATTGGCAGTTATTATAGGTGTGCAGGGATTTTCCTACCTCTATGACAGAAAGAAAGTCGATATGTACCATAGCGTGCCAGTGGATAAGAACAAAAGATTTGCCGTGGTGTATATAAACGGAATGATCATTTATCTGACAGCCATACTGGCGAGCCTTTTGATTGGTGTCATAGTGGCAGCGGTGCAGGGAGCGGTGAATGGTGAAGTGATGGCCGCCATCGGTCTGGGATTTTTGTGGAATCTATTGTTTTTCATGGTCGTATATCACACGGTGGTACTGGCGGTAATGCTGACGGGAAACAGGCTGATCACCCTTTGCGTCACAGGCATGCTGATTGGGTACGAGCCGGTACTCTATGATCTGCTGGAAAATATGCAGTACTCATTTTTCGAGACAGTGTCCGGTTTTTATGTGACCCATATTCCAAAATTGTCTGTACTCTATGATTATAATATAAACACATGGAACCTGAAACAACCGGAAAAAGTAGCGGTACTGGCTAAGGTGATGTTGCCTTACTATGGCAAATGGTTTATACTGGCGGTAGTGCTTCTTATAGCAGCATGGCTGTGCTATCGGAAGAGGCCGTCGGAAGCAGCAGGGAAAGCGGTTGCATTTGTGAGAGTAGAGCCGTTTCTTAAGGTGTTTGTGGCAGTTCCTATAGGTGTATGTCTGGGAATGTGGGTACATAGTGCTGCGTATGGCAATGCAGTGTTGACTGCTGTAAGCATGGCAGGAGGAGGAGTGATTGCCTGTGCGGCGATAGAGGTTATCTACGATTTTGACATTAAGAGTCTGTTTAAGCATCTTGTGTCCAGTGGTGCAGCTATTGCAGCAATTATTTTCATTTTTCTTGCTTTTAAGATGGATTTATTTGGGTATGACGATTATATACCGTCGGCAGATAAGCTGGAAAGCATCGCAGTGAGCGTGGATTATTACGGGCAGTTCTGGGATAAAGAATATAATTATGTAGGTGCTTCGGAATTTTCTGAGGAGCATATGCATCTTCAGGATGTGGAACCGGTGCTGATACTGGCAGATAAGGCAAGACAGGAAAATGTGGAGGATATGACAGACGCCAGAATTATTAATGTACTGTATCGTTTGAGTTCGGGCAGAAGAGTGGGAAGACGTTTTTATGTTGATTTTGACAATCCGGTCAATGAAGCGTTGATGAATAGAATTGTCGGAACGAAGGAATTTAAAGAAGGAACCTATCAGATCATGACGGATCAAGATTCCTTTGCGGATGTGACTGCAATGACCTACAGCAACGGAGCGACTAATGTCGCATTGCCGGCACAGGATGCACAGATGCTTCGTGAGGCGTATGTCAAGGATATGGAGAAATTTGATTTTACGCTGGCAATCAACAATCGCCCCTGCGGACGGATCCATATGAATTTCCCGAACTGGTTTGGTACGGATCTGGATGTGTATGACAGTTTTGAGAATACGATCGCGTATCTGCAGTCTAAAGAGGCTTATTATCCGGTTGAACTGAATGCTGAGGATATCGCGGATATGACCATAACGAATTACCACATGGAGCTGTATGAAAACGGAGATCATGACGGTGAGGTTGATCCACTTGTGTTTAACAGTGCCGTAGCTGCGGAGGCTTCATGGGTGTCTGGTTACGCAGACGAAGGCGATACAATTGTCACAGAGACTTTTACGGATGAGGAGGATATTGCGCAGATTGTTCCGCATATTTATCCGGCGTATCTGTCTGCAGCATGGAATCACAGCGGTGAACTTGATGACAATTATGATATTTATATTACGTTTAAGAAAGATACGACCTATCCGTATGACAGAAGCCAATACGGCGTATATTATAAATTCTATACGGGACAGGCGCCTGAGTTTGTGGAAGAGGCAACTGCGCTTGATGCGGGAGAAGAGTAAGTTTCCGATATAGAGAAAGGAATGGGCATGAAGACGGAACAGGGAGAACCTGTGATCAATGTCAAAGATTTATATAAGATTTACCGGGTCGGAGAGACGAAGGTGCGTGCGCTAAACGGTGTCAGCTTTACCATTAACAAAGGAGATTTCTGCTCCATCGTAGGAACTTCCGGCTCCGGTAAATCCACGCTTCTCAATATGCTGGCAGGATTAGAGAAGCCGACTAAGGGTGAGATTGTGATCGCGGGTGAACACATGGAAACCAAAACGGAAAACCAGCTTGTGGCATTCAGGCGGGAACATATTGGATTTATTTTCCAGTCTTTTAATCTGATGGGAACCATGAATGCAATAGAAAATGTGGCGCTTCCGCTTACTTTTCAAGGAATGGACAAGAAGACGCGCAATACAAGGGCGGAGGCAATGTTAGATCTGGTTGGACTGACAGACCATAAGAAACACCGGCCGAACCAGATGTCGGGCGGACAACAGCAGCGTGTGGGTGTGGCTAGAGCACTGGTGGTGGAGCCGGAGATCATTTTTGCGGATGAGCCTACGGGTAACTTAGATTCAAACACTTCGGTGGAAGTGATGAATCTGATGAAAAAAGTCGTGAGGGAGAAAAATCAGACGTTAGTCATGGTAACTCATGACAATTATCTGGCAGGATTTGCGGATATCGTTCTTAGGATTAAGGATGGCAGGATCATCGAGATCGAAGACAGGCGGGGCATGGATATGCCCGATGAGATACAGGCAAAAGAATGACGGCTGTCAGCCGATATATAAATTGATATATAGCAAAAGGGTAAGGTCTAAAGGGAGCGGATAACAGAGATGAAGAAAAGAGAATGGAATGTGCAAAGACGATTCGCGGGGAAGAGGAGAATAAGCAAATCAATACTTGCGGCAGTATTTGTAATGACATCGGCAGTGATTATGCCGGCGATACCGCAGATACCGGGGATAATGTCGTATGTTGAGGCAACAGAAACTAGTCCTGATGGCGATGATGGTTTTGGCGAGAACCAGAATCAGGGAGCAGTAGAGAATATCAGCGGTAACACGACAAGCACGCCGAATACGATCAATCGTACTTCTAACAGCATTATCACTGATGATGACAGGGCGGAAGCAGACGAGGATATGCTCTACTACATGCAGAGTCTGGAAGTGCGTTATAACCTTGATGCAAAAGTGATGGAAAACCTTCATAAAGTGTTTGACAGTGCGGTGTATTATATAGCGAATACCGAGATGTCAGTCGAAGAGCTGTGGGCGTATGTTGGTCAGACGAAGACAGCTATGGAGTCTGCTGCGGTATCAACCGTGACCATGACGACTAGTGAATTTCTTCAGGTAGGCGATAATTGGCAGACTCCGACGGTCAGTGCAGGGCAGAAGGTATCGATCGTACTTCCGATTATGAATTTCGGAACAGAAGAGTTGAACGATTTAATTGTAGAGCCGCAGACATCTACAGTAGTTTCGGAATGGCCTTTTGAGCCGGATATGACGAACTATTTGCAGACAGAGCCCTATATACCGGGTAATAAGACAAAAGAAGCAGCCATGGAGAACCGAAGAGAGTTCACATTTACTTTTACGGTCAGAAGCGATGTCATGAGCGGTTATTATCCGCTTAAGTTTAATGTGTCATATACGAAGGCCGGAGTCCGCAGTGAAGAACCGGCGGAGCTTACAGTGTATGTAAAGACGATTGGTAAGCCGGGAAGCGGTATTATCGGCGGGAGCGGACAGGAGACTACCGGTGCGAAGCCGCGTATCGTGGTGACCGGATTTGAGACGAGCCCGGCGCAGGTTTTTGCGGGAGATACATTTACGCTGACGATACATGTACAGAATACTGCGAAAGACATGGCGGTAACAAATGTGCTTTTTGATATGCAGGCGGCTACGGAAGGGGAAGACAAAACCAATACTTACTCCGCATTTCTGCCTACATCCGGTGCCAGTTCCGTCTACATGGACAGAATCGGTGCAGATACGGCAGCGGACATAGTGATCGAAATGACGGCAAAGGCTGATCTGGCACAGAAGCCATATGTATTGGATGTAAATATGAAATATGACGCAGGTGTCATGTTTGACTTGACGGACAAGGCGAGTGTGTCTATCCCGATTTCGCAGGAGAGTCGTTTTGATACGAGCATTCCGGAGGTGGTTCCTGCGGACATTACGGTAGGCGGGCAATCCAATGTCATGTTTAGTATTTATAATACAGGTAAGACAACGCTCTACAATGTTCAGGTCAAGTTTATCGCAGATTCTATCGATGAAGCGTCTGCTTTTGTTGGAAATCTGCAATCCGGAGCGACAGGAAATGTAGATGTTATGTTAACTGGAATTTCGGCGACTATGGACGACGGCACGATTATGATGGAAATCTCTTATGAGGATGATGCGGGTAATGTGACAACTATGGAGAAACCAATCACATTATATGTGTCTGAAGAGTTCTTTGACGACATGATGATGGGGGATGACATGATGATGGGCGACGATATGATGATGGAGGAAGAATCGGGTCCAAAGAAAGGACTTATTATCGCTATCGTGGTCAGTGCAATCGTGGCGGTCATTGTTATAGTAGTAGTTATTGTTAGTGTGCGCAAAAAGAAAAAAGCAGCAAAACTGCTGGCGGATGATCTGTCAGATCTGGAAGCAGAACTGAGCAGGGATAACGAAACAGGATTTCGGGATTAAGAATAGATAGCAGCGGTTGGAGTGGAGTGATATATGAGATTCCTTGACTTGCTGCGGATGAGCAGCAGTAATTTATGGAAAAGAAAAGTGAGAACTGTGCTGACAGTACTTGGCGTGGTGATTGGCGTGGCGTCTATTGTGGTCATGATATCGTTAGGTCTCGGACTGAGCCGTACCCAGATGGAACAGATGGAATCTTACGGAAGTCTGACGCAGATTACGGTGCGTGAGCCGTGGAATAGCGATGGAGCTGATGAAAAACGGCTGGATGATAATCTGGTCCGGGAGATAGAGGGATTGGAGAACGTAGAATCTGTATGGCCGATTCTGGAAAGCTATGCGATTGCCAAGTACGGAAGCTATCAGGGATATCTGCAGATCAGAGGTATGCCGAAAGAAGCATTTGAAGAGATGAATATCGAAATCGGGGAAGGACGTCTGCCCGGTGAAGATGAGAAACTTACTTTTTTCTACGGCAATGAAGTACTTCAGAATTTTTATAATTCCAAGGGAAATGGCGGAAGCTATTGGGAGACAGGGATTCTGCCGGACATCGATCTGATGAATGATACGATTTTCGTCATTTTTGATACGGATGCCTATTATTCCGCAGGAGGTACTACGGAGGATGGGCAGACAATACCGCCGCCTAAGAAGTATATGATTGAGACATGCGGCGTGGAGGCAGTTGTGGAGGACAGCTGGTCACAATACGGCTGGTATACCTTCTGTGATGTTGAACAGTTGATTCCGCAGCTCAGGAAGATCTTTAAGAACAAGGTGATTCCCGGACAGCCTCAGACGAAAACAGGGAAGCCTTATAAAGAAATATTCTACAATGAACTGGATGTCAATGTGAACAGCATGGATAATGTTATGGAAATCCAGAATTATCTGACGGATTTGGGCTATGAGGCTTACAGTAATGCAGAGTGGGTGGAATCAAATCAAAAAAGTATGGCTGCCATACAGGCAGTCCTCGGTGGTATCGGGGCAGTGTCATTATTCGTGGCGGCGATTGGTATTACCAATACGATGATGATGTCTATCTACGAGCGGACGAAAGAAATCGGCGTCATGAAAGTGCTTGGATGTGACTTAAGGAATATCCGCAGTCTTTTCCTGCTGGAAGCGGGGTTCATCGGATTCATCGGTGGAATTATCGGACTGATTTTAAGCTTTACACTTTCAGTAATAATCAATAAGCTGGCGCAGGCGACAGAGGAATATATGAGCGGCATTTCCTATATTCCGATATGGCTTGTGCTATTATCCCTTATCTTTGCAGTGCTGGTTGGTATGATCGCGGGATTTTTCCCAGCACGAAGAGCTATGAAATTAAGCCCGTTAGCAGCGATCAGGAATGAATAAAAGAAACCTTCTGTGTGCATACTGAGCATAAAAAGCAGTTGCGCACAGGAGGTTTTTTATGGCTATGAAATTGAGAATCGTAGATGTACATGCAAGAGAGATATTGGATTCCCGCGGAAACCCTACAGTGGAGGCGGAAGTAACGGTGGAGAGAGAAGCATGCGGAACACGGTATATAGGACGTGCGGCGGTGCCCAGCGGCGCCAGCACGGGACGCTTCGAGGCGGTGGAACTCAGGGATGGTGAAACAAGATACTTTGGATTGGGAACTACCAAGGCGGTAAATAATGTAAACACGAAGATCAGGGAAGCGCTGATGGGAATGAATGCATTTGATCAAGGGCTCATAGATCGTATTCTGATCGAGCAGGACGGTACGGATAATAAGAGTAATCTGGGGGCTAATGCGACGCTGGGTGTGTCTATGGCGTGTGCCAAGGTTAGTGCTGAAGCGATGGGGATTCCACTGTACCGTTATCTGGGTGGCGCCTATACAAGACTGCTTCCTGTGCCGATGATGAATATCCTGAATGGCGGTAAACATGCAGATAATACTGTGGACTTTCAGGAGTTCATGATCATGCCTGTGCAGGCGGAGAGCTTTGCAGATGGTTTGCGGATCTGTGCGGAAATCTATCATAATTTGAAAAAAATATGTAATGACAGAGGATTGTCCACAGGCGTCGGTGATGAGGGCGGTTTTGCTCCTTCTCTGCCAGATGCATTTGCAGTGCTTGATCTTATTGTGGAGTCCATCAAGGCGGCAGGTTATACGCCGGGGCAGGATATTAAGATTGCACTGGATGTAGCGGCATCTGAACTCTATGATGAATCTGATGGTGTATATCATTTTCCGGGAGAGACGGAGCTTAAACGAAACAGAGACAAGGTGGCGGGAAGCCGTGTCACGGAGTGCTATGAGGCTGGCAGTGCATTTCACGATGAGGATGGTGGTCAGGAGATCACCAGAAGCACCGAGGAGATGGTGGCATATTATGAAGAACTGGTAGAGCGTTATCCTATTATTTCTATAGAGGATGGACTGGCGGAGGATGATTGGGACGGCTGGCAGATGATGACTGAAAAGCTGGGTGACAGTGTGCAGCTTGTAGGTGATGATTTGTTTGTAACCAATACCAAGAGGCTGGATGCGGGCATTAAGCTGAATGTAGCAAATGCAATCCTCGTCAAAGTAAATCAGATCGGTACGGTCAGTGAGGCTATGGATGCCATAGAGATGGCGCAGAAGAATGGTTATAAGGCAGTGATTTCCCACCGTTCCGGCGAGACGGAGGATACTTTTATCGCAGATCTGGCAGTGGCGGTCAATGCGGGACAGATCAAGACAGGTGCGCCGTGCAGAAGTGACCGTGTGGCAAAATATAATCAGCTGCTGCGTATCGAAGAAGATTTAGGAAGTGTGGCGTGTTATAAAGAGCCGTTTAATAAAATATAGAAATCTTTTCTATCTTCATGTTTGCCGGAATCTCTGCTATAATAAACGCATGCATAGAGGCATACGTCTTTGGGAACCGCATTGCGGTGCCTAAAGACGGCATGACCGGAGAAGGAGGTTTACATGAATTTTAATCCAAACAGCAGTTTCCTATTTACTCTGGCGGCAGTGGTCATCGCTTTTGTGGTGGCACAGTCCGTTTTCTTTTTGGTACGTGCATATCGGCACGGTGTATCTATTGGTATGGATAGAGCGAGGCTTAAGAAGACAATCCTGTCTACGGCAATCTTTACGATTGCGCCGGCGGTTTCCATTTTGCTGGGAATCCTGACGCTGTCCAAGTTTCTGGGGATTCCTCTTCCGTGGATCAGATTGAGCGTTGTAGGAGCCATTACATACGAACTTCCGGCTGCCACTTCCACGGCGACAGCCTTAGGGCTTTCTCTCGCGGACACGATTACAGATCCAAAGGCATACACGGCGATCGCGTGGGTCATGACACTGGGTATTATTCCGGGAATGATCATGATACCTCTCTGCTTAAAGAAGATACAGGGCGGAATTATGAAAATCAAAAATAAAGACAGCAAGTGGGGAGATCTCTTCATGACATCTCTGTTTCTGGGAATGATTTCGGCGTTTCTGGGAATGGTCTTTACCGATGTAAGGAACGGACTCGCAGGCTGGATTCCTATCTTTGTACTGTTGTTTTCGGCATTGATGATGGGAATATGCGGTATTCTGATCAAAGTCTGCAAAATGAAATGGCTGGAGACTTATGCATTGTCGATCAGCATGATTCTGGCGATGGTGTTTGCTGTTATTATTACGCCCATGATTGGTTAAAAGATTGCACATGGCAGATGAAATAAGGAAAGGAAAGAAATATTATGAATACATCATATAACGATAAATCACATTTTTATGGACGTATCTGGATACTGACGGCGCTTGGCATGCTGCTTTCGGTGCCTGTCATTATCTGTCTGTACTACGATGCGTGGCCGGAGGGGACAGCGGTTCTCAAGGGGCTTCTTGGCGTGGCGCCTATTTTCTGGACAGTTGCGGTGATTGAGGTGTTTACATACGGTCCCATGCTTGGAACGGGTGGTTCCTATCTGGCGTTTGTTACCGGAAATATTACGAATATCAAGGCACCTGCGGCTTTAAATGCCATGGAAAATGCGCAGGTGAAACCGGGTTCTGAGGAGGGAGAAGTGATTTCCACGCTGGCTATCGCTACCAGCTCCATCGTAACCACGCTGGTCATAGCTGTAGGAGTGCTGCTTCTGTCTGCGCTCACGCCGGTACTCAATTCTCCGGTTTTAAAACCGGCTTTTGACAATATTCTTCCGGCGTTGTTTGGCGGTCTGGCAGTCGTCTATATCAGCAAGAACTGGAAACTGTCTCTGACGCCGCTCATTTTTATGATTGTGTTATTCCTGATGGTTCCCTCACTGGCAGGCTCTGTCGGTGTTCTGGTGCCTGTAGGGGCGTTGATTTCTCTGGCGGCAGCACGGATTATGTATAAGAAGAACTGGATCTGACGGTGAAATATACTCATATAGTATATTATTGTAT
>CAMXBD010000088.1 GCA_947179245.1 uncultured Lachnospiraceae bacterium | reverse complement strand
GCAACCATATCCTTAACAGCCTGACGAGCCGGTTTCAGATACTGACGAGGATCGAAATGATCCGGATGCTCTGCAAAGTATTTACGGATGTTACCTGTCATAGCAAGACGGATATCGGAGTCGATATTAATCTTACATACTGCAAGTTCAGCAGCCTTACGAAGCTGCTCTTCCGGAATACCAACTGCATCAGGCATATCGCCGCCAAACTGGTTAACCATCTTAACGAACTCCTGCGGAACGGAAGATGAACCGTGAAGAACGATCGGGAAACCGGGAAGACGTTTGATACACTCCTCTAATACGTCAAAACGAAGCGGAGGGGGAACAAGAATACCGTCAGCATTTCTTGTACACTGAGCTGCTGTAAACTTGTACGCACCATGGGAAGTACCAATTGCAATCGCAAGAGAGTCACATCCTGTTCTGGAAACGAACTCTTCTACTTCCTCAGGCCGTGTATAAGACTCCTTACCTGCCTCTACAACAACTTCGTCCTCAACACCTGCCAATGTACCAAGCTCAGCCTCTACAACTACGCCTTTGTCATGAGCGTACTCTACAACCTGTTTGGTCAGCGCGATATTGTCCTCAAAAGATTTGGATGATGCATCAATCATAACGGAAGTAAATCCGCCATCGATACAGGATTTACACAGTTCAAAAGTATCACCGTGATCCAAGTGAAGGGCGATCGGGATTTCAGGATTTTCAGCAACTGCTGCCTCTACTAACTTAACCAGATAAGTATGGTTAGCATAAGCACGAGCTCCCTTAGAAACCTGAAGAATAACAGGGCTCTTCAGCTCACCGGCTGCCTCTGTAATACCCTGAACGATCTCCATGTTGTTAACATTGAACGCACCAACCGCATAACCGCCATTGTATGCCTTCTCAAACATTTCCTTTGTTGTTACTAATGGCATTGTCATTACCACCTTTCTTAATAATATAATTATTTTGACCGGCTTTCAAACCGGATATTAACTACAGTTTTTATTATAACCCAAAGCCTGACCTTACGCAAACATATTCTGGAAAATATCTTATATATATCACTCCGCAGGCACCCTGATATCAAGCACTCTCTGCCTGTTCTCTATCACAGCTTTACAATGATCTCCGCCAAATTCTCCATCCAGCGTCCAAGAAAGCGGTGTCTCACTCTCCACAATTAACCGCGATGTCTTAAAAGTATGAATGTGCTCTGACTTTACACGCTTATCCACCAGCGCCACGATAATATTATTCAGATCGACAGGGTTCGACGGTTTTCGTATCAACGTCACCTCAAACAAACCATCATCCAACAGGATATCCTGTCCCGTTATTCCACGGAATCCACCAACTGAATAAGAGTTGGTGATCATTCCGTAGAGAAACTCTCCCTCGATCACCTGTTCGCCACTTGTAATCTTTAAAGGGTACGAACGGACGGATGGGAGTCTCTTGACACCCTCCACCAGATACGCCGCATGTCCAAGAACATTCTTGATATCCTGTTTTGTCTCATAAGAGACATCCGTAAAAATGCCAAACGCTGCCACATAGATAAAACTGTCGTTATTAAAAGCGCCAATATCGCACGCGAAATTTTTCCCTCCAACTACTACATCCGCCGCTTTAATCATGCTTTTCGGAATCTTCAGGCTGTTGGCAAAATCGTTGGTACTACCCGCCGGAATATATCCGATCGGAAGTTTTTCATCACATTGCATCATACCGCTCACGACTTCATCAAGGGTTCCATCTCCGCCGCTGCATACTACAATATCATATCCAGAATGCCGTGTTTTAACCGCCTTAATTGCATCCCCTGCCGCCTGTGTCGGATATGCTGTCACCTCGTAGCCCGCCTTGACAAAAATATCAATAATATCCAGCAGATTACTGCGAATCTGCGCTTTTCCTGCCCTCGGGTTATAAACAAAAAGCATCTTCTGACCCATATTGACCTCCATTTTCCTATTCCAGTTATGGTCTGCCGAAATATATCAGAAATAAATTACCCTAATTTTAACACTCACATACTACAGAAGCAACAAAAAAGAGACTTCCTGCTGCGGAAATCTCTTTTATATTCTGCCTTATCTAAATGTCATGTACGTCATCTGCTTTCTTACTTACCGCTCAGGAATTTCTCAATCTCTTCGACCGCAGAACCTTCATCGCTGCCTTCCGCTACGACTGTTACCTGTTCTCCGCTGGCAAGCCCCAGACTCATCATACCCATAATACTTTTTGCATTGACTTTTCTGTCATCCGCGTTGATGTACACGGTGCTTTCAAACTGACTAGCCACCTGTACAAGCATTGCAACCGGTCTGGCTTCCAAGCCCGTCTCCAGTTTAATCTGGATAGATTTTTGTATCATAATATTCTCCTCCTTTTATTACCTGATCCCATCAGCAATTTCACTCAACCTGCGCAGTCTGTGATTCACTCCTGATTTTCCTACAACCGGTTCCAGATATCCGCCCAGCTCTTTCAGAGCAGCATCCGGATACTCCAATCGAATCTCTGCCATCTGCCTCAAATTATCCGGCAGGTTCTCAAATCCGTATTTGTCTCTAATCAAGAGTATATCTTCAATCTGCTTAGACGCTGCGGTAACAGTTTTGGAGATATTCGCTGTCTCGCAGTTAACACGTCTGTTGATGGAATTACGCATCTCCTTGACGATTCTGAGATTCTCCAGATTCATCAGCGATACATGTGCGCCCATGACATTGAGAAGATCGACAATTCCCGCGCCCTCTTTCAAATACACTACATCGTATTTCTTGCGCCTGATCACCTTGGCTTCTATCTGAAACTCCTGAATAATATCTCTCAGTTGTTCCGCTTGTATTCTCTCACTGCAGACAAACTCCAAATGATAGCTCTTCTCCGGATCACTCATGGAGCCGATACTCAAAAATGCTCCACGTAGATATGCTCTTGCACAACAGGAATTTTTAATCAGCAGGGAACTCACCGGCGTTCTAAGCGCAATCGTCCCTTCGTCTTTTCCGATAAGATGCAGAGCCTGTATCACTTTGCCTTCCCTTTCGTCATCGGGAAGCAATCTGTTTTTTCCCTCTATTACAACATTATCTATATTAAATGTTTTTTTAAGTAATGTAAAGCATTTTCTGACAACTGCTTCATTTTCCGTCTCCAGACACAAATGCGTTCCGTTTTCACAAGTGTTTCCACAAAAATGAATCAGTGCTGCCAATTCTGCCAGCTGGCAATGTCGGGCGGAACTAATCTGTTCTGCAAGTTCTTCCTTCACTGTTCCGGAAAAAGACATTCTTACACTCCCTGCCTAATATCTCTATGGTATAACTTGACTCCGTAATTTCCATGATCCTTCATCTTAGCATAAAGTTCATTTGCAAGTGTAACACTCCTATGCTTACCACCGGTACACCCTATCCCGATCACTAACTGATGTTTACCTTCCTTAATATAATTCGGAATCAAGAAATCAAACATGTCCGTCAGCTTATCTAAAAACACGAGTGCTTCCGGAAAACTCATCACATAATCCTGCACCTCTGTATCATTACCAGTTTTATGCTTAAGCTCGTCAATGTAGAACGGATTCGGAAGGAATCTGACATCAAACACCAGATCGGCATCCGCCGGTATACCATTCTTAAATCCAAAGGACAAAATTGTGACCATCAATGAATTATACTCTTCATTACGCACAAAAATGTGATCAATCTCCTCTTTCAGCTCCCGCGTCAAAAGATTTGAGGTGTCGATAACATAATCTGCCTTCTGTTTGATCCCCTGTAAAATATCCCGCTCCTTGCACACACCTTCTTCTACTCGTCCCTCAAGCGATAAGGGGTGCATACGCCTTGTCTCTTTATATCTTTTCAGAAGCACAGCATCGCTGGCATCCATAAATAAAATCTCAAAAAGATATCCGTTCTCTTTCAGCTTGTCCAGAATGCGCTGTGCATCTCCAAACGGCTGGTCGGCACGCACATCCAACCCCAGTGCAACTTTGCTGATCTCACTGTTAGGTGTTGCAATCAGCTCCACAAATTTCTCAATCAACGGCACCGGAAGATTATCCACACAGTAAAATCCAACATCCTCTAACATTTTCATGGCTGTTCTCTTACCGGAGCCACTCATACCGGTCACTACCACAAATCTCATAGAGTCATCTCCTTGTATCTTAATACGCTGTCATGTCCATGCTTGTCAAATAACTAAAAATCTCCCAGAAAAACCACTTCCGGTTCCAGTGAGACGTGAAACCTCTCCTTCACGCGCTCCTGAACCTCTTCTATTACTTCCCTGATATCTGCCGCTGTAGCTTTACCTGTATTGATGACAAACCCACAGTGTTTATTCGACACCTGCGCTCCACCAATACGATATCCCCGCATACCGGCATCCATAATCAATTTGCCTGCATAATAGCCTTCCGGCCTTTTAAATGTGCTTCCCGCACTGGGATATTCCAACGGCTGCTTACTCCTGCGAAGCTGCGACAGTTCATCCATTCTCTCACTGATCTTATGCCGGTCACCTTCCGCAAGCTGCAATACTACTTCTAAAACAATAATCGGTCTATACTTAATGGCACTGGTGCGGTATCCGAATTCCATTGTATCATTGTCCAGCGTCAGGATCTGCCCGTCGCGGTCCATACCACGGACAGACTCTACAACCATCTTCATCTCCCCATCATACGCTCCCGCATTCATCACAACACCGCCACCGATGCTGCCCGGTATGCCCGCTGCAAACTCCAATCCGGTCAGGCTGTTTTCCTTCGCCGCCACAGCAGCTTGGGAAAGCAGCGCACCCGCTTTAGCCGTGATACGTGTACCTTCTACGCGAATCTGCTCCATCTTTTCACCGAACTTGAGCACAATACCACGATAGCCTTTATCACCTACCAACAGATTACTGCCATTACCCAGAATAAAATATTCCTGTTCTATCCGATGCAGATATGGAATCAACTTCGCCAGCTCTTCCTCATCCTGTATCATAATGAGGCATTCCGCCTCCCCTCCCACACGAAAAGTGGTATGTTTACTCATTGGTTCATGGAACAATATACGTTCCTGCGGAATCACTGTTTTAATATACTCATACATCGATGCGCTCAATACTCGTACCGTCCGTTTCACAAATTTACTTCTTAACTATTTATATTCCGATAGAACTAATCCAATACCATCTTAGCGGCCCCGTATATGCCTGCATCATTTCCCAGAGTGGCAAGCGCAAACTCTGTGTTCTTACAGCCATGAAATACTGTCTTCTCAAAGGAAGGTTTGATATACTCAAACAACACCTCTCCCGCTTTTGATACGCCGCCACCGATAACAAATATCTCCGGATTGATAACCCCTGCGACTACAGCAAGTCCTTTGCCGAGGTAGTCGCCAAATTGTTTAGCAATCTCAATGGCAAGCTCATCTCCGGCTTTAACCGCGTCAAATACTGTCTTGGCAGACACTTCACCCTGTCTGAGCACACTGTCTTTATCACTTGCCTTAAGCGTTCTGTTGGCTAGTCTCACTATACCCGTAGCAGAAGCATACTCCTCAAGGCAGCCAAAATTACCGCATCCACATGCCTCCGTTTCCTCATCTTCCACATGAATATGTCCGATCTCACCACCCGATCCGGTAGCGCCCGTCATAATCTTGCCGTTAATGATGATACCACCGCCAACGCCGGTTCCGAGCGTAACAGCAACCAGATTTTCATGACCCTGACCGCCGCCTTTCCACATTTCGCCGAGAGCCGCAACATTAGCATCATTACCGCCCTCCACTCTCATACCATCCAGAAGTGTGGCAAGCTCCTTTTTCAAATTCATCTCACTCCAGCCTAAATTGACTGCCTTATGGATAATGCCGTTACCGTCAACCGGCCCCGGTGCACCCACACCCACACCTGCTACATCTTCTTTGGTAATTGTTTTTTCAGACATCTTACTCTTAATACTCTCTGCAATATCCGGCAGAATATTCACTCCACCGTTCTTTGTTCTCGTGGGAATCTCCCATTTGTCCAATACTGTACCGTTTTCATCAAATAAACCCAGCTTGACGGTCGTTCCGCCTACATCCACTCCAAATACATACTTTGCCATTTTAGTAACCATACCTTTCTCTCTAATCTTCCTCTTCCTGTCTGCGTGCCAAAGATTCCTGCACACGTTTGTATAATTCCTGCGCTGCATTGTAGCCCATCTTCTTCTGACGATGATTGACCGCCGCAGACTCGCAAATGATTGCCAGATTACGTCCCGGTCTAATCGGTATGTTATGGCATACAACTTTATTTCCGAGATACTCCGTATACTCTTCCTCCAACCCAAGACGGTCGTACTCTTTTTCTTTATCCCAGTCTTCCAATCGGATAACCAGATCGATATTCTGCGTGTCCCTGACACTGGATGCACCGAATAACGCTTTTACATCCACAATACCAATGCCTCGAAGCTCGATAAAGTGCTTCGTAATATCGGGCGCGGAGCCAACAAGTGTATCTTCACTCACTCGTCTGATCTCTACCACATCATCAGTGACGAGGCGGTGTCCTCTCTTAATTAACTCCAATGCCGCCTCTGATTTACCGATACCGCTCTCACCGGTGATCAATACACCCTCACCGTATACATCCACCAAAACACCGTGTACAGAAATACAAGGAGCCAGTTTTACATTCAGCCATCTGATAATCTCTGCCATACATGCTGACGTTGCCTTCTTGCTCATAAGCAGCGGCACTCCATACTTAACTGCTGTCTTCCTAAACAAATCATTGGGATGCAGTTCTCTACAAAATATAATTCCGGGAATCGGATTGTTGAGAAGCTTCTCATAAATTTCAATCTGTCTTTCTTCGTCAAGTCCATTCATGTATGAATATTCCACAAACCCTACGACCTGCAGACGGGTAGTCTCAAAATGCTCGAAATATCCGGCTATCTGTAACGCCGGTCTGTTAATATCCGGCTGTATTACATTAATCTTGGAAATATCAATCTCCGGTGTAAGATTCTCCAATTTAAATTTCTCGATAACTTTGGTTAAACTGATGGTTGCCATATCCCTCTCCTTATAATTGTTGTAATATAGTATGATTCCAATTACAATGTATTAACCCCCGTACAATACAAAACTAAACTGACCGTCCTGTGCAATGTAAGCCACTGAACACAGGCTGCCGAGCCTGCGTCTATTGTAGCATACAAAAAGGTTGTTCGCAATAAGCGGTGAGGATTGGTGACCTTTTTAGTTTCTGCCATTTTAAATTTCTATCAAACAAAATGGATGCCTAAAATCTCAAGCATCCATTTGGGCAAACCACTCTATTCTATTTCAAATATTTTGTACATTTCTTCTCGAAAATCGTTATTCTTTGCTGCCTTTTCAAGATCATCATACCTCTTCTGTTCAAGCAGCCTCACAGTCAACGCACTATATCTCCGGGCTTCCTGCTGTTTTCCTTCCGCTCTTCCTTCTGCTCGCCCTTCCGCTCGCCCTTCCACTATTGCTTCCGCTCTCCAATCTGCTTTCATCTCATTCAGCAATGATAAAGTCGTCATATAACGTCCCTCCACTTCGACATCCCATTTTACCTTCTGCACCCGGCTTAAAATTTGTTGAATCTTTTTATTTTCTGACCGCATTTCATTCGTATGCTCTATACAGTGCAAAAACTCAATCAAGCTCCTATCTGTCTCATCTTCGTTTTTTCCTCTGGTATTTAAAAATATCTTTCTTGTTCCGTCTCCTAACGGCAAGTCTGCTTCTTCTACACACCTATTTTCAAAAGTATAGCAATATCTCCCTCGCCCGAATAGGTCAAAAGTACAAATAAAAATAACAATACCATCCGGAAGCCCGCTGTAATCATATTCTCCCTTCGGCAGAATTTTCACATCAATCATGCTTTGATAATGTCTGCTCCTGCGCGGAATATTATACCGCTTCGCATTCTGTATCTCCACACTGTATATAGTATTTTCCTCGTCAGCAAAACAGACATCCAGACGAATCCCTTTATATAGAGGATGTACCTCCATCTCTTGTTCTCTGTTGTGAAACTTGACTCTGGAAATCTTTCTTCCCAGAATAATCTCCAATACCGTCCTGCATGTCTCCGGATCACACATTACTTCACCGAATAAAAAATGATTCGTTAGTTCTAAATCTTTCAGCGGTACATACTTTTGCACCACCAATGTACTTTTTGCATCTTCTCTTTGGGAATCTCCCATATGCTTCTCCTCTCCGACATCTTCGGAAAACGAAAAAGCACTAATCATCAAATTCATCTGCCTCAAATGTCTTATTGTAAAATGATAGTTGAAAAATTAAGCAAAGACATTCGAACACATTAGAATTTTAGATATTTTAGAATGCTAGATTGCTTGAAAAAATTGTAGCAGATTTTATATGGTTAAGCAAGCATTTTATAACTTAAATTTGATTTGTATACTGTTATCTATATATTTCAAATGTAATACTTATTTTATATTTTTTCTTAGTTTTGTTGGACTACAATATACCTCCCTCTCACCCCTACGAATCCCTCCTAAAAAACTCATAAATCTGCTGCCCAATATGCTCCGGTATCTCCTGTACCTCGCACAGCCGCTCCACCGACGCTTCCTTAATCTCATTGATGGATCCAAAATGTTTCATAAGCGCCTTACGCCTCGTCGGACCCACTCCCGGTATCTCGTCCAGCACAGATTTAACCTGCGCTTTAGAGCGCAGAGAGCGGTGATACTCAATGGCAAACCTATGGGCTTCATCCTGTATTCTCGTAATCAGCTTAAATCCTTCGGAATGCGTATCGATTGGAATCTCCACATTATGATAGTACAGCCCTCTGGTGCGGTGGTTATCGTCCTTCACCATGCCGCAGACCGGAATATCAAGATGCAGTTCCTCCAATACCTGCAGTGCAATGTTCACCTGCCCTCTTCCGCCGTCCATCAATAATAAGTCTGGGAATTTCGTGAAACTGCCAAACTCGTGATCCATCTCCTTGCGGTTTAATTCTTCCTTTTCTTCCATACCGTGTACAAACCGCCTCGTGAGCACTTCCTTCATGCATGCATAATCGTCGGGTCCCGATACCGACTGGATACGGAACTTGCGGTAATCACTGCGTTTTGCCTTTCCCTTCTCAAAAACTACCATGGAACCCACATTGGCAAATCCGCTGATATTAGATATATCATAGGCTTCCATACGGCTCACATGTTCAAGATCAAGCAATTTTGCAATCTCCTTCACCGCTCCAATGGTTCTTCCTTCTTCCCGCTTGATACGCTCTTTATCCTGACTTAAAATAAGATGCGCATTTTGCGCCGCCAGTTCTACCAGCTTCTCCTTCGCGCCCTTCTTCGGCACGCGTATGTAGACCCTGCTGCCTTTGCGGGTACTCAGCCATTTCTCTAGAATCTCAACATCCGCAATCTCTTCCTGCAGCATCAATTCCCGCGGAATATATGGCGTTCCTGCGTAGAACTGTTTGACGAAATCCAACAAAATCTGCGCGCTGTCATATCCCTGCACATGCGTCATATAGAAATGCTCTCTGCCAATCAGCTTGCCATCGCGCACGAAAAATACCTGAACCACCGCATCTGTCTCGTCCTTCGCCAGTGCCAGAATATCCTTATCTTCTCCGTCGCTGTCCGTGATTTTTTGCTTCTGTGCCACGCTTTTCACACTATTATATAAATCTCGGTAGCGTATTGCTTCTTCAAATTCCAAATTTTCTGACGCTTGTGTCATTTTGTTTTCCAGATCTTTCAGAAGCGGCTTATAATTACCATTCAGAAAATCCAACGCCTGCTCCACCCGCTCCCGATATTCTTCTTTGCCGATATACCCTTGGCAGGGTGCCATACACTGCTTGATATGATAATTCAGGCAGGGACGTTCCAATCCGATATCCCTCGGCAGCTTCCGGCTGCAGGTCTTGAGCTGATACAATTTATTCATCAATTCAATCGTATCTTTGACCGCCGCCGCACTGGTATAGGGTCCAAAGTATTTGGATCGATCCTTTTTCATCTCTCTGGAAAAAAGGATCCGCGGATATTCCTCGCCCATAGTCACCTTGATATAAGGATATGTTTTATCATCCTTCAGCATGGTGTTATACTTCGGGCTGTATTCCTTAATCAGATTGTTCTCAAGCACGAGTGCTTCCAGTTCGGAATCTGTCACGATGTACTCAAACCGCGCAATCTGCTGTACCATCTTATCAATCTGCGGTCCTCTCCCCACAATCTTACGAAAATAGGAACGGACACGATTATGCAGGTTAACTGCCTTCCCTACATAAATGATAGTATCGGCATCATCATGCATGAGATAGACGCCGGGAGAATTGGGAAGTTTTTTAAGTTCATCATCAAAATCAAACATACTGGATTCCTCTATCTAAGAAGGCAAAGTCAATCCTTAAAAATGACTTTGCCTCTTTAAATTCTTTTAAATCTCTACTTATTATCATCCTTTGGTTCCGGTGCCTGCGAGAACAATCCTCGATTCTCCGGCGGCGGCTGTGTGGGCGGCATCCATCGTGGTTCCTGCCCGCTCTGCTGCTGTCCGGTCTCAGGTTGTTGCTGTGATGCAGGCGGCTGTGAAGGTTCCTGACCACTCTGCTGCTGAGATTCCAGTGCTGGCTGCTCCTGTGCCTTTTCTCCGTCCTTTTTGTCTTCCGCTTCAGTCTCTTCAGGCTCCGGAATTCCCTTTTCTTTACGGAAAATCTTCATAAATTCTTTGCCGGTGATCGTCTCTTTCTCTATCAGATGAGCCGCCAGTTTATCCATAATCTCGCGGTTTTCCTTAAGAAGCTTCTTCGCCTGCTTATAACTATCGCGGAGCATCTTCATAACTTCGGTATCAATATCTGCCGCCGTCACGTCAGAACAGGTCAAAGACGCCCTGCCGTCCAAGTACTGACTTTCTACAGTGGCAAGACCCATAAGTCCGAATTTCTTACTCATACCGAAACGGGTGATCATATTGCGTGCAAGGCTTGTCGCCTGCTCAATATCATTTGCCGCGCCTGTAGTAACGGTGTCGAACACAACCTCCTCCGCAGCACGCCCGCCTAGAAGACTTACCAATCGGTCTCGCAGTTCTGCCTCGGTATCCAGATATTTCTCTTCCTCAGGCACATGCATGACATATCCCAATGCACCCATTGTTCTCGGCACAATCGTAATTTTCTGTACCGGTTCGGAATTTTTCTGCAACGCACTGATCAGTGCATGACCTACTTCGTGATAGGAGACGATCTTACGCTCCTCTTTACTCATAACGCGGTCTTTCTTTTCTTTGCCCACGAGCACCTGTTCAACGGCGTCAAACAAATCTTTCTGACTCACATATTCTCTGCCTGTCTTAACGGCATTAATGGCTGCCTCATTAATCATATTCGCAAGATCGGAACCCACTGCTCCGGAAGTTGCCAGAGCGATCTCATTCAAATCCACCGTCTCATCCATCCGCACATCCTTGGCATGTACTTTCAGGATCTCCACACGTCCTTTTAAGTCGGGTTTATCTACGATAATTCTTCTGTCAAAACGACCCGGACGGAGTAACGCCTTATCCAAAATCTCCGGCCTGTTAGTTGCCGCCAGAATGATAATGCCCTTTTTACCGTCAAAACCATCCATCTCAGACAAAAGCTGATTTAATGTCTGCTCTCTCTCTTCGTTTCCGCCGCCATATTTCGAGTCTCTGCTTCTTCCGATGGCATCAATCTCATCAATGAACACGATACACGGTGCATTCTTCTCTGCTTCTTTAAACAGGTCACGAACACGGGAAGCGCCCACACCCACATACAGCTCAATAAAATCCGAACCGGACAGTGAAAAGAACGGTACATGTGCTTCTCCTGCAACTGCTTTGGCAAGCAAAGTCTTACCGGTTCCGGGAGGTCCGACCAAAAGCGCACCCTTTGGCAGTCTCGCGCCAATCTTGGCATATTTACCGGGATTATGCAGGAAATCTACAACCTCTACCAACGATTCCTTCGCCTCGTCCTCGCCTGCCACATCTTTAAAAGTAATTCCAGTCTCTTTCTGTACATATGCCTTAGCTGTACTCTTGCCGACGCCCATAGGACCGCCCTTACCGCCCATGCGTCGGAACAGAAGGCTCAAAAGTCCCCACATCAAAAGAATAGGCAGTACATAATAAAGCAGTACCGTCATGATCACACTGGAGCTGTCTGACGTCTGCTTATTTACATCGATATTGTGTTCCAGTAAACGCTGTGTCAGTGTATCGTCATCTTCCATCCTGCCTGTATAGTAAGTCATACTACCCAGACCATATCCATACATAAAAGGCGAACTCATCTGCCCGTCTTTCGGATAAATAATGATTCTGTCCGTCTCGACCGTAACGCTCTTGACATCACCATCCTCTATCATCTTCACGAAGGCATTATAGGTAATCTCCTGATTACTGGCACCGGTCATCATTTTCATAAACATACTGATGCACAGTAAAGTGACCAAAGCAGCTATCACGAGCATGATCAGGCTCTGCTTACGGGGATCATTACCGCTGCTGCCCGGTCCGCCGGATCCGCCGTTATTATTTGAGCCACCCGGTCCGTTTGGTCCGCCGGACCCGCGGTTAGGTCCGCCGTCATACTGATTTAAATTGTCATCCATGAGGAATCCTCACTTTCTATCATATCGCTCTCACGACATAAACATCTTAATATTTTTATAACTATAACATAGTATATAGAAGGAAAAATCATAAATCAATATGCGAATTATGAATTTATGAACACAAGTATAAAAGAAATATAAAGTTTTTTACAAATTTTAACCTTTACAGTAGATTTTTCCTGTCTTTCCATTGTATAATAAGCCATATATTGTTTTTTGTGCCTCCCTATGGCACAAGGTATTGCATGATTACTTTTTTGTTACAGAAAGGCATGGAGAAAAATGGCAGTAAAATACGTATTCGTAACAGGCGGTGTTGTATCCGGTCTCGGCAAGGGCATCACAGCCGCTTCACTGGGAAGATTATTGAAAGCCCGCGGCTATAAAGTCACGATGCAGAAATTTGATCCCTATATTAATATTGACCCCGGAACGATGAATCCTATTCAGCATGGCGAAGTATTTGTTACCGAGGACGGAACGGAAACCGATCTTGATCTGGGACACTATGAACGATTTATCGATGAGAATCTGGATAAAAATTCCAACGTAACCACCGGTAAAGTTTACTGGTCTGTATTGCAGAAGGAGCGTCGCGGCGATTACGGCGGCGGCACTGTGCAGGTCATTCCACATATTACCAATGAGATTAAAAGTCGTTTTTATCGCAATTTTACCGACGAAGAGACCCGGATTGCAATCATTGAAGTCGGCGGTACAGTGGGTGATATTGAGAGCCAGCCTTTCTTAGAGTCCATCCGTCAGTTTCAACATGAAGTAGGAAGAGAAAATGCAATCCTCATTCATGTGACATTGATTCCTTATCTGAGCGCATCTCAGGAAATGAAAACAAAACCTACGCAGGCAAGTGTAAAAGAGCTGCAAGGCATGGGACTTCAGCCGGATATTATCGTATGCCGCAGCGAACATCCTTTAGACCAGACTTTAAAGGATAAAATTGCTTTATTCTGTAATGTGCCGAGCAACCGCGTATTGCAAAATCTCGACGTGGAGCATCTTTATGAAGCCCCTCTCGCAATGGAAGAAGAGCATCTGGCACAGGTAGCATGTGACTGCCTGAAACTGGATTGTCCGGAACCGGACTTAACAGATTGGAAAGCAGTTGTGGAATCTTTAAGAACACCTGCCAGCGAGGTAACAGTTGCTCTTGTAGGTAAGTATACCCAGCTTCACGACGCTTATATCAGCGTTGTCGAAGCATTAAAACATGGCGGCATTTCCAACCGTTGTGTAGTTAATATCCGATGGGTAGATTCTGAGGCAGTGACGAAAGATAATGTCGGCGAACTTCTGGATGGCGTTAACGGTGTGCTTGTACCGGGC
>CAMXBD010000087.1 GCA_947179245.1 uncultured Lachnospiraceae bacterium | reverse complement strand
GAGTATCATAGAAGTTCTGAAATCAATGTAGCGGCAACCGATGCGGTTCTGATTGTTGGTATGCAGCAGGACATTACGGATGATTTCACTTATGACACATCTTTGATGGAGGCGTTTCTTGTGCCGGAGGGGACGGCGGTAGAGATTTACGCAACAACGCTTCATTATGCGCCGTGCAGCGCGAACGAAGGCGGCTTTAAAGTTGGAATCGTCCTGCCTGCGGGAACGAATTATCCGTTGGAGGAGAGCCATGCAGAATGGGAAGATGCCTTGATTACAGCGAAAAACAAATGGCTGATCGGTCATGCGGAAGGCGGACTGGACGCGGGCGCGCACATCGGACTGATAGGTAAGAATCTCGATATACGCGAGTGATGTATAAAAGACTAGCGTTGAGGCATGAGCCGTAAACGGTTCATACATGGAGAATTAATGTAAAAATACCGGCAGCACCGGTTTAAATTTAAAGGAGGATAAACAACATGAATAATTTACCGAAAGTAAAAATTGGTATCGTGGCTGTAAGCCGTGACTGTTTCCCGGCATCTCTTGCGGTGAACAGAAGAAAAGCCTTGGTGGAAGCATACAAGGCAAAGTATGATGCAGCAGACATTTATGAATGTCCTGTATGTATTATCGAGAGCGAGATTGATATGGTAAACGCTCTCAAAGACATTAAAGATAACGGCTGTAATGCTCTTTGTGTATATCTGGGCAATTTTGGTCCCGAAATCTCAGAGACATTGCTGGCTAAACATTTTGAAGGACCTAAGATGTTCGTGGCAGCAGCCGAGGAGTCTCAGGGAGATCTGATTCAGGGACGTGGCGATGCTTACTGCGGCATGTTAAATGCAAGCTACAACTTGAAACTGCGTAATGTAAGAGCATATATTCCGGAGTATCCTGTAGGAGATGCAGAAGATTGTGCAGATATGATTCATGAATTTATTCCGATTGCCCGTGCAGTTGCGGCTCTGTCCAGCTTGAAGATCATTTCCTTTGGCCCCAGACCGCTCAACTTCCTTGCTTGTAATGCACCGATTAAGCAGTTATACAACTTAGGCGTTGAGATTGAGGAAAACTCTGAGCTGGATCTGTTTGAAGCATTCAACAAGCATGAGAATGATCCTCGTATCCCGGACGTAGTTAAGGATATGGAAGAGGAACTCGGTGATGGTAATAACAAACCTACTATTCTTCCGAAGCTTGCTCAGTATGAGCTGACACTGCTTGACTGGATTGAAGAGCATAAAGGTTATCGTGAATATGTGGCAATCGCAGGCAAGTGCTGGCCCGCATTCCAGACACAGTTTGGGTTTGTTCCCTGTTATGTGAACAGCCGTTTGACAGGAAGAGGCATTCCGGTATCCTGTGAAGTAGATATTTACGGATGCTTAAGCGAGTTTATCGGTGAGGCAGTCAGCGACGACATTGTAACATTGCTTGATATCAACAATTCTGTACCAAAGGATATGTACAAAGAGTCCATCGAGGGCAAATTTGATTATAAGTTTACAGATACTTTCATGGGCTTCCACTGTGGAAATACCTGTTCCAAGAAACTGTCCAAGCACAGCATGGAATACCAGATGATTATGGCAAGAACACTTCCTGAGGAAGTGACACAGGGTACACTGGAAGGAGATATCGTTCCCGGTGACATCACATTCTATCGTCTGCAGAGCACCGCTGACAATATCCTGCGTGCATATGTGGCAGAAGGTGAGATTCTTCCGGTAGCAAGCAAATCTTTCGGAGGTATCGGTGTATTCGCGATTCATGAGATGGGAAGATTCTATCGTCATGTATTGATCGAGAAGAATTATCCTCATCACGGTGCAGTTGCATTTGGCCATTACGGCAAAGCGTTATTTGAGGTATTCAAGTATATCGGTGTGGATGTGAGCGAGATTGGCTATAATCAGCCTAAGAGCGTACCTTATCCGACGGAGAATCCTTTCGCGTAGAGCGTATATTTTTCCTATCGTAATATAGAGAAAAAGAAAATCCCGCAGGAAAACCTGCGGGATTTTATCATGTAATATTATACATAATTTTACATTACAGTATCTACTGTCGATCCGGCATTAACAGCACTGTAGCTGCCCTGACTTGTATAAGTCTGCGTATTCAGAGATTGACCCTGTGTTGCATAACGGTAAATCTGGCTGATCCTGTCTGTCATCTTCTCTGCAAAGGAGTATGCACCGGTGAAGAGGTTCTTTACATTACTCATATCGGAATCCTTGAACTTCTGTTCGTCAATGGACAGTGATTTGTCGGAATTGACGGTAATTCCCATTCTGGAGAAGGCACTCTTGTTGCCGCTTACAAGGGTCTTTAAGTAATCGGCCTGTTTGATAACATTAGAGTTCTCGCTATTGGAGGCCTTTTTGATAAGCTCATTATAGTCTTTAACCAGAGTTGAGAACAGGTCGTATACATTATCTTTATTGTCATTGTTGATTGCTGCAGCGCCCAATTTCTCAACGGATTTATAAAGAGCGCTTGCTAAAGTAGCTGAAGCGGAATCTTTTGCTGTTTTAGAGCTGCCTGCGCTGGAAGAGGTGCTGTCCGTCTTGTCGCTTGAAGAGACAGTACTTCCCATGCTCCCGGCGTATTTTGCCTTGGAAGAGGTAACGGCTTCTCCCTCGCCTGCAAGACGATAGATTTTGCTTGCTCTGTCCGCAGCCTTGTCGGCAAAGGAACCCAGACCTTTAAATAATGTAGTCAAGGTAGGAACGTTAGTAGCGCCGGTTTTCTCGTTTACTTTCCTAAATGTTTCCTCGTCGATTGATAAGGTACGATCGGAGTTCATTGTGATTCCGACTTTGGCAAATAACTTGTAATTCTGATAGGTATAGTCGTTCAGAGCATCAGCCTGAGCTTTCACAGAAGCATTTTTGCTCTTGGAAGCGCTGGTCATCAAGGAATTGTAATCCTTGACAAACGCCGATACCTTGTCATACAATTCGTCCATATTATCTGCACTGAAATTAAGACCGTTCATTCCTGATGCAGTCTCGTAAAATTTTCTTGCTGCGCTGGCAGATGCGGCATCCTTTTCCTTTGTTTTGGAACTGCTCTTGGAAGTGCCGTCCGCTTCTTCCTCTTCTTTTACCTTAGCATAGTAAGATTTCATCATCTTACCGTAACTGCCGTTTTTGATTGAAGCATAATCTGACAGTAAGGTAGACATGCCATCTCCGGAACTAGAGCTTCCGCCGCCCAATAAAGCCGAATAAGTGTCTGTCATACCTGAACTAAGACCGTTTAAACTAATTCCCATTTTGCATCCCTCCATGTTTATGAAATAACGACTTCCATGTCTTATGTCTGCTGTACATGTTATCCTGTCGGCGACAGCCGGTACAGGTAACAGGACACAGTTATTCTTACATATATTATCTCGGCATTTATGGTGATTTGTAAAGAGGAAAAACCCATTTTTTTCAAATATTTATAACATTTTTTGTACCGTTTACGACAAGGTCATATCGTTCTCTTTGATCCAGCCGATCCTGCGGAGTAAATTACCGAAAAATAAGGAAATTACGGCAGGAAGTATAAAACTGATCATAATCAGTCCGAACCAGTCCATGGCGGTGATGGCTGTTTTGTTTCCTGAGGCTATGTCGTTCAGCCATCCGGTGTAGACACCGATCTGCCCTACCAGCCCGCAGGTTCCCATACCGGAGGAGACGGGCGTGCCGTTCATATGCAGTTTGAATACGCAGGTTGCAAGAGGACCCGTGATTGCAGAGGCAATAATCGGCGGAATCCAGATTTTGGGATTTTTGACGATGTTACCCATCTGCAGCATGGAAGTGCCTAAGCCTTGCGAAATCAGACCGCCCCATTTGTTTTCTTTGAAACTCATTACAGCAAAACCGATCATATTGGCGCAACAGCCCGCGACTGCGGCACCGCCGGCAAGTCCCGTCAGTGATAATGCGGCGCAGATTGCGGCGGAAGAAATCGGAAGAGTGAGGGCGATACCCACCAGAACAGACACAATAATTCCCATAATAAAAGGCTGCAGGTCTGTTGCCCACATGATCAGACGGCCGACGGAGCTTGCAGCCACGCCGATGCCGGGTGCCAGCAGTGTGGAAAGCGCTACACCTGCAAAAATGGTCACGAAGGGCGTAACCAGAATATCGATTTTGGTTTCCTTAGAAACGATCTTACCGCATTCGGCAGCCAGAATCGCAATGATCAGAACGGCAAGAGGACCGCCGGCGCCGCCCAGTTCGTTGGCGGCACTGCCCACCGCAACAAGAGAAAACAGTACAAGCGGAGGAGCCTGAAGGGCGAAACCGATGGAGATTGCCATGGCAGGTCCGGCCATGTTGGCGGCATATGTACCGACTGTGACCAGATATTCCAATCCGGTCTGCTGACCGAGAGTTTTGATGATCGTGCCGATTAAGAGCGAACAGAACAGTCCTTGTGCCATAGCGCCCAGACAGTCTACGCCGTATCGCTTGAAAGAGAAAATAATATTTTTGCGTTTGAGAAATTCTTTCATAATAATATGGTTCCTTTCGCGTAAAACATTTACATATGTAAAATGTATTGTTTCTATAACAGTATCACATCAATTGTAATAAAATATGGAGGAATGTCAAGAATTGGGCAGCGGATTGAAGATACAAACGTGGGAGCCGGAGCAATCGAGGATGAATTGGAACGGATGATGGCGGAAAATAAAAAATAAAATGTGATACCCTGCATATACTTTTAGTAACAATAGTATGCAGGGTATTATTATGCGCAAAAAAGGAGCACATTGGAATCATAAGATGAAACTTGTTCTGCGTGAATTAGAAGGAAAAATGCAGAGAGATTCTATATTGGGTCCAAATCCGTCGGATGATGTCTGGCCGAAGCCGGATCAGGTTGAGGCATGGACCGCCGAGAGGAGGAGACAGAGAACAGGAGGGCAATACTGCAGCAGCGCTGCTCAGACGGGGTATCAGTCGAAGGAGGAGCAGAAACGCAAGAATTTTGTGCGGGATGTACTGGTACAGGTGGCAAAATCAGCGGCATTTGCACTGGCAACAGTCGCATTGATACAAGGAGTGGTAAAGGTACTGCCGGATTCCGTTACAGTCAGCAGTTCGGTGGGCGGAAGGGAGCTGCCGATCTACTGCGTGGAGACGGATAAGAAGCAGGTGGCGCTCAGTTTTGATGCGGCTTGGGGGAATGAGGATACGGGAAGGATTCTGGAGATTCTTAAGAAGCATGACGTGAAGGTGACATTTTTTATGACAGGGGGATGGGTGGAAAGTTATCCCGATGATGTGAAGGCGATTCTGGCAGCAGGTGATTGAGTTATAATAATGACAGAGGAGAAACCAACGGAATTCTGCAATCAGCTGATTGTATAGTAAGGGCTATTCAAGTGTATTTGGGTAGTCCTTTTATTGTTGCAAAAATAAAGGGCTTTGCTTTTCCGTGTGATTCTTTGTGCTGTTCGTGCATTACTATACATATATTTTACGCTTACGATAGATATATGCCCGTTTAAGAAAAAAACGGGCATGGGAATCGAAAAAACCTATAATGGGATTAAATCAAAAGGAGGATCACAGATATGAAGAAGACAATGGACATTACATTACTGGAACTGGTAAAGTTATTGAAAAAAAAGGAATTTCTATTAGGGATGATTATGGTATTGGTCATGGGTGGAGGAATGACGTACAGTGCATATGCATTTCCGGATAGTTTTGGGGTACAAAATGTAATTGCATTTTTCGGAAATTTTTCCAGTATTTTAATCATGTTTTTATCAGCAAAGAGTTTGGGGGAAGAATTTGATTTAAAAACAGTGACATTTGTTTTTACATCACGAAGCAGCAGAATACAAATCATCATGGCAAAAATCATGAGTTTAGCGCTTGTCAGTATATTGATTGGTTTATGCGGCGGTATTTTATATGATGCTGCATTGATTATCTGTAAACAGCCGTGGACGGCATCTGTGTTATTAGGAATCATTGGAAAAGAAATTCTGATCTATATGATTTATGGTTTTGGCATTGCGGCAACAGCAATGATGATCACGTGTTTTCATAATACCACCATTACACCCTTTATTTATCTGATTGTATTGTGCTGGGTAATGCCAAGTGTTTTACAGATGATTGGGGAGAAAATAGTGGCGTTGGAAAAAGTAATGGATTATGTGCTGTTTTGTATATCGGACGAATTCCTGCTGTATCAGGTTTGGGGCATCAAAAACATTGCAGTATTTATAGTCACAGGTGTTATATTTTCAATGATTGGTGTGACTGCTTTACAGAAGAAAGATTTATAAATGAAAGAGGTGGTTTGTATGAAATTAAAAAGTTTTTTTAAGGTATGTCTTTCAACATCAGTTTGTCTGGCTCTGCTCACTGGCTGCGGCAATTCTGCATCATTTGTTTCAGCAGATATGTCTTATACGCAGGCTGACATTGAAACGATTCCAATATCTTCAGATGTGCAGGTAGTGGGTTTAGGAGAAGCAAGCCATGGCGTGGCGCAATATCATCAAATGAAAGCTGATGTGTTCAAAGCATTAGTGGAAAACAATGGCTGCCGTACTTTTATCATAGAAGGAGATTTTGGCGGTGCGTTAAAAGTAGACCAATATATTAATGGCGGTAATGGTACTGCCGAAGAAGCGGTTGCAGAAATAGGTTTTTCCATTTATCGTACGCAGGAAATGGCGAATTTAGTAGAATGGATGCGTTCATATAACGAAACCGTTTCGCAGGAAGATGCATTGCACTTCTACGGTATGGATGTACAGCGGTTTGATAACAACAAAGAATATCTGTTTTCCGTTATCGACCAAACTCATCCGGAAATAAGTGAAGAATATGCAGAAGTATTTGCACCGCTTACAGATGAAAACAGGATTTCTTTAGATAAAACAACATTGAATCATGCAAAAGAAAGCGTTTCAGAATTTATACTTAAACTGGATACTGTTGAAGATGACATTGTAGAAAGTTTAGGTCAGCCGGCTTTTGATTTTGCAAGGGAATGTGCCAATACCATTTATGCGTATTGTGAGGTGCAGTTGAGTGACAACTATAACGTCACGCGTGACCAGTGTATGTATGATAAGGTAGAGTGGTTTCTACAGCATGGCGATGGCAGCGTTCTGTTTATCAATGGACATAATGGGCACATTGGCAAAACATCTGTGGCGGACTACACTTGCTTAGGAGAATTGTTATCGAAGAATCTTGGGGACGGTTACTATTCGATTGGGACGGACGCACAAAAAACACAATTTAACTCCCAGAAAGACGATGGAGATTTTGAGGTTCTCGAAGTCAGCAATTCCAATGATTTAAACAATCAGCTTACTCATGCGGATAACGGTCAGTATTTTATTGACTTTACAAATCCTGCCATGGACGAAACATGGAAACAGATTTTGAGTAGTGAGCAGACAATTACTACGCTTAATGTCGGTTTGCCCAGTATGATGAAAAAGATAAAATCTGCATATACAACGACGATTGTTCCACAGGATACTTTTGATGGTATGATTGTTTTCCGGGCTGTTACACCGTCAGCAATACTTAACAAATAAAATATAACGTAAGTAGTAAGTAATAGCTGATAAATAGTAAGGAGAGGACAATAATGAAGGAGTTATCAATTACACAGGAGTACATGATTTGCACAGTAAACGGAAAGGGTACGATATCAGGTTATAATCAAAAGGCAGTTGCGTGTTTGATTGTCAGCGGATTGTTGGAAATTGGCGGAAAAACTTATTTATGATATCTGAACCTGCTGTATGAACAGGTTTTCTTTTATCAGGGTTTCGTGATAAATGTTATCATAACGGTTCAGTATTTCAGACACATTGTGGAGGCCGATACCATGGCCTTCACCTTTTGTGGTTACGTCCTTTTTATGCATCTGTGCCACGGAAAGCCCTTTGTCAATAAATGTATTTGATATAATGAATACAACGGCCTGATTCATTTTACCCAGATGTAAATTAAGGATTGGATGTTCTGTTTCCAGACATGCTTCTATGGCATTATCCAGATAGATTCCAAGCATCCGGGTCAGATCAACCGGATCCATGTGAACGGAATCAATTTCATCCGGGATATCCACATTCACTTCGATATCCTGATTGACGGCAAGAAGCAGTTTAGTATATAAAATGCTTTTCAATTCCAGTATATTGATATTTAATAAGTTGTTCAATGCTTCATTTTTTTGCGTGAGGTTTTTCTGCATTGGCAGAATGTGTTCATAGAAAAAAGTTTCCAGCTCATCATATTTTTTCTCATCAATATATGCGGCAAGAGAAGCCATGATATTGATATAATCATGTTTGAAGGAACGCAGGTTGTTATATACCATTTCCAGATTTCTGGTGTATTCATTTAAGTTTTCAAGATATTCTACTTTTTTCCGCGCTTCGTAGCTTTTTCTGGTTGTATGCAATACGATAAGGAGCATACACATTGTAAACAGAAAATAGAGGATAAGTGAAGAAAACATTAAAAAGAACTCTCTGTGCGTGATTTCCAGCGTATCAAAAAAAGAAGCCATTGTGAAAAGCATAAATGCACAGAGCAAAAGGGTCGAGGCAATGAAGGCGAGTAGCTTTTTACTCATTTTTTCTAAAGTCTGGATAAGATATTTCTGCATGAATCGTCTGACCAGATAAAGAACAGGGCAGCTCAATGCTATCGTACAGATGGTAAATATGGCTATAAGAAATTTATCAGCATTTATGTCTTTGTCGGAGATATCCCATAATATGTTGAAAACAAACCCGATTAAATTGATGGAAATACAGTTTATAATATAACCAAGCGGAACATAAAAAAATGAGTATAATTTCCCGGTGAATTTCACTAACAGGATAGAATTCACCGCCAATGAAAGCAATAGCATAGGAGAGAGGCTCAGGTAATATTGTATAAAAAAAGGCACTGAAAATGATAAAAAGAAAACAAGGTATTTCTTTACGGAAAGCTGTGGGTGAGTCAATATAAAAATATCACAGACCAACATGAGTGCGCAAAGTGCGGGAAAGATCAAATATAGTGTAATCATAAAAAACTCCTTAAAAGCAGCATAATTTTTATAATCTGTTTGAAAAGCGCTCCGTAACGGCGCTTACGGATATGCCTGTTTTGTTGTCAAGGCAGACATAAACTTAACGCCAAGATATGTAAACAGATCTTGGCGTTAAGCATATTCATTATACTTCATTGTGGGTAAACTGGCAAGAAAAACAGCATTTATGATTTAAAAATGAACGTTTGCGACAGAAAAGGTAAGAACAGGGATTTTCGCTCTATAATGAAGATGTGAAGAATAAAGGCAAACCTGAATAACAGGACTGAAAAGAGGAGAAGATTGAAAATGAAGAGTGTATTAAGAGTTAATAATGTCAGTAAAAAGGAAAAAGATTTTCAAATATTAAATGAAGTATCCTTTGAGCTTGGAAGCGGAGAGATTGTTGGGTTGATCGGACCGAATGGGGCCGGAAAAACCAGTATCATGAAAATTTTGGTAGGGTTGACCAGAAATTATACCGGAGAAGTGGATTTAAGTGGGGTCAGAGATATTGGATGTATGATTGAAACACCTAATTTTTATCCATACAACACGGGATATCAGAATCTCATGTATTTTGCTGGATTAAATGGCGTAGGAAAAAAGAAGGTAGAAGAATTGCTGGAGCTGTTAGGTCTTATGTCTGCTGCGAATAAAAACGTCAAAACATACTCGCTTGGCATGAGGCAAAGATTAGGGATTGCACAGGCTTTGTTAAAGGATCCTGATGTTCTGGTACTGGATGAACCTACTAACGGACTGGATCCGGAAGGTATCTATGAAGTCCGTGAATATATCAGGAAGATTGCAAATGAAAAAAACATCACAGTATTGATTTCAAGCCATTTATTGGGTGAGTTGGAAAAAATGTGTGACAGGGCAATTATAATCAAAAAAGGTGAAATCATTCGGTTTATGGAGTTCCACAATGATAGGAAGGAGAAACGGATTGCTTATGTAATAGAAAGTCTGGATGCAGAAGCTGCACAAAAAATTCTTCAGGAAAATGGATATTATGTGGTTTCACGGAACGGGCAGGAGTTACGGGTCAGCATTGGCGTCAATGAAAAGAATGATGTTGTAAAATTACTGATATCACACAATGTGGTAATGACAGGGCTTTATGAGGCAAGTGAGACGTTGGAGGATACATTCTTAGAGCTTATGAAAGACTAAAGGGCATTTAATCGGTCGTTTGAAACGAAAGGGGCTATCTGGCTGCTTTCGTTTTGGCGGTTTATGTAAGAATATGAAGAATGATGGTGATGGATTCCCCTAATTATTGACATGTTTCAGTCATTTTGTATATTATCAAAAAGAAATATCCCTAATGTAGCCGGAAAGCTTTGTTTCCGTTATGGTAATGTGACAGATGTAAGGAGAAAATGCAGTATGTTAAAAATATATATATGTGAAGATATAGAAGCAGAAAGAGATAAAATGCAGCAAGTGGTCGAAAATATTGTCCTTATGGAAGATCTGGACATGGAACTTGGCTGTGTTTCTGAAGATCCGCATAGAATCCTCGAAAAAGTGAAAGAATCTGAGGAGGTTGGAATATATTTTCTGGATATTGCTCTGGGTGCAGATATGACAGGATTGACCTTGGCGCAGGAAATCAGGAAATATGATCCAAGGGGGTTTATTATTTTTGTTACAACCCATTCAGAGATGAGTTACCTGACATTTATTTATAAATTAGAAGCATTGGATTTCATTATGAAGGATGCTCCGGAAGAACTGGGGAAAAGTGTATATGACTGTATTCTCAAAGCAAATCAAAGATTTGCGTCTGTCAATAATAAAGTACATGCAAATTTCTCTGTGAAGGTGAATGAAAAGGTATTTACAGTGGATTATGACGATATTCTTTTTTTTGAAACTTCTCCGAATGTACATAAAATTATTTTACATTGTAAAAACCGTCAAATGGAGTTTCTGGGGAAAATCAAAGAGATTGAGAAAGAAGTGGATGAGCGTTTTTATCGCTGTCACCGGTCATTTTTGGTGAATAAGGACAATATCAGGGAAATTGATTTCCAGAATCGAGTGATTTACATGGTCAATGGGGATGAATGTCTGATTTCGTCCCGCATGATGAAAGGATTAAAATAAAGTTCAGATTGGAACGAAGCTGAATGTTTGTGAGGATTGTCCCACAAGCATTCAGCTTTTTTGGCGCATTAGACTCCTGTATCGGTAGACTACACATAGGGATTTGAAGGATTTACTGAGAAATTTGGCGGTTGCTTCGGAAGAAGAGCTGCTAACGCCTGAAGCAAAGAGATAAATTTTACATCTACAAAAAAGCAGGGAATACGGACAAACAGGGAGGGAATATACTGATACAAACCATCTATGGGAATCGGAAAGCCATGGGGAAAAAGAAGGATATCCGGACGGTAAAGGGAAATGTCAGCCATAGGAATACGGCTGACAGTATTACAGAAAACATAACGCCGGAAGACCTCGTAAAAATGAAAGATATGGACATACGGGAGGCAGACGCCGGAAGACTGGCTGATATTTTGGAGATTGAAATAGATAAGGACTTGAGCGATACCGAAAAAAAGAGGGAATTCATCAGGCAGATCAGAAACCCGTATCTTTACAAGCAGGGGGAATATGTGGTCAAATTAAGTTTTGCAGAGACGGACGCAACACTGACAGACCGTCTGAAGGAGTACATAGAACACGTGGCAGCCGCCGGGCTGTAATAAATTTCAGCAAACACAGGAGGAAAAGTGATGGGAAAACGGTAAAGAGTTGTGGAAAAACGTGGATGTTTTATACGGATTATAGCATAATCATTGTAGGACAAAAGCGTGAAAGCCCCGGAATTCCATGACATTTAGTGGAAAGAAGGAGCTTTGGCAATGAAAGAGATCATAAAAAAAGAAACTGAAAAGAAGGTCTATGCGGCGGCAGTATATCTGCGTCTTTCCAAGGAGGACGGGGATGTATGTGATGAGGGCCGCAAGGAGGAGAGCAACAGCATCACCAACCAGAAGCGTCTCATCCATGATTTTTTAAAAGGCAGGGAGGATATCCATGTCTTTAAAGAATATGTGGATGACGGGTATACCGGTTCCGATTTCCTACGCCCTTCCTTTCAGGAGATGATAAAGGATATGGAAGCGGGAAAGGTCAACCTCATCATTGTGAAGGATCTTTCCCGTTTTGGCAGGGAATATATAGAAGCCGGGAGATATTTACAGAAGATATTCCCAGCGGCAGGGGTGCGGTTCATTGCGGTCACTGACCATTACGATTCACTGACCGCCGACCGGACAGAGAAGAACATTGTCATACCGGTAAAGAATTTCGTCAATGACGCTTACAGCGCAGACCTTTCAGTGAAGATCAGGAGCCATCTTGAGAGCAAACGTGAGAATGGGGAATATACCGGCGCATATGTTTCCTATGGTTTTATGAAGGATGGCAGTGACCATAATAAACTGGTGGCTGACCCGGTGGCAGGGGAGAATGTAAAACTTATCTTCCAGTGGAAGTTTAATGGCATGAGCAACAGCAGGATAGCGGAGAAGCTGAACGCCCTTGGAATCCCTGCCCCGGCAGATTATAAGAGAAGCCTTGGTATCCGTTATCAGAGTGGCTTCCAGAAGAACCTCTATTCCAAATGGAGCCCGGTAGCGGTAGGAAGGATATTGTCTAACCCTTTATGCAAGGGATTAGTGATACAGGGGAAGAAAGAACGCATCAACCACAAGATTAAAAAGATGGTGGAAAAGCCTGAATCGGAGCAGAGCCGCTACAGGCAGGAAGATTTAGCCCTGATCGGGGAAAAGCAGTTTGACGCCATGCAGAGGCTTCTGAAAAAAGACACAAGGACAAATCCGGGGCAGGAAGGGGCATACCTTTTCAGCGGCATCCTTTACTGTCCGGACTGCGGCAGGCAGATGATACGCCGCAAGACCACCCATAAGGGGAAGCAGACCATCTTTTATATCTGCAAGACCTACAACGTGGAAAAGACCTGCACGAGACACAGCATCAAAGAGCAGGAGCTTATTTCCCTTGTAACGGAGGCAGTAAAGGCACAGGTGCAGATGGCAGCGGATGCGGAAGAAATCTTAAAAGCAGCGGAAGAGGCAATGGAAGGGGTGCAGCCAGTCGCTTTGACTGACACCAGACTGCCGGAGCTGGAAAAGGAACTTGCGGAGAATGCCTCCATGCTTTCCGGCCTTTACACAGACTGGATGGAAGGGATTCTTTCAGAAGAAGAGTATGGGGAGATGAAGGTTTTTTATTCCGGACGCTGTGAAGAACTGGAAGGGCAGATCAGGAAGAGGAGGGAAAGGGCAGGTAGAGCAGGAGAAGCGGTCAGGGAGGCAAGGCAGTGGCTTGGCAGCTTTAAAGATACAGGAAATCTGTTTTCTGGCACAGAAGGAGAAATTCAGCGCAGCCTCATCTGTTCCCTGTTTGATAAGATATGGGTATATGAGGGGAAGCGTGTGGAGTTTTCTTTCCTCTATCAGGACAGGATGGCAGAAGTTTACTCCCTGTGCGACATGTTTAAGGAGACTTTGCCAGAGCACCCTCTTTGTGAAAAGGGGGCGGTATAATGGCAAGGACTAAGGATAGGGCAAGGCAGGAAATAAAGACCATTGCTGCTGCAAAGGTCCCAGCAGGAGCCCTGATAAAAACCCCGGCATTCAGAACTGCCACTTATGCAAGGCTTTCTGTTGACAGCGCTGTTACAGAAAGCGATTCCATCAACAGCCAGCAGATGCTCATGCGTGACTATATAAAGGGCAGGGATGAGTTTTCCCTTGTCAGAGAGTATAAGGATGACGGGATCAGCGGCACCCGGTTTGACCGCCGGGCATTCGACAGCCTGCTTGAGGAAGTTAGAAAAGGGAATATCAACTGTATTATCGTAAAGGATTTTTCAAGGTTTGGCAGGGACCATATCGAAGTAGGAAATTATCTGGAAAAAGTATTCCCGTTCCTCGGAGTAAGATTTATTTCCGTAAATGATGGCTATGACAGTTTTGACAGAGACAGTGCGGATAAAAAGCTGGCAGTTATCTTAAAAAACCTTGTCAATGAATATATCGCAAAGGACACTTCCGTAAAAGCAGCGTCCAGTTACGTGACAAAGCAGGAGAACGGGGAATATGACGG
>CAMXBD010000086.1 GCA_947179245.1 uncultured Lachnospiraceae bacterium | reverse complement strand
GTTTTAATATTGACAGTCTTGCGGTAGGTGAGACGGATGACCCGGAAACCTCCTGCATGACGATCGTTAGCAGCGGTGATGAGCGCACGATTGAGCAGATTGAAAAACAACTGAACAAGAAGCTGGATGTCATCAAGGTCAAGACATTTGATGAGACGGCGAGCGTCAGCAGAGAACTTATGCTGATGAAAGTCAAGTATAACAAAGGCAACAGACGGGACATCATGGAGACTTGTGAGATTATGAAGGCGGAGATCGTAGATATGTCCAAGAAGACAATGATCATACAGATTTGCGATGTACCAGAGAAGATACAGCTTTTCATCGGTATGATGCAGTCCATCAGTATCGTGGAAGTCGCAAGGACTGGGACTTTAGCGTTGCAGAAATGTCTTGAGACAGATGTCTGACAGGTTGACTTTTGTGCCCTGAGTTGTTACAATAATTGACGGTGTGTAGTGATAGGTCATACACAGAAAGGTTGTTATATGCAGAAGAAAGTATTACAGTTGTTGGTAGATAATACATCAGGTGTACTTAGCCGTATATCCGGGCTTTTTTCCAGACGCGGCTATAACATTGACAGTATCACGGCAGGAGTGACGGCAGATCCGAGATTTACACGTATTACAATCGTGACTTCCGGTGACGACGAGATTCTGGATCAGATAGAGAAACAGGTAGCCAAGCTGATCGATGTCAGGGATCTAAAAGAACTTCGTCCGGAGGAAAGTGTATACAGGGAACTTGCCATGATCAAGGTCAGGGTGTCCGTAACACAGAGGCAGGATGTGATCGCGGTGGCAAATCTTTTCCGCGCCAATGTCATAGACGTAACACCGGAGAGTCTGATGATAGAGCTTACTGGTGATCAAGATAAGATAGAAGCATTTATCAGAATGCTGGACGGATATGAGATTTTGGAGCTTGCGAGAACGGGTATAGCAGGTTTGGGACGCGGTATTGAAAACGTTACCTATCTCGAATAATAATCAAGCAAGCTGTTTGCGGGATTTGTTTCGCAGACTTGAAGCGTGCCGGAATTGAAATATATTGTTTCGGGTAATGAAAGGGATATCCCTTGAAGTTATAGAAATGTAGTGGTACAGTAAATTATTTAACAAACGGAGGAGTAAGAAAATGGCAAAGATTTTTTATCAGGAAGATTGTAACTTATCTCTGTTAGACGGTAAGACCATCGCAGTGATCGGCTACGGCAGTCAGGGACATGCACATGCGTTAAATGCCAAAGAGTCAGGCTGTCATGTTATTATCGGTCTGTATGAAGGCTCTAAATCATGGGCGAAGGCAGAAGCACAGGGATTTGAAGTATATACGGCGGCAGAGGCTGCTAAGAAGGCAGACATTATCATGATTCTGATCAACGATGAATTACAGGCTGCTATGTACAAGAAAGACATTGAGCCCAACTTGGAAGCAGGTAATATGTTGATGTTTGCACATGGTTTCAACATTCATTTTGGATGTATTGTACCGCCTAAGAATGTAGATGTAACAATGATCGCACCTAAGGGACCGGGACATACCGTAAGAAGCGAGTATCAGGCAGGCAAAGGTGTACCTTGTCTTGTAGCTGTTCATCAGGATGCTACAGGTAAGGCACAGGATATGGCATTGGCTTATGCGCTTGCTATCGGCGGTGCAAGAGCAGGTGTTCTTGAGACCACATTCAGAACAGAGACAGAGACAGACCTTTTCGGTGAACAGGCAGTGCTTTGTGGTGGTGTATGTGCATTGATGCAGGCAGGTTTTGAGACATTGGTTGAAGCAGGATATGATCCGAGAAATGCATATTTTGAGTGTATCCATGAGATGAAACTGATTGTTGATCTGATCTATCAGTCCGGTTTTGCAGGTATGAGATATTCTATTTCGAACACGGCTGAGTACGGAGATTATATTACCGGACCGAAGATCATTACAGAAGAAACAAAGAAGACTATGAAGAAGATTTTGTCCGATATTCAGGATGGTACATTTGCAAAAGACTTCCTGCTTGACATGTCTTCAGCAGGTAGTCAGGTACACTTTAAGGCAATGAGAAAGCTGGCTTCCGAACATCCTTCAGAGGTAGTAGGTGAGGAAATCAGAAAGCTTTACAGCTGGAATGGGGAAGATAAACTGATCAACAACTAATACGGGGTAGCTATGCAATCCAAGACCAATGTAGATCAAATGCTGGCTGATAGCTTTAAGCTTCTCGCGCTCAAGATGCCGATTGATAAGATTACAATCAAGGAAATCACGGACGGAGCGGGGGTCATACGTCCTACTTTTTATAATCATTTCAGGGATAAGTATGAATTGTTGGAGTGGATTATACGGACAGAGATTTTAGATCCGGTTATTCCTCTCATGCAGACAGGGCATATCAGAGAGAGTTTGATTCAGATTTTTGAAAATCTGCAAAATGACAAGAAATTTTATAAGAAAGTTGTCAGACTGGAAGGTCAGAATTCCTGTGAAAATATTACCCAGAAATTTATTATGGGAATTCTGTATACCTTTATCAACGAACAGGCAGGTGAGAAGAAATTGGCGAAAAGAGGATTGACAATGAGTCTGATGGCAGAGTATTATGCCCAGTCCATTGCATTTGTAATCATTCAATGGGTGAAACAGGACATGTATATTATGCCGGAACAGATGGCTGATCTCTTTGAGTATATTTCAACTCATTCTATGGATGAAGTAATTGCAGAGATGAACTGATTCGATTGACAGGGCTTTTCCGAATTAAAAGGATAAGTCCTGTTTCCTTAAAATGGAGAATTTTTGTGTTTTAACAAATGTATGAAATATTAGGGAGAAAATAAATGATTGCTGTAATTCTAAACTGGATATACATAATGATAATCTGCACCTTGGCCGGAATCGGGATTATGAAGCCGTTATTCCTGAGGGGGGTGGAACTTCCGGCAATCGTCTATCCTGTTTCGGGAATTGTAGCAGTTACTGTTTATGCTGAGATTTTCAGTATATTTGGCAGAGTGAATATGCTGTGCCACCTTATATTGTTGATAGTAGTTATTGTGATTGCATTTTTGGAACGCTCCAGAATAGCAGAACTTTGGGTTAGCTTCAAGAACTCGGTAGTCCCGTGGGAGATATTTTTCTATTGCTGTTTTATATTGTTTGTTGCGTTCTATACTTCCAGAGGAGAATTTCATACGGATACCAACATTTATCATGCACAGATGATCCGGTTATATGAAGAATATGGAATGATTAAAGGAATGGGAAATCTCCAGCTTCATTACGGTTATAATAGTGCATATTTAGCGTTTGCTTCTGTATTCAGCATGCGTTGGCTGACAGGGCAGTCCCTTCACACAGTTACAGGATTCTTAGAAACCTTTATGTGTATCTATGCATTTCATGGGTTGAGAGACTTTATGAGACATCGGTTTCATATGGCTGATATGCTGAAAGTTGGAATCCTTTTTTACACAATGGTTATTCTGGATAGAAGCATGTCGCCGGCAACAGACTACGGCACGATGCTGTTCTCGCTGTTTTTGATTACGGCATGGTGCGATAACATGGAAAACAGAAAAGATTTGAATATATATTGTCTTTTGTCCGTGTTGGCGGTGTTTGTCATGACGCTTAAGTTTTCAGCAGCGCTTTTGGGGATTATTGTAGTTTATCCTGCATTTTTGTTGATTAAGGATAGAAAATGGAAAGAAATTGCAGGATTTGTTGCGTATGGCTGTATTATTCTGATTCCTTTTCTTATTAGAAATTATCTGATTTCCGGCTGGCTGTTATATCCGTTTAACGGAATCGATATTTTTCATGCAGTCTGGAAGGTGCCTGAGGAATATCTTTTGAAGGATGCTAACCAGATCAAAGTATGGGGACGCTGTCTGTATGATGTAAACAAAATAGATTGGCCGGTCAGACAGTGGCTGCCTGTATGGTGGGAGCATCAACAGCGCTATGAGAAGATGTTTATTGGGGCATTTTTGATTTCTATGATCTTGCTTGCAGTAGTTTGGCTAAGAAAATTAATTTGTAAGAAAAAGATAGGGATGGAACTCATTATTCTGGTGTCTGCGGTCATCGCGAATCTCGCCTTGTGGTTTTTCCTTGCGCCATTTATCAGATACGGACTTGCTTTTTTGATAGCCGGTATTGCGATAGCAGTCGGTGCTTGGCTCAATGAACAGAAACAGGGATTTTACAGTATCCTGACGGGAGGGCTGATGTTTTTGATCATAGTGTCGCTGACACCATATCTTGATAATTATGTAACAGATATCGGCGTTTTTACAAAACATAGTTTGAAAGAGCCATACTATTTACAACAGAAAGATTATGACAGGACTGAGACCGGAAGTCTGGAGATAAATGGTAATGTAATCTATTATCCGGTTGAAGGAGAAATAAACAGTTATCATAACTGCCCATCTACATGTTATAAGTGGATGGCTGAGAGAAGCACCTTGATGGGTGAGACGTTAGAGGATGGATTTATGCCAATCTATTGACAATTCATAGAGTTTTAAAGGAGGATAAAATAAATGGGAATGACAATGACACAGAAAATACTGGCGGCTCATGCTGGGCTTGATCATGTGGAAGCTGGACAGTTGATTGAGGCAGATCTGGATTTGGTATTAGGAAATGACATTACGAGTCCGGTTGCCATAAAGGAAATGGAAAAAATGAACGTGGACGGTGTATTTCACAAGGATAAGATTGCACTTGTACCGGATCACTTTGTGCCAAACAAGGATATTAAATCGGCGGAACACTGTAAATGTGTGCGTGAGTTCGCACGCCGTAATGAGATAACGAATTATTTTGAAGTGGGGCAGATGGGTATCGAGCATGCTCTTTTACCGGAAAAAGGACTTACGGTAGCGGGTGACGTGATTATTGGCGCGGACTCCCACACATGTACTTATGGCGCGCTGGGTGCTTTTTCTACCGGTGTGGGCAGCACAGATATGGCGGCAGGGATGGCAACTGGCAAGGCATGGTTTAAAGTTCCCTCTGCGATCAGATTTAATCTGACAGGCAAACCGTCTGAATGGGTGAGTGGCAAGGATGTGATCTTACATATTATCGGCATGATTGGTGTGGACGGTGCGTTGTATAAGTCCATGGAGTTCGTGGGCGACGGCATAAAGAATCTGTCCATGGATGACCGGTTCACCATCGCTAATATGGCGATCGAGGCAGGCGGTAAGAACGGAATTTTCCCTGTAGATGATCTTGCTGTTGCATATATGAAGGAGCATTCCACAAGAGAATATAAGATTTATGAAGCGGATGAGGATGCAGTATATGATGAGGAGTATACCATTGATCTGAGTACTTTAAGACCCACTGTTGCATTTCCACATCTGCCGGAGAATACGAAAACCATTGATGAGATCAAAGATGATATTAAGATCGATCAGGTAGTGATCGGTTCCTGTACAAACGGTAGATTAGATGATTTAAGAACTGCGGCAAAGGTACTAGAGAACAGACATGTGGCAGAAGGCATGCGCTGTATCGTGATTCCTGCAACACAGGCAATCTATCTTCAGGCTATGGAGGAAGGACTCCTTAAGACCTTTATCGAAGCAGGTGCTATTGTCAGCACACCGACATGCGGACCGTGTCTGGGGGGTTATATGGGAATCCTTGCAGAAGGGGAGCGCTGTGTTTCCACCACGAATCGTAATTTTGTAGGACGTATGGGTCATGTTAATTCCGAGATCTATCTGGCAAGCCCGGCGGTAGCGGCAGCAAGTGCAGTGACAGGTAAAATCTCGTGTCCATGTCAGCTGGCGTAATCAGCATTGAAAAACTGTAATTTATCATAGTAGCAGGGGTGCAAGCCCCAGAATGGAGGAGACACATGCAATCAGCAAAAGGAACTGTTTTTAAATATGGAGATAATGTGGATACGGATGTGATCATTCCCGCGCGTTATCTAAATTCTTCTGATCCGGCGGAACTGGCGACACACTGTATGGAAGATATTGACAAGGAATTTATTAAAAAGGTGAACAAGGGTGATATCATTGTTGCAACCAAGAATTTCGGCTGCGGTTCATCCAGAGAACATGCGCCTATCGCTATCAAGGCGGCAGGGGTAAGCTGTGTAATCGCAGAGACTTTCGCCAGAATTTTTTACAGAAATGCTATCAACATCGGACTTCCGATCATCGAATGTCCCGAGGCGGCAGGAGAGATTGAAGCGGGAGACGTGGTAGAAGTGAACTTTGATACCGGTATCATTACAGATGTGACAAAGCATACTACTTACAAAGGGCAGGCTTTTCCGGAGTTTATGCAGAAGATCATTGCGGCGGAAGGACTTGTGAATTATATTAATCAGAAGTAAGCAGTATAGCTTTTTGTCTTCTAATCTGCTATAATGTCAGCATGGTTAACAGAGTAAACGGAAACGATTATTATGATTATTCAAAATTGAAGATGCCCGATGCGGCAGATAAAACCGGAAACGGTGAGAAGTTTAGTTTAAATTATCAGCGTGCACAGGAAGAGAAAGAAGACGAGGAGAAAAAAGACAAAGCCGGTGAGGGTGAAGAAGCCAAGATTACTGGCAGAGGTCAGCGTACTGTTATGCAGAGCGGCGTCAAGCTGGAATTGTCCGGTAATGCACAGTCTCTTTCCGATATCAGGCGTGAAAGTACGGTTCATGCACAAGCTGCCGGACAGGGGCTGCCGGATATGATCCGTTCATGGATATCCGGCTTCATACAGGCTGTCAAAGATTTCATCTATAAGGTGTGGAATGACGAGACGCCGCAAAGCAGTACAGCCGATACCATGACAGCAGGCAGAGAGGCTGCAGTACAGGATACAGATGTAGTGCAGGGCGCAGAGATGGTGTCTTCTGTTGTAGAGAATGTACAGGCAGGTATAAATGAACCTGAGAGGCTGACGGAGGAATATCTGGCACTTAAGAATCTTGAAAATCTGAGGAATCCGGCAGACACCGCAGGAGCACAGTTACAGCGTGAAAAAGACAGGGATAAAGAGATCCAGAAGTATCTGCGCAACGGTAATCTGGAACAGGTTCTCAACCTTGTTACGCAGAACGGTCAGAAGACTATGGCTAAGAACTCCACATTATTAACTTATTATGACAGAACGGGTAAGATTACGCCGCTCAGTGCGTCCGATCAGGAACGCATCCTGCACGGTGACAGAAATGTAAAAAAACTATAATATATTTATGCGACAACTTTATTCTTGCCGCTTCTTTTACCTTGATAGAGATTATAGTCGGCATTGGTTATAGTCTCTTCAACGGTATCTCCGTCTTTGTATGCGGCGATTCCGAGAGTGAGTGTGCAGTGAATCCATTTATTGTTTAATTCAAAGACATGATTTGCAACATTACGCCGGATGTTTTCAGCGATGCGTCCGGCGGTCTCTTTGGCGGAACTGCTGACAAGGATCAGAATTTCCTCACCGCCCCAACGGCATACGTATCCGTTTGAGCCAACTTGCTGTGTGGTGATGTGGGCAATTTCCTTAAGAACGATATCTCCGAAATCATGTCCGTATGTATCGTTGATTCCTTTAAAATTATCTATATCGCACATGACAAGAGAAAAACCAGCGTCAGCCTTTAACGCCTGTGTCAGGAAAACATCCATGCTCCTGCGGTTATATAAACCGGTCAGAGGATCGGTACTTGCAAGCTTGTCCAGAATCTCATTTTGATGGCAAAGCTGTGCATTAGTTATTCTGATTTCGGAGATAAAAATCAACGAGAACGCGATCAAAAAGATAAATGTGCAGAAGGAATTGAAAATATATAATTTTAATTCCCATGTATGCATCAAGTGTTCATATGTTGAGGTAGTAAAGAACGACAATAACTTACAGCTTAAGAAGGATGCTGTGGCAAAAAAAGCCGATCCGGTGGCGATACCCATTTTACGGTGTCCGGTATTCATTGTATAACAAATATAATATCCTACCGGAATGAGTGCGATGATATATTGTGCGAAACCGAACTGCCAGCCGATGAAGATTGTTGTCACAAAGGAATGAAGAATAATTTCAAAATATGTGATGCAGTATACGGGCCAGAAATATTCTCTGCGGATCAACTGGGTGCAGGATAGATATGTAAGCACACTTACAACATTAAAAATAAACAGGGGAAGAACCCTGAAATATCCGAAAATAACAGAGAGGAAAAGGTGGACTAAAGCCACGGAATAAATGATAACACTAAACTTTTCTTTATCTGTGAGGCGGGCTTTGCCAGTCAATATTTTTTTGGCATATGAAATATAGTGTTTCATAATAGTTGTCCTGTCGATAAATGTCTGTCAATAATTGTATAAAATATATGTAAATAGCTAAATATCATATATTATTATATAATAAATATACATAAAAGTAAATCAATTTACATGTTTTGTAAAATATATACAAATGAGGGATATAGTTTGAAAAGCATGGACAAGGACGCTTTTGAACAAGCAAAACTAAAGGTGCTTTTAAAGCAGAATGATCCGCACGGTTTTGGAACTCTTCGCGAGAAAACAGTACATGCGGTGATGAAGTTGTATTATGAACCTGATGAGGACTATCACGAGGTGCCGATTGAGGGATACATAGCAGATATTTATACCGGCGAACGTATCATAGAGATTCAGAACGGTAATTTTAACAAGCTGCGGCCGAAACTTGCGGCTTATCTACCGTTATATCCGGTAACGGTGGTTTTGCCGATTCCGCACCATAAATGGGTGATCTGGATGGATGAGGAGTCGGGAGAACTGTCCAAAAAACATAAATCTCCTGTGACTGGCACTGTATATCATGCATTTCCAGAGCTTTATAAGATCAAGCAATATTTGGGGCATCCAAATCTGTCCTTTGCGTTTCCGTTAGTGGATATGGATGAGTACAGACTTTTAAACGGATGGAGCAAGAATAGAAAGCGGGGATCCAGCCGCTATGACAGAATGCCGCTTGCACTTTTTGATGAGGTGCTGATCGAGCGGAAGGAGGATTTTACACAGCTAGTGCCTTATGAGATAGAAGAACCCTTTACAATCAAAGAGTTTGCGCAAAGTGCAGGGATACATAGAGATCTGGCGAGTGCGGCAGTACCGCTTTTGATGCATATGGGGATTCTTGTGCGGACTGGCAAACGTGGCAGAGAATACATATATGAGCTGGCGGAAGAATACAGATAAGAGGAGATGAGTTTTTTATTATGAACGCAATATTGACAATGCATGGTGTGGGAATCATTATCTGTTTTCTTATGGTTCTGTTAGTCTACGTGGCAAAGCCCTCGGAACAACAGAAAATTTTATTTGCGGGAACAATGTTTACGCTGATGGATGTGGCAGGGTATTTTTTTGAACTTCAGAGTAAAAGTCTGGAGGTGACCCGCCTTGCGGTTAAGCTGGAATATATCGGGACAACAATGGGCTTGCTCAGTTTTCTGTATTTTGCATGTCTGTACAGTAATCATCGGAACGATAAGTGGCTGAAGATTATTAAAGCATTTTATACCATCGACCATATTCTTGTTCTGTTTCTGGTATTTACGATAGATTATCATACTTTATATTATAAAAGTATTAATTATACGATAGATAATGACATATACCTATGGATATATGAGCCGGGAGTATTTTATTACTGGTGGACTGTGACTACAGCAATCCTTGGCTGTCTGATTGCTTTGATCATGATACAGTCTGTAGTGGAGCATAAGGGTGAGAAACGTCCTGAACTGCTTTTGATCTTCGGGGCATCCCTTCTTCCGATTATGTTCTGGATTCTGCGGATGGCGGGAGTGTTAGGCTACTATGATTCCTATCCATTTTCGATGCTGCTTACTGAATCATTCCTTGTTTTTGTCATGTACCGGTATCGTTTGTTTGATACTGTGAAAAGCGCCAAAGACATAGTGATTGATGAAATCAAAGAAGGGATACTCGTAACAGACGGAGTTGGTGCGGTTGTCTATTATAACAGAGAAGCAGGGATGATATTTCCGCGTGTGGATTTCAATGACATAACCATGGTGGGTGAGCAGGTATTTGACTTTATTGAGGCACATGCTGACGGATTCATGATTGGAGAGCGCTTCTATGAGTGGCAGAGAAGCGAAATATATGATGATAATCAACGTAAAGCCGGTATTTTATATCGTATTTCCGACATGACGGATAACTATCTCTACACAAAACAGCTAATTGAATTAAAAGAAGATGCGGAACGTGCCAACGAGGCGAAGAGTTCGTTTCTTGCTCGTATGTCCCATGAGATCAGAACTCCGATCAATGCAGTACTCGGTATGAATGAAATGATTTTACGGGAGACACAATCCGATAGTATCAGAGAATACGCTTCCAATATTCATGGTGCGGGTAAGACGCTGTTGTCCATTATCAATGATATTCTTGACCTGTCTAAAATCGAGTCAGGCAAGATGGAGATCATAGAGAATAATTATAATCTCGGTAACATGCTCGTTGATATTGAGAACATGATAGCAATGAGGGCGGAAGAGAAAAATCTTAATCTGAAGATTGTGGCAGACAATAAACTTCCGAGAAACCTTTATGGGGATGAAATGAGGATCAAGCAGAGCATTGTCAATTTGTTGACTAATTCAGTCAAATACACGCAGGAAGGCTCAGTGAATTTGAAAGTAGATTGTGCAGGGCATGAAGATGACAGGATTAATCTCCGCATTACGGTTGCTGATACGGGAATAGGTATCAGGAAGCAGGAACAGCATATGCTGTTTGACCCGTTTACAAGACTTGATATAATGATGAATAAGAGTGTTGAAGGGACGGGTTTAGGACTGAGCATAACAAAACGTCTGATTGGAATGATGAATGGAGAACTGACCGTAGAAAGTGAGTATGGCAGTGGAAGCACATTTTCTTTTGTGATTCCCCAGAGAGTGGTCGGAGAGGAAATATTAGGAGATTACAAGGCGTCTGCGGACGATGCGATAAAGCAGCATGAGAGAGACAGAAAAACATTTATTGCGCCACAGGCGAAAATTTTGGCAGTTGATGACAACCGCGTTAATATCACGGTAGTAAAAGGACTCTTGCGGAGATTAAAAGTTCAGTTTGATTCTGCTTTAAGCGGGCAGGAATGTCTGGATAAAGTAAAGCAGAAACATTATGACATTATTTTTCTGGATCATATGATGCCTGAGATGGATGGCATGGAAACTCTGCAAAATATGAGGCAGATGACGGAATATATGCAAAATCCCCCGGTGGTGATCGCACTTACAGCCAATGCCATTGTGGGTGCTAAAGAAGAATATATACAGGCGGGGTTTGAGGATTACCTTTCTAAGCCCATCGATTCAGTGCGGCTGGAGGAGATGATCTGTCAGTATCTTACTCCTGAACTGGTAGAATACATAGATTCATAACAACACTATATGTAGTAATTTTGCTTTGCAAAATACAAAATATATGGTAAAATATGATGCGTGAGAAATTCTGAATCATGTTCTTTTTTTATGTAAAAAAAACGAGCGGAGCTCGTTTACGAGATTTGCCTGCGGCAAACTCGAATAATCGGAGCGATTTCCTATTACATGATAATTCGACAACCGGAAATATGAGGTGTAAATATATGGCTAAGATCAATGAGGCAAATAACTATGACGCATCCAGTATCACAGTGCTGGAGGGTCTGGAAGCGGTTCGTGTAAGACCGGGGATGTATATCGGAAGTGTGTCCACGAAGGGACTCAATCACTTGATTTATGAGATCATGGACAATGCGGTGGACGAGCATCTGGCTGGATACTGTTCCACCATACGGGTGACACTGGAAGCTGATGGTTCGGCGACAATATCAGATAACGGACGCGGCATTCCGGTAGGAATGCATGAGAAGGGTATCAGCGCGGAAAGGCTTGTATTTACGACACTTCATGCGGGTGGTAAGTTTGATAATGAGGCCTATAAAACGAGCGGCGGTCTGCACGGTGTAGGTTCTTCTGTTGTAAATGCCTTATCTGCCTATATGCATGTGACAGTCAAGACAGGCGGATTTATCTATGAGGATCATTACGAGAGAGGCATCCCTGTCATGGAATTGGAGAAGGGACTTCTGCCGGTAGTCGGCAAGACAAAGGAGTCGGGTACCACAATCAATTTCCTTCCAGACGACACGATTTTTGACAGGACAAGGTTTAAAGAAGACGAGGTTAAGAGCCGTCTTCATGAGACCGCCTACCTGAATCCGGAGCTGACGATCATCTATGAGGATAAAAGAAAAGAAGAAGTAGAGCATATCGAGTATCATGAACCGGAGGGCATTGTAGGATTTATCAAAGATATGAATAAGTCCAAAGAGACGATACATGATGTAATCTATTATAAAGGGGAGTCTGAAGGTATTACGGTGGAAGCAGCTTTCCAGTATGTAAATGAATTCCATGAGAACGTACTTGGATTCTGTAATAATATCTATAACGCAGAGGGCGGCACGCATCTGACAGGGTTTAAGACCATGTTTACCAATGTGATCAACACCTATGCAAGAGGGCTTAATATCTTAAAAGAGAAAGACGTCAACTTTACCGGAGCCGATGTGCGTAACGGCATGACGGCGGTAGTGTCAATTAAGCATCCCGACCCGCGTTTCGAGGGGCAGACAAAGACAAAGCTGGACAATCAGGATGCGGCGAAAATTGTCAGTAAAGTGACTGGTGATGAGATCGTAAGATTTTTTGACCGCAATCTTGATACATTAAAAAGTATAATAGGCTGCGCCGAGAAAGCGGCGAAGATTCGTAAGACAGAAGAAAAAGCGAAGACTAATATGCTTACCAAGCAGAAATTCTCGTTTGACTCCAACGGTAAACTGGCAAATTGCGAATCCAAAGATGCATCCAAATGTGAAATATTTATCGTTGAGGGTGATTCCGCAGGAGGCAGTGCTAAGATGGCGCGCAATCGTATGTTTCAGGCGATTTTGCCGATTAGGGGTAAAATTCTGAACGTGGAGAAGGCGAGTATAGATAAAGTCTTGGCAAATGCCGAGATCAAGACAATGATCAATGCCTTTGGCTGCGGGTTCTCTGAAGGGTATGGAAATGATTTTGATATCAGCAGACTCCGCTATGATAAGATTATCATTATGGCAGATGCCGATGTTGACGGCGCACATATTTCCAACCTCCTTCTAACGTTGTTCTATCGGTTTATGCCAGAGCTGATTTTTGAAGGACATGTGTATATTGCGATGCCGCCGCTCTATAAAGCGATGCCGTCCAAAGGGGAAGAGGAATATCTTTATGATGATAAGGCATTAGAGAAGTACCGGAAGAAGCACAAAGGACCTTTTACATTGCAGCGATATAAGGGACTTGGAGAGATGGATGCCCAGCAGTTGTGGGAGACAACGCTTGATCCGGATACAAGGATGCTGAAATTGGTGGAAATAGAAGATGCGCGCATGGCATCGGAGGTGACAGAACTTCTGATGGGTACAGAAGTTCCTCCGCGTAAGGAATTTATATATCGGCACGCACAGGATGCGGAATTAGATGTCTAAGCAAACTCGAAAGTCCGAAGGGGAGAAGATTGAATGAGTGTAAGTGACAGAATCATTAAAACGGAATATTCTGAGGTAATGCAAAAGTCTTTTATAGATTACGCCATGAGTGTTATCATTGCGAGGGCATTACCGGATGTGCGGGACGGTTTGAAACCGGTGCAGAGAAGAACGTTGTATGACATGTATGAACTAGGGATACGTTATGACAGACCTTATCGTAAATCGGCGCGTATCGTCGGAGACACCATGGGTAAATACCATCCACACGGCGACAGTTCGATCTATGAAGCACTCGTTGTCATGGCACAGGACTTTAAGAAGGGACTGCCGCTTATAGACGGACACGGCAATTTCGGTAATATTGAAGGTGACGGTGCCGCGGCAATGCGTTATACGGAGGCACGGCTTGAGCAGATTACACAGGAAGCTTTTCTGTCTGATCTGGATAAAGATGTGGTTGATTTTATTCCCAATTTCGATGAGACGGAGAAAGAACCCAGTGTTCTGCCGGTGAAAATCCCGAATCTGCTCGTCAACGGATCAGAGGGTATTGCTGTAGGTATGGCGACCAGTACGCCGCCGCACAACCTTGGGGAAGTGATAGAAGCCACTAAGGCGTATATGTTAGACGAAAATATTACTACGCGGGAATTAATGCGTTTCATCAAGGGACCGGATTTTCCTACGGGCGGTATCGTCATTAATGAAGATGAACTGTTAGACA
>CAMXBD010000085.1 GCA_947179245.1 uncultured Lachnospiraceae bacterium | reverse complement strand
TTATTTTTTGCACAGAAAAGGAACTGCACACTAATTACTTAGTGCGACAGCCCCATCCTTTTTATTTTGGTTGGTTTCTTGTTAGTTCTTAAAGCTATGTATCGGCGCCGGAATCCTGCCGCCTCTGTTAACAAAAGCATCACATCCGTAACTGTTCACCGGCATGATCGGTGCGTAGCCAAGCAATCCCCCGAACTCCACAGTCTCGCCGACTCCTTTGCCGATTACCGGAATAAGACGTACCGCCGTTGTCTTTTGATTGACCATACCAATCGCCATCTCATCCGCAATGACACCGGAAATTGTCGTTGCTTTTGTATCACCCGGAATAGCGATCATGTCAAGTCCGACGGAACATACACATGTCATTGCTTCCAGCTTCTCTATCGTCAAAGCTCCCGCCGCTACTGCATCGATCATTCCCTGATCTTCGCTGACAGGAATAAATGCGCCACTCAGGCCACCCACATAGGATGATGCCATAACACCGCCCTTCTTTACCTGATCGTTGAGTAAGGCAAGTGCCGCTGTCGTACCCGGTGCACCGACTTGTTCCAGACCTATCTCACACAGAATATCGGCTACAGAATCACCGATCGCCGGAGTCGGCGCAAGAGATAAATCTACTATTCCAAAAGGAACATTTAAGCATTTAGATGCTTCCTTTGCCACAAGTTGTCCTACACGAGTCACCTTAAACGCAGTCTTCTTAATGGTCTCACATAACACCTCAAAGCTCTCACCACGCACTTTTTCAAGTGCAGTCTTGACAACACCGGGTCCGCTGACTCCTACATTAATGATCTTGTCAGCCTCTGTAACACCATGAAAAGCTCCTGCCATAAACGGATTGTCATCCGGCGCGTTACAGAATACGACCAGTTTTGCACATCCAAGCGAATCATCCTCTTTTGTGGCTTCCGCCGTCTGTAAAATGACCTCCCCCATGAGTTTTACGGCATCCATATTGATCCCTGTTTTCGTGGAGCCTACATTGACAGAACTGCATACCCGCTCTGTCGATGCCAATGCTTTAGGAATCGAACGGATCAGCATCTCATCCGCCGCCGTCATTCCCTTTGATACCAGCGCAGAATAGCCGCCTATAAAGTTAACGCCAACCTCATGAGCCACCTTGTCCAACGTCTGTGCAATCGAGACAAAATCATCGGGACTCTTGCATGCGGCGCCTCCCACCAGTGCAATCGGTGTCACAGAAATTCTTTTGTTTACAATCGGAATACCATACTCATCAGAGATATAGTCTCCCGTTGCAACCAAGTCTTTCGCCGCCTCATATATCTTATGATAGATTTTCTCGTTAACCTGCTTTAAATCTGCATCAATGCAATCTAACAGGCTGATACCGAGTGTGATCGTTCTCACATCCAGATTTTCTTTTTCTATCATTTCGTTTGTTTCTGCCACTTCAAATATGTTGATCATGTCTGCTCCTATTATCCTTCAATTTATTCTTAGATTCTGTGCATCTGACTAAATATCTCTTCCTTCTGGCACTTGATAATAACGCCGATATTCTCTCCCAGCTGTTCCAGCTCTTTCGCAATAACGCCAAAGTCCTTCTCCGTACCGTTCGTGTCTACAATCATCATCATATTAAAAAATCCTTGAACAATCGTCTGCGAGATATCCAGTATATTGATCTGATTATCCGCCAGATAAGTACATACTCTGGCAATGATACCTACTGTGTCTTTTCCTACAACTGTGATAATTGTCTTTTTCATAATTGTCCTCCATTTTTAACCTGCGAATTTGTGCTCAAATTTCAATCATCTGTGATACTTCATCCCGCTTCGCAACATACAGCGGAAAATCATTGCCATTGTATGGTGTATCAGACATCGTCACCTCGACCCGTACCGACTCATATGCTAGTTCCGGCAAGTTGTTCTCCTTGCTCAGATGACCGAGTACGATCGAATGCATATTATCATGTAAAAGTCTGCTGAGAAGTTTACCCGCCGCCTCGTTGGATAAATGCCCTCTTTCACCTAAGATACGTTGTTTCAGATAATATGGGTAGGGTCCCACCTGAAGCATATGAATATCATGGTTTGCCTCCAGATAGAGCACATCCAGATTTCTCAGGCACTCCACCGTATAATCATTATAGCACCCTAAGTCGGTGATAATAGCAATTTTCTGTTTATCATGACTAATCCTGTATGCTACCGGTTCCGCTGCATCATGAGACGTCCGTATGGGATAAAGCGTCAAATCTTTTAATGTACACTTTTCATCCGCCCGTATGTACTGAAACAAATCGTTATCAATTTTTCCTAATGAATGAGTCTGTTTAATGGCCTCTATCGTCCCTCTGGTACCATAAATCGGCACACCGTACTTTCTTGCCATAACACCCAGACCGCTGATATGATCCGCATGTTCATGAGTGATAAAGATACCATCAATATCACTCATTTTCAAACCTAATTCTCTTAACCCAGCCTCCGTCCTTTTGCCACTGATTCCCACATCCATCAAGAGATGTGTGGTATCAGAGCCTACATAGACACAGTTTCCACTGCTTCCGCTGGCTATGCTGCACAGCCTCATATGTTCCGTCTTTTCCTTCTGTATATTTATACTAATGCTTCCAGTATATATCGATCACATCACCATTATGAATGTTTTCCATGTACTGCGCATCCCTGCCATTCAGTCTTGTGGCTATGCCACTGCCCTGCGGTTTGGAGAGATCAAAATCAATATATTGGAAAACATCTACAAACACATATTCCTGTTTACCCGACAGTGACACCGGCTGCTTATTTACCGTCACGTGGATCGTCATCCCGGTGTCAGGTGCGTCTGTCTTCTCCACAGCCTCTTTATTCTCTGACTCCGTCTGACTCGAATCCGCTGCACCTGATTCTGCAAATTCGCTGTCTTCTCCTTCTTCCAATCCAGCATTCTTCCTTACTGAATCGTCCTGCGTTAATTCATCTGTATCAGCCAGCTCTGCGTCGTCGGCTTCATCCGGCTCTTCACCATATGCCTCACCGGCCTCTAGTTCATCCGTCTCTTCATCATATGCTTCATCCGTCTCTAGTTCATCTGACTCCTCATATTCGGAATCAGAATATGAGGGCTTCTGTCCTGTCGCTTCTGCCTGCCCGTTCTCGTACTTATCACGATCGGATAACTGTAATTCTTCCATAGTCCATATGACGGAAAAGTTCTCATATACTTTAGAATCCATATCTGCCAGCTTGTTATTCACATAGATATTCATATTCTGGTTGATGATTACATCCATAAATTCCGCGATCTGACGTACCGTATAGTAATTTAATATCTCGATAGAATCATTTTCCTGTATACCGTAATATCCGGACTGCAATTCCCCGTTGACACTTGCAAATTTAGGAAGATCAATCTTCTTGTCATTGACTTCCACGCGCATGACAGCGCCGTACTCAGGTAACTGATTGATATCGAGTTTAGCAGCCTCTCCTGCTGTTGATTCCTTAACCCTGATCTGATCGTTCGCATGGACAGGTGTATAGATATCCGCCTCGTTGCCATTGACGGTAATCACTGCCGCCTCACCCAGCATCCCTCTGGTGATGCGCGGTTTGCCGTTAACAGTATAATTCAGTTCTTTTCCACGTTTCGGGAATAATCCGTCATTTGCAAACTCTGCCTGCATAGCCGCATCTACGACCGCTACTTTGTTATTGTCATAAATCTTGATTCTCTGATCGTTAAAATATACAAAGATAAAGTTGTTGCTCTGTTCATAGAAGCTGAGACAGATACCGATCGGTGTGACCATCAGGGAATCTCTTTTGGCATTATCTTCCAGAAATTCGATATTCTGCATCACTTCCTTACCGCGGACCGCAACTCTTTCTTTTTGAATGCCTAATTTATCTGCCAAAGCATCTGTATAACCCGGCAGCATTCCTCCTCCGCCAACTACAAACACGGCACTGACAGACTTATCGCCGTTTAACTCCTTGATTTTATCTGCCACCTGACCGGTCATATCGGAAATCACGTCTGCCGTAACTTCCTTGATCTCTGCGGCAGAGATTGTCTGGGATAATCCCATAATGTCTTTATATTCTATATTCTCATTAACACCTGTCTCTCTCTTAATATGCTCCGCTGTCGCGAAGTCCACCAGACAATGTTTTGCCACTACTTCTGTCAGACTGTCTCCCGCAATGGGGATCATGCCATAGGCAATGATACTTCCATCCTTAGTCACTGAAATATCAGAAGTACCCGCTCCCACATCGACCAGTGCAATATTCAACATCCGGTACATCTCGGGAATCGCTACCTGAATCGCCGCGATTGGCTCCAGTGTCAGATTCACTACTTCCAAACCTGCCGCTCCTACTGCCTTATAGAGTCCATCCACTACGTCCTCAGGCAGAAATGTCGCAATAATATCGACGCCGATGGTCTTGGCCTTGTGTCCTTCCAGATTACCCATCGTATAGCCATTCATATAGTAACGTACCACGGAATATCCCACACAATAGAATTTCAGATCAGTATCATTGTTTTCCAGAAATTCTTCGTATGCCTTCTCCACGCCCATAGAGTCTAAGGCATAGATATCCTCACCGTTCACTTCCCTGTCACCGCTAAGTTCTGTATCCACTCTGACAGTCACCGTTCGCAGCACACGTCCTGCGGCAGCGATACATACATCTTTTAATTCTCTGCCGATACGTCCTTCCAGTTCGCCTTTTACCTCGCTGATGGTTTCACCCACCTTATAGATATCATGAATCTGACCATCCAGCATGGCTCTCGTTCCATGTTCTCTGATGCTCTGCGCAACTACATAAAATTTCTCACCAACACGATACCCCACTGTTCCCACAATGCTTCTCGTTCCGATATCTAATCCAAATACTAATTGCCCCGGAAATTTCATTGTTTCTGACACAATTCTTCCCCCAATTTCTCATCAATCTGTCTAAAGGCACTCTGCAGTGTCTTACTGTTGTCTATTACCACGGAACAATGCCTGTAAAACTCTTCTTCAGCCAGCTGTTCCTTTATGATACTGTTTATCTTTTCATCCGAATATCCTCTGGATGCCCTAAGCCTCTCTCTTCTGGTTCTCTCATCGGTATGAATATACCACATCTCATCCACAATCTCACAATATCCGTTTTCTATCAGAAGCGCCGCCTCTATAAACAGATATGCAAAGTCTCCTGCTTTGCGTTCCTTAACGATTGCACTTTGTATATATTCCTTTACAGCCGGATGAACAATCTCATTGATCCGCGTAAGCAGATTCTTATCACCAAAGATTTTCGCCGCCATCTTGGTCTTATCGATTCTGCCATCTTCCGCCAGAATCTCTTTACTCAGCAATGCAACAATCTGCTCATAACAGACGCCGCCCGGTTCTTCCAGCTCATGTGCCACTCTGTCAGCCACAATAATCCGACAATTAGTGCGCTCTTTCAAATACTCCAGTATCTGAGTCTTGCCTGAGCCCACACCGCCTGTAATTCCTATTACTTTCATCTACAAAGCTATCCCTTTCCCATTCTGTCAGACAGGCACTGTCAATACACAAGCTTTAGCACTTTACTTTGCCTCATACCAATCATGTCCCGTATGCAGATCAATTTCCAGTTTTACAGCCAGATCAGCCGCTTGCTGCATCTCTTCAGTCAGGATGCGGCGTACCTGTTCTTCCTCACTTACAAGTGTCTCTATCAACAATTCATCATGCACTTGAAGAATCAATCTGGAATTGAGTTCTTCTCTATGCAGTCTCTCCCAAACCCGGATCATAGCGATCTTCATGATATCAGCCGCCGTCCCCTGAATCGGCGAATTCATGGCAACACGCTCGCCAAAGGAGCGTTGCATGAAATTGCCGGAAGACAATTCCGGTATTGGGCGCCTGCGTCCGTACATAGTTGTGACATAACCGTTATGCTTAGCATCCGCTACCGCATTATCCAGAAACTTCTTCACATCGGGATAAGTTTCAAAATACTGCTCTATATACTCCGCCGCCTCCTTCTTGGAGATGCTTAAATCCTGACTCAGCCCAAACGAACTGATACCATACACTATGCCGAAATTGACTGCCTTGGCATTCCGCCTCTGTAAGTCCGTCACCTCTTCAAACGGTGTATGGAACACCTTGGATGCCGTAATACGATGAATGTCTTCATCCATCTTATATGCCTCAATCAACTGTTGATCCCCAGACATATGTGCTAACACCCTCAGTTCAATCTGCGAATAGTCCGCATCCATAAAAAGATAGCCATCCATCGGAACAAACACCTTGCGGATTCTTCTGCCAAGCTCCATTCTCATAGGAATATTCTGCAGATTCGGTTCCGTGGAACTGATTCGTCCGGTGGCTGTAATCGTCTGGTTAAAAGTCGAATGTATCCTGCCGCCGTCATCAATATATGCCGCCAATCCATCCGCATAAGTAGACTTCAATTTCGTCAATCCGCGATATTCGAGAATATCAGATACAATCGGATACTCCGGCGCCAGTTTTTCCAAAACGTCTGCCGCAGTAGAATATCCCGTCTTAGTCTTCTTGCCACCCTTGATACCCATTTTATCAAAGAGAACTTCTCCGAGCTGTTTCGGAGAATTAATGTTGAATTCACATCCTGCCTGTCTATATACAGACTGTTCCAGTTCCGTAATCCTGCCGACCAATGCTTCTCCATACGCCTTCAATTCATCCGGTTTTACCAGCACGCCGAACTGTTCCATCTCGTAGAGCACCTTGGTAAGCGGCATCTCTATCCCGCACATCAGATCATACATGCCCTGCTCTCTAAGTTTGTCCCGTAAGATGGGCGCTGCCGCCAGACACACATAAGCATTGAAGCAGGCATACTCTACAAACTCCCGCGGACTTGCCGCATATGTGTCCGCATAAGATGCCTTACCACAGACCTGATTCCGATCCGGTATGACCAGTCCCAAATATTCATTGGCAATATCTTCCACCGCATAATCATTCTTGAGTGGATTAATCAAATATGCCGCTAATAGAATGTCAAAATAACGCTCATTCCTGTAGGGCCTCATCACATCCTTCTGTAGACTATCCATGTCCTGTTTACGCTCTATCTGTCCGTACAGCTTCTTAATATCAAAAACATTTAGTTTACATAACTCTTCTTCATTCAATCCCGCTATTTTATCTGAAAGATACTCTTTCGTCACAAGCCCCTGACAGGGCACAAAGCGCACTTTCTCTTGGTTTACGGCAATCGCTGCGCCAACATATCCTTCTGTGCCTGCCTGATCTATCAGAACCGCCAGACCAATCTCGTATGCTCCTGCGCTCTCTTTTCCCAGCGTCCTGCACTCTTCAAACAGGGCTTCCACTTCCGTAAATTCCGTAACTTCATCAAAATACTGCGTCTGCGAATTAGTGGCAGCCACATCTTTTTCAAATCTTGTAAGCAGATTTTTAAACTCTAACTGCTTGCATAATATATATGCCTCTTCTGTGTAGAAGTTCCCGACTTTAGCATCTTCAAACCGGTAATCAATCTCACTGTTTACATTGATCGTTGCCAAAGTCTTACTTAGATCTGCAAGCTTTCTATGCTCGATCAGAGATTCCCTGATTGCTTTCTTAGTAATCTCTTCCACGTGGATATATATATTCTCCAGAGACCCAAACTGCACCATCAGCTCCGTGGCAGTTTTCTCCCCCACTTTGGGTACACCGGGAATGTTATCCGCCGTATCACCCATGAGCGCCTTCAGATCAATAAACTGAACCGGATCTACCTGATACTTCGCCTCTACATCTTTCGCATAATAATCTTCTATTTCCGTCTTTCCGCCCTTTGTCTTAGGAATCCTGATCTTAATATGATCACTGGCAATCTGTAAAAGATCTCTGTCTCCCGATACGAGAGCCACTTCCATCCCTTCCCGCTCTCCACGTTTTGCAATCGTTCCCAAGATATCATCCGCTTCAAGTCCCGCCTTCTCCATAATGCAGATTCCCATCGCCTGAAGCATTTGTTTCATGACTGGTACCTGTTCCCGCAGCTCCTGAGGCATAGGCTTCCTAGTACCTTTATAGTCCTGATAAATTTCATGCCGGAAAGTAGGCGCATGAACATCAAAAGCCACCGTCAGATAATCCGGATGCTCTTCTTCCAGAATTTTAAACATGATATTAAGAAAACCGTACACTGCGTTCGTATGAAGCCCCTGTCCGTTGGTCAGATCCGGCACGCCGTAAAAAGCTCTGTTTAATATACTGTGTCCATCGATCAATACAAGTTTCTGACGCATACATTTATACCTTTCAAGAAAGAGAAAGCACACAGACGCTTTAGACAGACTAAAATTCATCCGGTAACTTTCTCTTATATTATATCCCTGATTATGAATATTACAATCTGAACACCACGCATAGCGCGATAATGATCGCCGCAGCCACTGCCGCCTCCATACACAACAACGTATACCATAGCATCCGATGTACGTTTATACGGTGTTCAGCCCCTTCCAGCTTCATGAAAAGCTCTCTCTGAAGATTAAAATTATTTCCCCTCTCAAGCCGTTCCAATCCTTCTGTAACCAGAAACTGAATCGACAATTCCTCTTTACATTCGGGACAGTTCTCCACATGGTCTATGAACTCCTCCAGCTTACTGCCATCCAGTTCATCGCGCAAAAAAGATGGTATCTTTTTTTCGGTTTCTTTACAGTCCATACTACTCCCTATTTATGCGGCTTTGAGTAAATCTTCTCTTCCTTCTCGTCCTGCTTTTGTTCTTCTGACTTATCAGGCAGATAACCTACCGTCTGCTGTCCCAAAGAAGCTGTCATAGTACATCTGCCATCAAAACATGCTCCGTCATCAATTACAAGCGAACTTGCAGTGATATTACCTTCAATCTTACCCGTGGACAAAAGCTCTAATTTCCCGCTGACAACAATATCTCCGTCAACTTTTCCGGAAATAATAACGCTCTGGGCATTAATATTTCCCTTAACCTGTCCCTCGGAACTAAGAATCAATTTCTTCTCACATGTACAATTTCCATTGACAACACCATCTATCCGGACTGTCTCAGAAGAAGACAGATCACCGTCGAAAACAGTTCCTGCTCCTATCAATGTACCAACCTTAGTTTTTGCATCATCCATGTAACTCTCATTCTTGCTTTTTCTTAACATAATGTCTTTCTCCTTTTACCCTTTTGCTTCAAATACTATCAAAGGATCTATCGGCTCATCTTCAAATATGACCTGATAATCCAATTGTTCATTCTGTTCGTCGATTGCTGCTAAGACATCTCCGATATGAACCTGATCTCCCTCAGCATACATCGGTTCTGCATTCTGTACAAACATGTACCGTGTCCTGTAACCGTTCCCATGTTCAATTTCAATGATAAGTGGATACCCTTCATCCGATCCTATCGTAGAAATCGTACCTTCTCCGGCTGCAACAATACTTCCCTCCCCCTGCGTCTCAATAGATATATAGGGGTGATCCTGCGAATATTTTGTAGTCACAATACCCGCTTCCGAATAGGGATAACGGCTTGGGAAAAAATCATCATCCGGCACTTCTGCTGACTCTGTTTCCTCTGTACTTCCTACCCCCATATTTGATTTTGCCGCTTCAAGCAATGCCTTGTTCTCTGACGTCAGTGCAAGGTTTTGGTTTTCGAGATTTTCTTTCTCTTCCTCTAATTGCTGTATCACTTCCTGCTGGGAAGCAATCTGGTCCTGAAGCTCTGTCTGGTTCTTATTTTCATTTCCGCCCGCGGCTATGCTCACATTGCCCTGACCGGTCAGATACTGATATGTGAACCAACCGAAAGTGATACATACAAGGAGCACAAAAACTACAATCAGCCGCATGCAGGATCTTGTAACATGATACTGTTTGCTGTTGTGTCCCGTATTGGAAATCAATAGAACAGAGAAAGATTCCTTTCGCTTATGTTTACGAGGTTTCATAGTCATCTCCATTCCACCGTCATATCAGACGGTATAATTATTTAAATCTACTCTTATCCGTTTACGGTTTCTTCTGCCTCTGCAGGCGCTTCCTGTGCTGTTTCTTGTATCTGAACAGCTGATGCCGCCCCATTACTGTTGACTTCATAAGTTACGCCGTCAACCTCCACTGTCACATTTTTCTGAAGCGCACCAGAAGCATCATAATAATATGTATTACCGTCCGGTCTGAGTACTAATCCGGTCTGCATGACCGCATTCTCATCAAAAAAGTATTCAACGCCCTCGATTGTAACATCTTCACGAAGTGCATGTCCGTCCTTGGTGGCCAGAAAATATCTGCCTGACTCATCCTCAAACCAGCATCCCTTCTGCACGAAGCCGTTTTCATCCAAATGGTATTTCTTATCCTCCCAATTCGCCCAGCAGGCCCGCTGCATCCTATAGTTCGCATAGAAAACCTGCTGATCCCCGCGCGTGGCAAAACCATCTGCAACAATTACGGAAGAATAGTCCTTAAACTGATAATTCATATCCACTCTGGTTGGAATACCAGCCACACTGCCATGAGAAGTATTCTGCCAGAAAGACGCCCCATTGTATTCCAAGTTATCTGCATACTGCGCTACCCATTTATCATACTTGATATCACCGATCTTATTCTGAAACATATTCTTGCTGGAATATACTACCGGATAATATCCCTGTGCTTCCACTGTCGAACAAAATGTATTGATGAGTTCTTGAAGCTGTGCCTGAGACATATTCTTGTGGCATGCATCTTCAATATCATATACTACCGGATAGCTGACCGTATAGTTACTCATCCACTGCAATACAAGATCTGCTTCGTTCTTCGCCTGCTCTGCATTAGTTGAGTATGAATAAAGATAAACGCCTGTCTTAAGTCCTGCTGCATTGGCGCCCCTCATATTGGCATCAAAATATGGATCTACACCTGAGTTAGTGCTGCCTGCTTTTATAAAAACAAAGCTTACTCCCGAAGAAGGTACCTGACTCCAATCGATTGCCAAATTATGCTTTGACACGTCAATTCCTCTCGCGATAGAACTCCCCGCTCCCACAGCCTCTGCCTGACATACCGGCATCATTGCCATAACTCCTGCAAGAACCAGTGCAAAAGCCTTTTTTCTATATTTAATCATTCGTTCTCTCCTAAATTTTATCTTTAAATGTTACAAAAGTATTGCATCATTTTTAAATATAGCACATTTTGCGGCTTTTGTATATTATAACTTTTCTTAACCATGGATTTCCCCTATAGGAAAAAAGTCCTATTCGCAGGTTACTCTGTTCATTTATTATATTATATGTCCTCCGACGAAATCTCAACCCTCAAAGATATAAAACAGCCGCACTCTCTGAAACAACAGATTTTTTTCAAAACCTCTTGTCAATCCGCCCCATTTATGTTATTATATAACTCGTTGTTAGATGTGCCGGCGTGTCGGAATGGCAGACGAGGCAGACTCAAAATCTGTTGTGGGCAACCACGTATGGGTTCAAGTCCCATCGCCGGCAGTTGTTAGAATGGCTGAAATCCTTGTAAAATCAAGGACTTCAGCCATTTGTGTATTATGGATGTTTTGATTACCTTGATTACCTTTTAAATTTTCATTGATTTTATCAACTACTTCTCGCTTATAATCCATGTGTGTAATGTCATAGGTATAATTATTTTGGTTAACTTCTTCTGTATGCCCCAGCAATGATGCTGCCACTGTGGCAGATACACCAGCACATCTCATCCTGCTATTGACTGTTCTTCTAACTGCATTCATCCCTTTTGTATGCTTCATTCCTATCTGAATACATTTATTTCTCATACAGTCAGATATGGTTCTACAATGTACTTGCCCATCTGAAGTAGAAAATACAAATCCTTTATAACACCCATATTCTTCCTGTACCTTCCTACTTTTTTATTACTTCTTCCTTACAAATTGTTTGTGGCTGTTCTCCAAGGATCATTGAATAAGTAGATAGTCCTGTTTCTGATTCTGCTTGTAAACATCCATGAACTGGAAGATGTTGTTTTTTTATAATATGTGTCAAAGGCATCACTGTAATGATACTGGCATTAATAGTACCTTTCTCATTACTCACAATTATATATGGTCTCTTCTTTTTTTGAATAGAGCCAGCACCATAATCTAATTCTGCCTCTACAATATCATATCTATGAAGCTCCATATGTATCCTCCTCTCTTACTATGTATTTGCCTTTGATATTATCAATTACAGCGTATACAATACGTATTGTCAACACTATTCTTGTAAAAACTACATAGTTTTGATAATATGTATTATATCCTATATGAAAGGAATAAAAATTCAAATGATTATAAAACTTCGCCAAGTTCTCGATCAACAAAATAAATCAATTTATTGGCTTAACAAACAAACAGGTATAGCATCATCCACCTTGTCACGTATATGCAATAATAAAACTACGTCTATTGAGTTTTCTGTGCTTGACAAAATATGCGAAGCACTAAATTGTGATATTTCTGACATATTAGAAAATACTAAAAGTGATACCACCCAGCTTTAAAGAATAAAAACTTTTCGCAATAAAATAGCATGATTTTATACAGGACTCCTTCTGTTGCGTTAAAATAGAGAAAATTAATTTTACGCACAGGAGGACATTATGAAAAAACAAAACGAATGGGTTCGAAAATCCCTTAAACGCAAAAAGAAAGAGAAAGATCGTGGAATTGTTGATCTGATGATGATCATGCACCATTTTTTCAAGGAACTGCCACTTTGGATCGATGAAATGAAGGATCCGAGGCATTGCTCCTATATCACATACAGCCAGTGTGATTTGATTTATATGGGGCTGTTGAAAAATATATGCGGTGTGAAAACCATGCATGCTATGGAGGAACAGTTTAACGAGAAAATGTGTATTGATACACTGCGGATTTTATCGGGGGACAATGCTTTAGTGGAAATGCCGCATAGTGATACATTGAATTATTATCTGGAGCGCCTGTCTCCTGAATGTCTTGCGGGGCTTAGAAAAAAACTGGTAAAAACCCTGATCCGTATGAAGAGTTTCCAAAAGGGCAGGCTTTTGGGACAGTACTGGAGAATCATTCTGGATGGAACAGGTCTGTTTTACTTTAAGGAAAAACACTGTGATAACTGTCTGGTAAAAACAGTTACACAGGAAAACGGAACAAAAGTAAAAACGTACTACCATAAAGTACTTGAGGCAAAGCTGGTGTTGTCGGACAGGATAGTGATCAGTCTGGATACGGAGTTCATTGAGAATGAAGATGAGGATATATCAAAACAGGACTGTGAAACAGAGGCGGCAAAACGGCTGTTAAAGCGTCTTGCGGAGGATTATCCGCGGCTTCCGGTCTGCATTCAGGGGGATAACCTCTATGAAGCGGGACCGGTCATGAAGATGTGCCGCCAGAAGAACTGGAAATACATATTTACCCATAAGGCAGCAAGGCAGAAGCTGCTGGATGAAAGTTATGAATGGATCCGGCAGGGAAACGCAGGTGTCCGGCTTGACCGGATAGGAAAAGAAAAAGGAATCGGGGAATATGTGAACCACGTTGAGGAAACAGCAGGAAAAGAAGAGACGGCAAATATGTTCCGGTATAGTTGTGCGGTAAAAGAAAAGGAAGAAAAAAGGGAGATAACGTTCCGGTGGCTTAGCAACATAGAATTAACAGAAAAAAATCTGGAAGAAATGATTTATGCAGCCAGAGGACGGTGGAAGATCGAAAATGAGGGATTCAATAACCAGAAGAATGGTATCTATGATATTGAGCATCTAAACAGCAGGAACGGCAATGCCATGAAGAACCATTATCTGCTTACGCAGATAGCGGATATGATCATGCAGATATATCTTGCATGGAACCCGCTGAGAAAAGAGATAAAACAGAGCATAAAAAATACATCCTCAAGGTTATTGGAAAGTTTTCGCAGACAGCCCATAACGGATGAAGATGTACTTTACATCCAGCGATACACAACAGTGTATCTCGAATAACAAGATAATTATAGCAAAGGTGGCGATAGAATGGAATAGAAAATTGAAACAAATATCCACAAAAAGCAGAGAAACAGGGAATGATGATTATAAGATGTGGATAACTCCTGTGATTCTCGCAGGTAAGGATGTAAAAACACAAGAGGTATGATTTAGGAGAGTAAAGGCTCAATTTTTATAAAACCATAATTTTATCTTGTTTGTTATACAGAAAAATGCCTATTTTAGACACTTTTTTGCTTATGGATAATTGTTTTGTATTACAGTTTTATCCATAACTTCCATATTTTTAGCGTAGAAATTAAAATTTTTCTATGTTATAT
>CAMXBD010000084.1 GCA_947179245.1 uncultured Lachnospiraceae bacterium | reverse complement strand
GATAATATGATAAGAATTATATTGAATATGAGGAGAGCTTATGCGGGAAAGTAATTTTCAAGGTAATAAAAGACGTAAGAGGAAGCACAGAAGAAATGAAAACGGGATACTTGTCGGATCAATCATACTGTGTCTTGTGACTTTATCGGCAATCACGATCTGTCTGATGATGGTATTTAAGTATCGTTCCGTGCAGATGGAAAATGCGGTTGTCATGAATGAATTAGAGGCGATCCGTATGGATGAGACAGTCACTTATACACAGGGAGAGGTGGACGCCATGCTTGCCATGGCAAGGCAGGAGACGGCTGACCAGACGAGTGAAGAAGTGAGCAGTGAGTTTTTGAATAAGTTGAAAGAACTCATGCTGTCCGGGGACGGTACAATAGAAATGTTACGGTACTTTTATCCCGATGAAATAGTCTTGGCAGATGCAGGCGAATTCTATTTCTTTCCGATTTTAGATGAGCTGGCTCATCATACATACGATCCGGCAAAGTTTGCTTTGGACGGAAATCAAGTCATGAATTATTATGAGAACGGAGAGAGTATTGCACATAAGGGTATCGATGTGTCCAAGTATCAGGGAAAGATAGACTGGGAAAAAGTAGCGGATGACGATGTGGAATATGCTTTTATCAGGCTTGGAATCAGAGGATATACAAAAGGCGAGATCGTAGAGGATGAGAATTTCGAGAATAATATTAAGGGGGCCCGGCAGAACGATATTGATGTGGGAGTGTATTTTTTCACGCAGGCAACCAGCGTAGAGGAAGCAGAGGAAGAGGCTCAGTATGTAATCGATGCGATACAGCCGTATAAAGTAGCCTATCCGGTGGTGATTGATGTCGAGGCGGTGAGCAATGCGAATGCGAGGACGAAGGATCTGACGAAAGAAGAACGAACAGAATATTGTATCGCTTTTTGTGAAAAGATTAGAAACGCCGGTTATGAACCGATGATTTATGGTAATCTGAAAACGTTTATGCTGATGTTAGACCTGCAGCAGTTGGAAGAGTATGACAAGTGGTTTGCTTTTTATGATGAACAGGTCTATTATCCTTATGCTTTTAAAATATGGCAGTATACGGATGAAGGCAAGGTTGACGGAATTGATGTGAATGTGGATATGAATATCAGTTTTGGAGATTGGTCTGATGAAGGACAGTAAAACTTCGACGGATAGAACTATGAAGAACGCGGAGTTCGAGCAGTATGAGAAGACAGGATATCTGACGGAACCGTATAGGATATTTCATTTGAGGGACTGTAAAGAACAGAAGTTCGATTTTCATTATCATGAATTTTGCAAGATTATTTATTTTGTAGACGGCAGAGTGGATTACAAGGTCGAGGGTAAGACATATCATTTAAAACCTTATGACTTTGTGCTGGTGGGTGCAAATGTGATCCACAAGCCGGAAATCGATGTGACAGTTCCTTATGAGAGATACATTATCTATCTGTCAGAAGGTTTTCTGGCAGCGGGTAATGAGAAGGGTGAGTGCCTGAGGTATTGTTTTGATGAAGCAGAAAGACTGCAGAACAGGGTGGTTCATTTTGCACCGGAAAGTTATGAGGAACTGGTGGGATGTCTGATTCGTATGGAGCAGATTGGGCAGCAGAAGGAAGAGTATATGAGCGATATGCTTCTCAAGAGTGCGTTTATGGAATTTATGGTGTTGTTTAACAGGAACGTGATCAGACAGCCAAAAGCGTATATCACTACGGCGGCATATCATGAGAAGGTGATAGATGTAATCACTTATATTCAGGAACATCTGTCAGAAGAGATCAGTGTGGACGTGCTGGCAAAGCAGTGTTATATCAGCAAATATTATCTGATGCGGCAGTTTAAGGAAGCAACAGGGTATTCTATTCACCAATATATCAACGAAAAGAGGGTTCAGGCGGCGAGGAGAATGATTTTGTCGGGAATGCCGGCATCACAGGCATGCTACGAGTGTGGGTTCCGCGATTATTCTACATTTGCAAGGCGGTTTAAGATGATCGTTGGGAGAGCTCCGTCGAAATTGGAATGAGAAGAATGGGAAGGGATTATAACGTTGCTTTATAACGCATATCCATGGTACAATAGGGCTATTAGTAAGAAAGGTGGGTTATCTATGAAATATGAATTTGAAGGTACAGTAGAATTTCGGGAGAACGAAAATACGATCGCTGTGCCGTTTAATGTGTGGGAAGTATGCGAGAAGGTGGGGGATGCACCTGTCAGAGTGTGTTTTGATGATGTTTGCTTTATATGTGATCTTGTACCGAAAGGACAGGGATATTATGATATTCCTGTAAATCAGGATACGTTATCTAAAGTGGAACTTGGGAAGAAATATCTGATTTCTATAGAAATAGTTGGAAATGTGGTAAGTATGAGCAGTAACAGCCCATACAGTACGCAGAATCCGATCCGTAAGATTGACAGTATTGATCTGGTGACCCAGCCGTGGGACGGATTGTGTGGACAGGCATGTGTGGCGATGATTGCAGGGACCTCGCTGGATGAAATGTGTGATATCATGAAATGCCGTGAGTGGCAGGCGAATATGAGTAAGATGATTGCCACACTGGAATATCTCGGTATCCGTCATGCGGACAAGATTGTGTATACATTAGGAAAACCCGTGGAATTGCCGCGGTGCTGCATTATCATGGAGAAGATGGGCAGATACAGTCATTATCTGGTAGGATTTGAAGGCAAGTATTATGAGCCGAATCAAGGTGTACTGCCGGAGTTTGATATGACCAAGATGGTAGGATATCTGGAAGTCATTACAGAGTAGAATACGGATTCATTTATATGGCGTTTGCGAATACAATAATATAGAACTTAGTAGGAAGGATTGGTTATATGAGTACGGTGAAAGTAAGAACCGGAAAAGCGCATACGATCAAGGTAGTGACATCTCCTGATCAGAGAGGCGTTATTTCTGCTCAAGATGCGGTGATGGATGCGAGGGCGGTACAAGCGGTCAAGTCTGCTGTAGAAAAAGCAGTATTTTGCCAAAAACCGATTGCAAAATATGATATGTCTACTAAGAAAGCATATATTCAGTATGCAGACGGGGCTAGAAAGTATGTCAAATAGGAAACCTATGATCCTCATTTTAGCCGGTCCGAATGGGTCTGGAAAAAGTACAATTACCCAGTATTTTGAGAAGGTTGGTACTTATACTAATGCCGATGATGTTGTGGCAGCGATGGGCATTAGTAATGAAGAAGCAGCAAAGTTAGTTGACCAGAAGAGATATCAGTCTATCGAAGCTAAAGAAGACTTCACATTTGAAAGCGTATTGTCTTCACATTTTAAGTTGGATATTCTGGAAAAGGCGAAGAAAGAAGGATATTTTATAAAATGCATATTTGTTTTGACTGTGGATCCATTAATTAATGTAGCCCGCGTTGAAACGAGGGTTGCATCCGGCGGGCATGACGTAGAACGAACAAAGATTATAGAGCGGTATTATAAGTCTCTGAATAATATAAAGAGATTGATGGAATTTTGTGATATTTTGCATGTTTATGATAACACGATGATACCGATAAGAATTATACGCAAGCATAAAGAGGACATATCGATTTTTCCAAATGAACTTTGGTCAGAAGATAAAATACTAGAATTGCTTGAAGAGAGCAGTGAAAAATAACTGAAAACAGCTATTTTTCACTGCTCTTTTATTTTATCCAGACTGTCAAGAAAAAATACTTGACACCCATCCGCACATATAGTAGAATGCAAAAGTCGGGATTTGTACAAACGATCCGACAGGAGTTTCAACATGGAGAAAATCGTAGAACAAGGTTTATTATATGATTTCTATGGAGAACTGCTGACGAAGCATCAACGGCAGATATATGAGGGCATCGTGTACGATAATCTTTCTCTTGGAGAGATTGCGCAGGAGGAAGGTATCAGCAGACAGGCGGTGCATGATATTGTCAAACGGTGTGATAAGACATTGCAGGGATATGAGGAGAAGCTTAAGTTGATAGCCAAATTTGAAAGTATCAAGGCGAAGGTATCCTGCATTAATCAGCTATCGGAACAGTTTGAGAACGACAAACAGATGGGCAGGGAAGTATCTATATCTTACAGTGCACAAGTAAGGAAGCTGTCTTCAGAGATTTTACAGGAATTGTAGATTTAAGTTTTACTTTTTTGAGAGGCATGAAAGTATATGGCATTTGAGAGTCTGACAGATAAATTGCAGAATGTGTTTAAAAATTTAAGAAGCAAGGGTCGTCTTACGGAAGAAGATGTCAAAGTTGCCTTGAAGGAAGTGAAGATGGCGCTTCTGGAGGCCGATGTCAACTTTAAGGTTGTGAAACAGTTTGTCAAGTCAGTGGAAGAGCGTGCCATCGGAGCGGATGTCTTAAACGGATTGAATCCGGGACAGATGGTCATTAAGATCGTTAATGAAGAGATGGTCTCCCTGATGGGTTCAGAGACGACGGAGATAACTTTACAGCCGGGCAAATCCATTACAGTTATTATGATGTGTGGTCTGCAAGGTGCGGGTAAGACGACTACCACAGCGAAGATTGCCGGCAAAATGAAGTTAAAGGGTAAAAAGCCATTGTTAGTTGCATGTGATGTGTACAGACCGGCGGCAATTAAACAGTTACAGATTAACGGTGAGAAACAGCAGGTAGACGTATTCTCTATGGGTGAGAATCACAAACCTGTCAATATTGCTAAGGCGGCTATTGAACATGCACAGAAGAACGGACATAATGTTGTGATCCTTGATACTGCGGGACGCCTTCATGTTGATGAGGAGATGATGGCGGAACTTCAGGAAATCAAAGCTAATGTGGATGTGCATCAGACGCTTTTGGTGGTTGACGCCATGACTGGTCAGGATGCTGTCAATGTGGCGAAAGATTTTGATGAAAAAGTAGGAATCGACGGAGTTATCCTGTCAAAGATGGACGGCGATTCAAGAGGTGGTGCAGCCCTTTCTATTAAGACAGTGACAGGCAAGCCGATTCTGTATATAGGTATGGGCGAGAAGCTGTCGGATTTGGAGCAGTTTTATCCTGATCGTATGGCGAGCAGGATTTTGGGTATGGGTGATGTGCTGACGCTGATCGAAAAGGCACAGCAGAACATCGATATTGACGAAGAGAAAGAGAAACAGATGGCTGCCCGCATGAAGAAGGGCAAGTTTGATTTTGAGGACTATCTGGAAAGCATGAAACAGATGCGTAATATGGGTGGTCTGTCCGGTATTTTGAGTATGATGCCGGGAATGGGCAAGCAGATGGGTGATATTGAATCTATGGTAGATGAAAAGCAGCTTGCACGCATGGAAGCGATTGTGCTCAGTATGACGATTGCTGAGCGTCAGAATCCCAAGCTCTTAAATCCAAGCAGAAAGCATAGGATTGCAAAGGGTGCGGGGGTAGACATTGCAGTAGTCAATAAATTTATCAAGCAGTTTGAACAGTCCCAGAAAATGATGAAACAGATTCCCGGTATGATGGGCGGCAAAAAGGGACGTGGTATGTTCGGCGGTATGGGTGGTATGAAATTCCCATTTTAGGGTTTCAAAATAAACAATAATATTTTTTACATGGAGGCAAAGAAAATGGCAGTTAAAATCAGATTAAGAAGAATGGGACAGAAGAAATCTCCTTACTACAGAATCGTGGTAGCAGATTCAAGATCTCCGAGAGACGGAAGATGTATTGATGAGATCGGAACATATGATCCTAACACAGATCCCAGCACCTACAAGGTAGACGAAGAGGCAGCTAAGAAATGGTTGGCAAACGGCGCACAGCCTACTGAAGTTGTCAGCAGAATTTTCAAGAGCGTAGGCATAACAAAATAAGTTTTACTTTACAGGAAAGTGTTCGAGCAGTCGGCTTTTGGAGGTGGACTATGAAGGAATTAGTTGAAGTTATAGCAAAAGCTCTAGTCGAAAATCCGGATGAAGTGGTAGTGACAGAGAAAGAAGAAGGTAAGAATATTACCGTTGAGCTTCATGTTGCAGCATCTGATATGGGCAAGGTGATCGGTAAACAGGGACGCATTGCTAAGGCAATCCGCTCTGTTGTAAAAGCGGCATCATCTAAAGACAATAAGAGAGTGGATGTAGAAATTATCTAATGGACAGCCTCATAGAGTAATCTGTGGGGCTGTTTATGTTAATGGCGGAGGGAAAATGATATCCGAATTACAGGTAGGCGTTATCACGCAGACACACGGGATCAGAGGGGAAGTCAAAGTGTTTCCTACAACGGACGATGTATCCCGTTTTAAAAAGTTAAAAGAAGTGATTATGGACAACGGAAAAGAGCGCCTGAATATGGAAATCGAGGGCGTGAAGTTTTTTAAGCAGTATGCCATCATCAAGTTTAAAGGTTACGATTCCATCAATGATATCGAGAAATATAAGAATGCGAAACTTTATGTCACAAGAGACAAGGCTGTACGACTGAAAAAGGATGAGTATTTCATTGCAGATCTAATCGGCATGGAGGTTGTGACAGAGGAAGGCGGGCAGTTTGGCAGAATGAAGGATGTTATGGTCACAGGTGCCAATGATGTCTATGTGGTAGAGAGAGAGGATGGAACAGAAGTGTTACTTCCTGCGATCAAAGAATGTGTTAAGAATATCGATATGGAACAGGGGCGGATCACGGTGCATATTATGGATGGATTAATTTAAAAAAGAACAAGTTTGTTTGCGAGGCTGGTAGTGTTATGATGAATTTTCATATTCTGACGCTTTTTCCGGAGATGGTGATGCAGGGACTGCATACCAGCATTCTTGGGAGAGCGGCAGAGAGGGAATATATTTCTATAGAGGCAGTCAATATCCGGGATTATACGCTGGACAAGCATGGCAAGGTGGATGACTACACATACGGAGGCGGTGCGGGAATGCTCATGCAGGCACAGCCTGTCTATGATGCCTGCCAAGCGGTACAGGAACGGCTTTTACAAAGAAATGGAGCAAATGCAGGGCGCGCGCGGGTCATTTATGTAACGCCCCAAGGAAGGACGTTCAACCAAAGTATAGCGCAGGAGTTAGCGCAAGAGGACGATTTAATCTTCCTTTGCGGTCATTATGAAGGAATTGACGAGCGTGTGTTGGAGGAAATCGTGACAGATGAGATTTCCATAGGTGATTATGTGCTGACCGGCGGAGAACTGCCCGCCATGGTGATGATTGATGCTATTGCGAGATTGGTGCCCGGCGTACTCCATAATACGGATTCGGCGGTGACGGAATCTTTTGGTGATGGACTCTTAGAGTATCCCCAGTATTCCCGCCCGGAAGTGTGGCATAACAAAAAAGTTCCTGCGGTATTAATGAGCGGCGATCATGCCAAGGTGGATGCGTGGCGTATGGAGCAGTCGATCATGCGGACGAAAGAGCGCAGACCGGATCTGTATGAGGCATACATTGCCCGTATGGAGCGGAATTAGTGGCAATATGCGATATAGAAAGAAAAAAGGGACAGAAAAATCACAAAATCCCTTGCAATCGGCATTGTAATATGCTAAATTATTAATGTTGCGATAAAGATGGTCCTCTGTTACAGAATGTATTAAGAACATCCATATATTTAGGAGGCAGATTATGAACGAGATTATCAGAGAAATTGAAGCGGAACAGTTAAAAGAGAACGTCGGCGATTTTCATGTCGGAGATACTGTTAAAGTATACGGCAAGATCAAAGAGGGTAACCGTGAGAGAATACAGGTGTTTGAAGGTACTGTATTAAAGATGCAGGGCGGCAGCAACAGAGCAACCTTCACTGTAAGAAAAGTATCTAACGGTGTAGGCGTTGAGAAGACATGGCCTATGCATTCTCCTAACGTTGAGAAGGTAGAAGTAGTCAGAAGAGGTAAGGTAAGACGTGCTAAGCTGAACTACTTAAGAGATCGTGTCGGCAAGAAGGCTAAAGTAAAAGAGCTGGTTAGATAATCTGAGAAATCATGAGGCAGATACCTTGAAGAGATTTGAGGTATCTGTTTTTTTGACACAAGATTGCTTTTAGGTTCTGATATTGGTATAATACGAAAATGGAGGAAAGATTGGTGGCAAGAAGAAAAGGACTGACTTTTTATCAAAAAGAGAAAAAATTGAACCCAACAGTCATTAAGGATATTTTTGAGATGATTGTGGGCGGTCTGATTGCTGTTTTTCTTGCGTTTGTGATCGTTTTCTCTGTGGGTATGCGGACCAGTGTGATCGGAGACTCTATGGAGCCGGTATTGTTTAATGGACAGGAAATACTGATGAACAGAGTGGTGTACAGACTGTCATTGCCCAAGCGGGGAGATGTAGTGGTTTTCCTGCCAAACGGAAATCAAAATTCACATTACTATGTGAAAAGAGTAGTAGGACTTCCGGGGGAGACGATTCAGATTAAAGATGGAAACGTATACATAAACGGTGTTCTGCTGGAAGAAGACGATTCGTTTGACAAGATGATAGAAGCGGGTATTGCGGAGAATGAGCTGGTATTGGCTTCGGATGAGTTTTTTGTACTTGGTGACAATCGCAACAGCAGTGAGGACAGCCGTTCTGGTAATGTCGGCGCTGTCAAAAGGGATAATATTATCGGTAAAGCGTGGTTTCATATGGCAACGGAAGAAGAACCCGTTGGGTTAATTGAATAGCATAGCGGAAGGATTAAAGAAAGATGAACTATCAATGGTATCCGGGTCACATGACTAAAGCAAAACGGATGATGCAGGAAAATATCGGACTGATTGATCTGGTGATCGAATTAGTTGATGCAAGGATTCCACTGAGCAGCAGGAATCCGGATATAGATGAACTTGGTAAGAATAAAGCGAGATTGATCCTGCTTAACAAGTCTGATCTGGCAGATGCGGGCGCAAACAAACTTTGGATGGAATATTTTAAAGGCAAAGGTTTTCACGTGCTGGAAATCAATGCAAAAAGCGGGCAGGGACTTAAGTCGATCCAAGGAGTCGTGCGTGAAGCATGTAAAGAGAAAATTGAGCGCGACAGGAAGCGCGGAATTAAGAACAGACCTATCAGAGCTATCGTGGTAGGTATTCCGAACGTTGGAAAGTCAACATTTATTAATTCATTTGCGGGTAAAGCATGTACCAAGACCGGTAACAAGCCGGGTGTTACAAAGGGAAAGCAGTGGATCAGAATGAACAGGGAACTGGAACTTCTGGATACACCGGGAATATTGTGGCCGAAATTCGAGAGTGATGAAGTAGGCAGGAATCTTGCGCTGATCGGTTCCATGAATGATGAAATATTGCAGATGACAGAGCTTGCAGCAGATCTGATTGGTTATTTACTGAAATATTACAGAGAAGAGCTTGCAGCAAGATATCAGATGGAAGACCTTGATGATATGGCTACACCGCTGAAGGTGTTGACGCATATCTGTGAGAATCGTAAATGCTATAAGAAGGGACAGGAAGCAGATTATGAAAAAGCTTCCTCCATTTTGATGGACGATTTCAGAAGCGGCAGAATCGGCAGGATCACATTGGAGTTTCCTGAACGTGAAGAGTAGGAAGTGACGAGATGAAGAAAGCATTGAGAGAGGTACTTAGTACCAGCTTATATATATTATTTGTGTTATGTGCGGTCTATCTGGTAATCCATTTTGTGGGACAGAGAACGCAGGTGTTGGGAAGTTCTATGGAACCGAAACTCAGCAGCGAAGATAACTTGATTGTTGACAAGATCAGCTACCGTTTCCACGAACCGGAGCGCTATGATATCATAGTATTCCCTTTCCGATACGAAGACAATACGTTCTATATCAAGAGAATCATAGGGCTGCCGGGTGAAACGGTACAGATTGATGAGGAAGGCAATATTCTGATAGACGGAGAGGTTTTACCGGAGGGGTACGGCAAAGAAGTGATTCAGAGCCCGGGAAGGGCCTATGAGCCGATTACTTTAGGTGATGATGAATACTTTGTTATGGGAGATAACAGGAATAACAGTACGGACAGCAGAGATCCTTCAGTGGGGAATATTACCAGAGAAGAGATTGTAGGCAGGGCATGGCTGCGTATATGGCCGTTTAATAAGTTCGGGCTGATCAAACATCGTTAATAGGAAGGTAGCAGCATCATGGCGGAGTCAATTGGGAGCATAAAGGAAAAATTTCAGGCAGCTGCGATTAGGGAGCTGCCTGCTTTGTTTCTACAGTATGAACAGGATGAGCGGGCGGGTGTCCGGGCAGTCATTGAGAAAGGTAAAAAGAGGCTGTCAGCTTATGAAAAAGAAGTGGCACGGTGTGAAACTCTCAAGAAATATGAGAGAGAGTATTCTGCCTATGCACATATATGCGGCATTGATGAAGTGGGACGGGGACCGCTGGCGGGGCCGGTAGTGGCAGGTGCGGTGATTCTTCCTAAAGATTGTGACATTTTATATATCAACGATTCTAAGAAACTGTCCGAAAAAAAGAGAGAGGAACTTTATGATGTGATCATGGAGAGCGCAGTGGCGGTAGGACTCGGTTACAGTGCGCCTGAGCGAATTGACGAGATTAATATTTTGCAGGCAACTTATGAGGCAATGCGTGAGGCGGTCTCAAAACTTGAGACAGTCCCTGATCTGTTGCTGAATGATGCGGTCGTGATTCCACAAGTGAATATCCGGCAGGTGCCGATTATCAAGGGAGATGCCAAGAGTATTTCCATCGGAGCGGCGAGTATTGTTGCAAAAGTCACACGAGACCGTCTTATGGTGCAGTATGACGAGGTTTATCCCGAATACGGTTTTGCATCCAATAAAGGCTATGGTGCGCAGATGCATATTGACGCCCTGAAAAAATACGGACCTTGTCCGATTCACAGACGATCATTTATTTCTCATTTTATATAATAATTATAGACTTTACGGATATCGCAGTATGATGCCTAAAGGCAGCCGGAGTGTCGGGAAGAAGAGGGAATAAGTTGAATCTTGGTAATATTTTCAAACGGGACAATCAGAACGTAAGATTAAATGATACTGTGAAAGTGACAGAACCTGTGTCCAAGGGTGAGAGAGCGTACCGGGTGCAGAGCGAAATCAGGAATCTTGCTCCGGGACAGACGATACAGGGATCCGTCGTCAGCAGGGACGGAAATTCGGTGCAGATTGCGTTGAGGCAGGATATGCTGATCAATGCGAGGATAGACCAGAGTATTAGTCTTGCGTTAGGACAGAATATGAGTTTTGAGGTGAAGGCAAACAGTGGCTCGATTTTATCATTGACGCCTCTGTATGCCAATATGGCAAATGAGGCGACTATTATGCGTGCGCTTAGTGCAGCGGGGATGCCAGAGACTGCCAACAATATTGAGATGGTAGCAGTTATGATGGAAGAGGGTATGCCTATTGATAAAGAATCGCTCGGCAATATCAGTAGACTTTTGATGGAATTTCCGACACAGAATCCTGCGTCTCTTATACAGATGACCAGATTGGGAATACCGGTTACAGAGAATAATATCGAACAGTTTGAAATGTATCAGAATGCAAATCACCAGCTTCTTGGAAGTGCTGAGACAGTCATGAATGAGTTGTCGAACGTTTTTCGTGAATTGATGGGGGAGGGAAAAATTGATCAGGCTTATGCCTTTTTTGAAAATGTGTTAGATATTTTTACAAGTGAGGAGCCGGAGGGAACAGTCATACAAAAAGGTGAAGGACAGACAGATACAGCCGACGGCACTGTAGTGGTAAAGGATACACAGAATGCTGCGGCAGAAGTCAGGAATGCTGCAGGGGAAGTAATAATTGATATGGCGGAAACTTCAAAATCCGACGGCGTGACAGGACAGAATACGCAGCAGTCCGTTGTACTTACGGATAAGCAGTGGAATGCATTGGGGGATATGCTTAAGGAGCTGGGGGTAGACGAAGGCACAGCGGAACAGATCAAAAATGGAGAAATACCGGCCAAAGAAGTACTTACACTGATACGCGGGTTTATGCCTAAGGAAGGTGCAAGCCAGATGCATGTGCGCATGATGGAAAGATTGTTAGAAGGAAAGGAATTTGAAACCCTTTTGAAATCAGAGGTGGGCAGGCAATGGCTGATTGAGCCTAAAGATGTGGCTGATCCGAATAAGGTGGAAGAACTCTATGAGAGGGTCAGAGAGCAGAGTGCGCGCCTGCATGAAGCGCTGCAGACGGCGGGCAGGGCAGATGCGCCACTGGCGAAAAGTGTTCAGAACATACAGAATAATATAGATTTTATGAATCAGATGAATCATATGTTTCCGTATGTGCAGTTACCTCTTAAAATGATCGGAAATAATGCGCATGGGGATCTGTATGTTTATACGAACAAGAAAAATCTGGCGGCAAAGGACGGAAATGTCAGTGCACTATTGCATCTGGATATGGAGCATTTAGGAGCGCTTGATGTATATGTGACTATGCAGCAGAATAGGGTGAATACCAATTTTACATTGCAGGACGAGAGTGCAATGGATCTGATCGAGCAGCATATCTCCCTGCTGGATGAAAGGCTTGCCAAGAGAGGTTACGAGTTGAAAGCTCAGTTTAGAACCAAAGAAGAAGAGGAAGAACAGGGTGGCAGTATCATGAATACGATTCTCAATCATGAGAAAAATATTTCTGTACTCAGCAAAACTTCTTTTGACATGAGGGCTTAATATAAGAGGAGGGTGAAGCGATGGCTAAAGAAGAAAACAAAAAACCAAAACAGGCTATTGCATTAGAATATGATCCTTCTGAGGAAGCACCGCGCGTCATTGCTTCCGGAAGGGGAGAATTGGCGGAGCGTATCATAGAGAAGGCTAAGGAAGCGGCCGTACCGGTTCATCGCGATGATAAACTGGCAGATACCTTGTCACGTTTGGAAATCGGCGATATGATTCCGCCGGAACTGTATGAAGTAGTTGCGGAGATTCTTGTATTCGTGGATTCCATGGATAAGATCAGAGCGAAGATGGCGAAGGCGTAGAGCTATGGTTTATGGCGGACAATAAGATGTATGAAGAAATGAGGAACAGATGAATACAAGAGAAATAGGGGCACAGAAGGAACAGCAGGTCTGTGCCTATTTGATGTCACAGGGTATCAATCTCAAAGAGCATAATTTTCGGTGCAGACAGGGTGAGGTAGATATCGTAGGGTATGACGGAACCTATCTCGTGTTCTTTGAGGTGAAATACCGGAGCAGCGCAAAAAAGGGGAGTGCGGCGGAGGCTGTAGGCTATACGAAACAGAAAAGGATATGCAGGGTAGCCGATTATTACCGTGTAATACATCACCTTGGGGAGGATACACCTATTCGTTTTGATGTGGTTGCTGTTGATGGCGGGCAGATTACATGGATTAAGAATGCTTTTTATTACATCACGAGATGACTGTTGAGGCAACAGAGTATTGTGCCGGTGCGATAGAGTTCGATAGACGATTTATCTACAAAAAGGAGGTATGACAGCGCAGATGGAATTGTACAGACATGAGAGCAGATTACAGGTTAAACAGAATAGAACAGGGGAAGTAGAGTATCTTACGTTTCCTCTTTTGGAACAGACCGGCTTGGTGAGGCATCTTTTTTCTACAAGGCTGGGAGGTGTCAGCAAAGATATATACAGATCAATGAATTTGAGCTATACAAGAGGAGATGAGAAGGCAGACGTGGACGAGAATTTCCGGCGGATCGCGGGAGTGCTTCGATGTGAATTGAGTGATATTGTCTGTTCTGATCAGACACATACCGTAAACTTAAGAGTGGCAGGGAAGGAGGACGGCGGTAAAGGGATCATACAGCCGCGGGATTATACGGATATAGACGGACTTCTGACAGATGAACCGGGGATAGTGCTTGCCACATTCTATGCAGACTGTGTCCCGCTGTATTTTGTGGATACAAGAAAACGTGCAATTGCACTGGCACATTCCGGATGGAGAGGCACGGTGGCGCGGATGGGCAGGTGTGTAACGGAGAAAATGCGTCAGGTTTACGGAACCAATCCGGCAGATATTGTTGCCGCAATCGGACCTTCCATCTGTCAGGAGTGTTATGAAGTAAGTGAAGATGTTGCGGATGCTTTCGCACAGGAATTCAGGATGCCGGGACAGACGGATATGATACTGATTGACAAGGGCAATGGCAAATATCAGCTTGATTTGTGGCGCGCCAATGAAATAGTGTTAGAGGAGGCAGGGATTCCTGCCAATAATATTCAAGTGACGGATATATGCACCTGTCACAACAGCGAATATCTTTTTTCCCATAGGGCGAGTAAGGGCAGGAGAGGAAACTTAGGCGCTTTTATGGGGTTGATTTAAGAAAAATTTAAAGATTTTCCCATCTTTTCCTTTATGATTATATGATTAAATA
>CAMXBD010000083.1 GCA_947179245.1 uncultured Lachnospiraceae bacterium | reverse complement strand
TTTTTTTTTTCAAGCAGAAGACGGCATACGCTCTCAGCCTCGGTCTCGTGGGCTCTGAGATTTGTATAATAGACAGGTATATAATAATAATTTTAGATAGAAACAACCCTTCAACTTCTATCTACAGACCCTTATATATTAATTATATATACTCCCCTCAATAGACCATTTACTCAAATGGTCTATTTTGTTTCAGCAATGAGCCATGCAGAATCTACTAAGCAATGTCCCCGTGGGAGCTTGCTCACTAAGGGGATATTGCTTTGTAGATTCTATAGGGCGAATGCCCGTCATTCATAATTTGCGAAGCAAATTATGAATGTGCATGGCTCATTCTACTACGCACGTCCCCGTGGGAGCTTGCTCACTAAGGGGATATTGCTTAGTAGATTTTCGTTTTCATCCTCTACCAGATCATGAACCGACATCATTTCTGCATGTATCCACCCAAGATCATGATCCAGAGCCAGACAATAGGACGGAATCTCCTCCTCGTCCTGATAAATGTAATAATAATCCATGCTTCCATGGGTAATATAGCAATCCTCATAAAGAAGTCTTTCCTGCGTATCATAAAAGCTATGCATCACACTATTCCATGTCTCAAGCGCCCCGGTATTATGCGCATAATCTCTCCTTCTTAGTGTACCGTCCTCTCTATAAGTAAACTCTATCTCCAGCAGCTTCTGAAGCTCATGCTCTTCACCAAAATAAGTAATCCATCCATGTGACACGAAATACTTAGGTCTGCCATCGTTTGTGTATTCAATATTTTCTTCATAATCTTCTATCCACTCATCTTTCGATAAGTCAGTCCCGTCTCTTGCAAGCAGTTCATACGGGTCGGCATTAAGCCTTTCCTGCAAAAATTCAGCATCGACTGACTCTACCGCTGAATTGTCAAAATGAAAGCCCTGCGGTGTCCGATTATCCTCCGGATAATACCTGATGCCGCACCCTTTGCCTGTCCTTTCATCATAGTAAAGTTCAAGCTGTAATTCCTCGTTTTCATCAAGATACTGATAAAATGGCTCTTTTCCCTCAAAATCGTAATCTCTCAAGAACCAGTCTTTATCTGTATATCCCAAGCAAAATCCGCCGGCTTTCATGTCCGCAACGATTATACCCGCCCTTTCCAAATCAACACACAATGCAAAATCTTCCCCTGTCAGTTCTGCATATTCCTCTAAGAACTGCTCTTTCGAGATTAATTTTTTGACCCATCCGTCAGCAGTACCGGCATCCTCTATCTCCTCCGCATTTTTAGGGCGCACCTTTGCAAAGTAAATTCCTCGCTGGGTGATTTCCGGCTGCTGTCCTTCCCACCACCACAAACCTGATTCAACGGGTTCATAAATACCGAAGACTTCAATTCCATATCCCGTATAATCAATATCTTTGATGCCTCTGGCATTTAAGGTGCATTCCATGAGACCATAGTAATCGCACGAACCACTGGATGAACAATGAATCAATTTTCCCTCATTTCCCAGAAGCAGCCATTCATTTCCGTCGCACCAGTCGAGATAAGTACATATTGCCCTTCCGTTTCTGTAATCCAAAACAAAGCCGATCCGCTCATAATCTTCAAACTCATATTTGCTCAGGAGTAACAGCTCATCAAAACCGTCCCCGTCTATATCACATCGTTCTATCCTTCTGCTATCTCCATCTGACTCATATGCCATTTCCAGTTCTTCTATAATAATGTCCGGATCGGCATATTTCCTTGCAACAACTGTAAAGTCTCCTTCTTCAACCGACGCAAAGACCTCCTCCCGGCTTTTATAATCCTTGCAGTTCTCTGCGGGAATCTCCAAAAAGGATGCACAGTCAAACCAGCGTATCATACCTTCCTTAAAGTTTTCTGTTTCTTCTTTATTATCTGAACCATATGCCGAACCCGTTCTTACAATATCCCTGCAGATCAGCATGTCTTTCTCTTCCGCCAATACATAAACCAGTTCTTCCGTCCCATCTGTCTGCTTCAAACGAAAAAGCATTTCGTCTCTTCCGTCCTCATCAACATCTACTAACGCAAACTGTTTTTGAAAATCGCCAGACTCCGACAAATAATTTTTATCATCAAAAAAACTTAAATTTTTCCCCAGTTTCGTTTCATTACCTGCAAAAAGATTGTTTACTGTCAGATTATTGAATAAAAATTCCTGATACAACGGATGGAGTCCAAGATTTTGAAGATACCCCTTCGCGCTTACTTCTCCGCTTTCTCTGTCTATTTCGTAAACGATCTCAAACTCTTCATTTGTCTCTTTATAGACGCCGGACATGATCCCACCCAAAGAAATCTGCCCATTCTCCTCGCTGCCGGACAAACCCGCATATGAATCCCAAAAGACCGCCCGCTCCTCTTCCATAAAAAGACCATATGTATCCGCAATCAATGCTTCCATAGCTTCAGCATCAAGTATCAAAGTATCTTCCAGAAAATGATCCTGCCTTAAATCCATTCTTCGTATTTGAAGTTCTTCATTATCTTCCAATATCCAGACAGACTCCTGTTCCTGATCTACCCAGAAATTCTGCACCGGATAAATAACAGTTTTACTTTCCGGCGTAAGAACATAAAGAGCATTTTTCATCCCCAAGTAGGAATAAACCTGCATCCACCCGCCATCATATACAAGATTGCAGTGACCTGCTGTAAATTCCTTTTCTATTTTCTTTTCTACGCTCTCTTCCTCATCATCCGGCAAGGAATTGTCTGCATCTTCAAATCCGGCTTCTTCCGATGAAAGTCCTGCCCCTTCACCCCGTACAATCAGCTTCTCCAGTTCTTCCCGCGTTCTTCTGAACACATTCATATCGATATATTTTTCTGTCCCCTGATATCCCTCTAAAACCGCAGTATCCGTATACTGCCAGAATGTCCACTTATTCCCTGCCGTAAAAACCGGCTGATAATAAACATTTCTGATCCACAGAGGATACTCGTCAAACTCCCCCTTAATATATTCATGATATACTTTATAAGTCGTATAAATAACAGGTTTCGCCTGATAATGTTCTTCTAACGTTTCCAGCATCTTTTTGAGCTCACTGACCAGTTCATCTTTTTGGGGCGGATTACTCTTCTTGTCCCCGTAAAATTCCACATCAACCGCAGGCGCTATTTTTCCATCAAGGCTGCCCACTGTATCAATATATAGTTCCGCCTGCTTTTCGCCGTCACTATCGAAGCTGAAAAAATGATAAGCACCGATATAAAGGTCGGTTTTCCCAGCTTCCTGCCAGTTATCCGCGAAACATTCATCAACATGACCGCTTCCCTCTGTTGCCTTAATAAATGCAAAGTCCAAGTCCTGCCCCGCCAGTTTCTCCCAGTCGATCGTCCCCTGATAGTGGGACACATCAACACCTCTCACCTCAAATCCGCCGGCAAATATCGGAGTAATTCTGATTTTCTTATTTATCACTAAAATGCAAAAGACTGCTATAATCAGCGTCGTCAATATCAATATCTGATAAAATCTTTTTTTCTTCATAACCACACAATCTCCAATTCTTGTGATGTAAGCCGGTATTCCTCATCACAGGATATCTGATTATATAACATCAATGCATCATTTTTGCATCATTTCTGTTACAAAAGATTGAATTTCACTCAACTTTTTTTTAAATATAATAAAAAATGCCCGCAAAAGGGCATTTTTAACAAAAATTATTCGCTTCTATCAGGCGGCGCCGCACAGCTCACCTCCTCGAATTACTCTGGAAAACTTTGACGATCAGCACAATAATCAGCACCACAATAATAACAGGTGCAAAAAGATAAAGCAGTGAAGTCACCAAGCCAATAACCACGATAACAATCACTGTAGCAATCAGCATGACCAGCCAGCCCGGAAGCATGACTCTCTTAATATTAGGCTGATCCTCCGTCGAATCCCAATGCTGTCCGCCTGCCGTCACTTCCTCATCATACTCTCTGTTCGAGCCATAACTTGTACCGGCATGTTTATTCGCCTCGATAATGCTTTTTGCCAGCAGTCTCGGCTCTCCAAGCTGTGCCAGTACTTCCTCTTCCCTACGTCCTTTACGCACTTCGGAATCAATATACTCCCGATAATATCTTATATTATCCGCAACCTGACTGCTGTTTAATCCTCCGGCAAGGGCGCGCTGCAGCTTTTCAATAAATTCCTCTTTGCTCATATCAATAACTGTGCCTTTCTTCCCAATTTCGTCTATATCCTATCCATTCCTACCCCGTCATTCAGCCTTTTTATAAATACATCGGGCTCTTTCTTCATATCTTCCATCGATCGAAAAGCCTGAAGGATCAGTCTTTCCTTATTACACTGCTCTGTATTCTTCCCGGAATCTCTATGCAGATTATATCTTTCCATCTGCCATACATACAGATCAGTCAAAGAATAGCCGCACACTTTCATCGTATCTGCAGGCATATGATGTTCGAGATAGTAAACAAACTCGTCATACAATTCTCTATCAGACAGCATCTCATTCCACAACTCATCACACCACGCATCGGTGTATCCCGCGTACTCGCATAATCTTACGAGTCCGTCGTATGCTCTGATTTTCTCTGTGCCGTATATAATGTCAGACATTTTATCCTCGATTCCGCAGTCTGCTTCGCCCTATCGTGCCCCGTTACCCCGCAGTGCACGCACTGCTCATTGCCATCGCGAACATTATACCCTCAAATCGGGGAATTTGCAACAGGGCACACCGCGTAATACGGCATGCCCTGTTGACCCCTCTATATATTAATTATACTTCTGCCACTGAGTTACCCGCATACACCTCACCTGCCACAACAATCTGCTCAATCAATGTAATTTTGGGGTTTTCAATAAGATTGATGACTTTCTCGGCCGCCTTCATGCCAAGCTGCTTCGTATCCTGCTGAAGCGTAGTCAACTTCGGTTCTAAATGCCTTGCGATCATGATTCCATCAAATCCGACTACCGAAATATCATCCGGAACGCGCAGCCCTCTCTCATTGATCGCATTCATTCCACCGTAACATGCAAAATCATCGGGATAAAAAATACAAGTCGGACGATTTTTCAAATCCAGTAGTTTCTCCGTCTCAACATATGCACCCTTCGTATCACGATACGCCGCTGTCCTTATGTACTCATCGGGGATATTCACCCCCAGCTCTGCCGCCGTTTTATAAAAAGAAGACAACCGCTTCTGTGTTACGGCAGAATCTATTCCATGAATGTACGCGATTCTGCGGTGACCCTTGTCGTAAACATAATGTAAAAGATCATGAATCCCCTTGATGTTATCTGACATGACCGCACACACATTATTAAACAAATGGTCAATCGTGACAGTCGGAATATCGCTCCTTACAAGCTCCATCACTTCTGGATCATAGAAATTGACACACACAAGAACTACTCCGTCAAATCCTCTATATTTGCAATGCTCTAAATATGACATTCTGTTCGGTCTGGTTCTGCATCCATTGACAAAAGTGATGTCATACCCCTTCTCCTCAGCGGTACTCTTCAAGCTGTCCAGCACACTCGCAAAATAATCGTGTGTCAGACCGCTATGATCTTCTTCCTCAAACAGTACCCCAAGATTATGTGTCCGATTAGTCTTAAGTGCTTTAGCGGCTGAATTAGGGAAATACCCCATCTCTTTCGCCACCTGTCTGATACGCTCTTTCGTTGCTGTCCCGATATCGCCGTGGTCGTTCAGCGCCTTGCTTACAGTTGCCACGGATACGCCACATGCTGCTGAAATATCTTTCATTGATACCATACTGTAAGCCCCTGTCCTCTCTTACGTTTGATCGTTTCACGGTTTACCATCTCTTAAACGTTTACGTATTTTTAGTCTATCTCACTTACAAAAATTTTGCAATATTTATTTTATTTTTTTGTTTGATTCTTTTCGTTTTTTCCTAATATTGCCTTTACGCTTTGCCTTAAAATGTGATTGCTATTGCATTTCATATCCGTTTTCTGTATAATTGCATTATCATTATGTTGATAGTATATCTCCCGTTCGGTGTTTCACTAACAGGTCATCGTTCACGGGCACGATGTACAGATTTATATTTAATCTTAATCGTTTTCTGTATTTCGCATCAATTTTATTTTCAAAGCTATGTATTAAGAGAAGGAGAATATCACTATGAAATTTGGTTATTTTGATGATGCCAACCGTGAATACGTCATCACCACACCCAAGACCCCTTTACCGTGGATCAACTATTTAGGATGTAACGAATTCTTCAGTCTGATCTCCAACACCTGCGGCGGTTACAGCTTTTACAAAGATGCTAAGCTGCTGCGCATCACACGCTACCGCTACAATGATGTGCCAAACGATATCAACGGCAAATACTTCTATATCAAAGACGGCGACACAGTATGGAATCCGGGCTGGAAACCCACTCAGACAGAATTGGACAGCTATGAGTGCCGTCATGGTATCGGCTACAGCCGTTTTACCGGTGCAAAAAATAATCTGGAAGCCTCTGTGCTCACTTTTGTTCCCATGGACGACAACTGCGAAATCAGTCAGGTCAGGCTGACCAACAAAAGCGATGCGTCAAAGACAGTATCCCTCTTTTCCTATGTAGAGTGGTGCCTCTGGAATGCAGACGATGACTCCAGAAATTTCCAGCGTAATTTAAGTACAGGTGAAGTCGAAGTGATCGGTTCCACCATCTATCACAAGACTGAATACAGAGAACGCAGAAATCACTATGCAGTCTATTCCGTCAACACGACCGTGGATGGATTCGACACAAGCCGCGACGCTTTCTTAGGCGCATACCGCGGCGCTGCCAATCCTGAAGCAGTAGAGAAGGGTCAGGCTGCAAACTCCATCGCACGAGGATGGTCACCTATTGCTTCCCATCAGATCAATGTGACACTTGCTCCGGGCGAATCCAAATCTTTTGTTTTCGTTCTGGGTTACATAGAGAATCCCGAAGACGATAAATGGGAATCTCACAATATCATCAATAAGAAACCCGCGAACGCAATGCTGGCGAAGTATCAGACTGATGCCGACGTTGACAAAGCTTTTGCAACACTTAATGAATACTGGAGTGACCTGTTATCCAAGTACAGCGTAAAATCCTCCAATGACAAAGTTGACCGCATGGTCAATATCTGGAATCAATATCAGTGTATGGTAACATTCAATATGTCCCGCTCCGCTTCATATTACGAATCCGGTATCGGGCGCGGCATGGGCTTTAGAGATTCCTGTCAGGATCTGCTGGGCTTTGTACACTTGATTCCCGACCGTGCAAGACAGAGAATCATTGACATTGCATCCACACAGTTTGAAGACGGAAGCGCATACCATCAATATCAGCCGTTGACTAAGAAAGGTAATTCCGACATCGGCAGCGGTTTCAATGACGATCCGTTATGGCTGATCGCTGGTACCTCCGCTTATGTTCGTGAGAGTGGCGATACTTCCATTCTGACTGAGATGGTTCCTTTCGATAATGATATGAGTGTGGCAAAGCCGCTGATGAACCACTTAAAACGCTCTTTTGATTACATCGTAACACACAAAGGACCTCACAGCTTACCGCTGATCGGACGCGCAGACTGGAATGACTGTCTGAACCTAAACTGCTTCTCCGAGCATCCCGGTGAGTCTTTCCAGACTTTCGGCCCCTCCGAAGGTCCCGTTGCAGAATCCGTATTTATTGCCGGTATGTTCGTGAAATACGGTGAGGAATATGCACAGTTATGTGAATTGATGGGCGATCAGGCGGAAGCTGATTATGCCCGCGCTGAAGTAAAGAAAATGTATGACGCCGTATTAAAAGACGGCTGGGATGGCGACTGGTTCGTTCGTGCATACGATGCCTACGGCAAAAAGATCGGTTCCAAGGAATGTGACGAAGGTCAGATCTTTATCGAATCCAACGGTTTCTGCCCTCTTGCCGGAATCGGTGTAGAGGAAGGGCTTGCCGAGAAGGCTCTTGATTCTGTTAAAGAAAAATTGGATACCGAATACGGTGTTATGATCCTGCAGCCCGCATACACCAGATACCATCTGGAACTGGGTGAAATCTCTTCCTATCCGCCGGGATACAAAGAGAATGCCGGTATCTTCTGCCACAACAACCCTTGGGTTTCCATCGCTGAGACAGTGATTGGACGCGGTGACAGAGCTTTTGAGATCTACCGTAAGACATGTCCTGCCTATGTAGAGGATATCAGTGAGATTCACAAGACTGAACCTTATGTATATTCCCAGATGGTTGCCGGTGCAGACGCACAGATTCCGGGCGAGGCTAAGAACAGCTGGCTGACCGGTACTGCCGCATGGACATTTGTCAATGTATCACAGCACATCCTTGGCGTATATCCTACACACACAGGACTCAGCATCAATCCCTGTGTACCAAAAGGCTTTGGTGATTTTGAACTGACCAGAAAGTTCCGCGAGGGAACATACAAGATCAAGGTCGTTAATCCCGACAATGTTGAGAAGGGTGTAAAATCTATCACGGTAGACGGTAAGACGCTCTCCGGCTGTGTCGTGCCTTATGAAAAAGGAAAGACGGACTACGATGTGGTAGTTACCATGGGTTAAAAAATCGAGCGAAGCTCGATTACGAGATTCGCTTCGCGAACTCGAATCAAATCCGCATACATGATATTGTATGCGGATTTTTTGTTACCACAAGTTTTTTTAAAAGGGTTGTTTTTCATAAAAAGATGTGACAAAATATGACTTATAGAACTCTAACCATGGGTTATAGTTTTACATTAAAGGAGCATCTACAGCAATGAGTCAATATATGTCCATCGGAAAAATATCCAAACTTAAAAATGTCAGCATCAAATCTCTGCGCTATTATGACCAGATCGGCATTTTAAAACCGGCATTTGTCAATACAGAGACCAACTACCGGTATTACACCGAGGAACAACTCTATCTGCTGGACGCTATCACCGTCTGCATTAAACTGGGAATCCCGTTAAAAGATTTAAATAACTACGTTGAGAACGATTCCATCAATTTGCAGAAACTGCTCTATGATGGCAAGATTCTTGCCGAACAAAAGATTCTCGAAATTCACAACTGTCTTGGAACCCTACAGGAAACTCTGCAAAATATGTCGGGCTCCATCACAGGTATGGCGAAGATTCCCAAGAGCAAGAGCGGCATTCTGCTGCCCGACGGTTTCTATCACAGCACTATAGAAGAGCGGCATTTGCTCATCGTACCGCTCGATGAGATGGATACCCCCAAATACTATGGCCAACACATCCTGAAACTGTTTGTTACTGCCCAGCAGCGCGGCATTACGGCTTCTTATCCGTCAGGGGTGCTCCACGAATACAAAAACGGTATTTACTCACGTTATATGTTCCTGACAATCGACCAGATTCCGGAAAAAAATACCTCCGAAGACATCAGTGCGGCTGAAAATGCATTCCACACACTGTCAAAAGGAGACTATGCATGCCGCAAAATCTCTACCCATATGTCAGACTTTTCTTCCGTAAAGGAGGAAATGAAAGAAGTATTAAGAGATGAAAATTTCTGTATTATAGAAACAGATACCCTGTCAGACCAAAATAAGAAAGACGGGTATCCTTTTGAATTAGAATATTACTTAACGCGTTAGTTCCTCTTTAATTGATACAATATCTCTTCAAAACACACACCGTCTGTCTTTGGCACTCCGCGCTCATCCGAGCGCACAATACACTTTTTCACGAAGCCGGATGCCTTGCGCACAGATTTATGGAAAGGTACACCGTTCACCCCGTCCGCGGCAATGATTGAAGAAAATACATCACCGGTTCCGGAACGCTCCGCGCCCGCTCTGTGTGTGCGGATGATCTGCGGCTCCATTCCCCGTTCATAGACATAATTGGCAATAAAACCACCTTGCGGAATTCCTGTGATTACCACCCGCGATGGTCCGAGCGACGCGATTTGCTCCGCCATAGCATATAATTCCTTTTTACGCCACGCGCCTTCCCGATAAGGCACTTCTGCCAGCCTGCACGCTTCTGTCAGATTCGGCGTTGTAATATCTGCATACCTTATTAATTCCCTCATTCTATTGCACAACTCTTCTGTATAGGTAGAGTATAACCTGCCATGATCACCCATAACAGGGTCTACAATCACAAGTGTATTCTCTTTATGAAAAGAATCAAGAAAGCTTTTCACAATCTCAATCTGCTGCACTGAACCTAAGAATCCGGTGGCAATCCCGTCAAATGTGAGTCCAAGCTTACGCCAGTTCTCGATATATATCTCCATACGATCCGTATAATCATCTATAAAGTAATTCGGATAACCCATATGATTAGACAAAATCGCCGTCGGCACCGGGCAGCATTGTACACCCATATATGAAATAATGGGAAGTTCCACCGCGACGGCACATCTCCCGAATCCTGCTATATCGTTGATGATCGCTATCTTTTTCTGCATTTGTCTGTACCTGTCCTTATCTACAACAGTATACCACAAATTTATGATGCGTCATCATAAATTCTATGAGCTTATAGTCTTTCTACTCTTCTTCCTTTTCTTTGTCTTCCGCCTGCTGTACCGGCGTATTCTTCATATTGTCAATCTCCTGCATCGCGTCACGGGACTGTCTGACTTCCGTAATCTTACGCAGAATCGCATTAATGTCTTCCGGTGAAAACATATCCAGACATTTCATCAGACTGTCCAAATCATTTAAGTCAATATTGACTGTACCTACAGAAGTGTTAACCTGAATCCAGTCCGGTTTTGCACTGCCGCCAATGGTAATGCTGTTGCCATACATCGCATCTTTGGTCACTGATACCCTGACTCCGTTGTGAATTACTTCCTTGGTCACATGCCCACCTGCCTCTGGTTCATCCATCTGTCGTAAGATGATTCCTATAGAATCCTCTGCACCGCATGTTTCACCTGATGCCAGATATTCATCTGCTTTCTTGAGTTTTGCTGCAAAAGAATCCTCCGGCGCTCCATCACCTTCCAACCCCATCTGTCTGCGTCTTGCCGCCGTTTCGGCATATTGCTTAATCTGTTGTGCTGTGTTAGCATTATTTCCAACACTTGTCGGATAAAATTTGTTAAATGGATTGTATCCTATCATCTTTTACTCTCCTCCCAATATCATATATGTTCCTATGCACATCACCCTGTCAGGCTGTCTATTGTTTCAAGTGCAAACTGCTCTATTCTATGCTCCGTCCGCTCCTGTACCCTGTCTGTATCCACATGATATGCTTCCAGTCTGCCATCATCATATTTTGCCTCCACATAAACGTGATGACCTTCCAGTTTTCCCTTAAGTGTATACCCTTCCGTCACGGCAATCTCTATGTTATCGCTCTCCTCATAGCTCATGTGTCTTACCTCCGTGGTCTGTACAGCATCTGTATTTGTCACCTCATTGACACGAATCCTAGCCGGATTTCCTGTCATACCAACTCCTTGCGGTGCTCTTTCTATGATCGAAGCTGTGTTCTCCTGCTCCTGAGATTTCAGATTCTGCATCAAACTTTCCTGAAACCGCTCAGCATTCCCGGACTGTTTTCGATTCACATACCCCGGTAATCCCTCTTTGCCTTTTGAACCTATTTCCTGTATACTCATAAACTCTACGGCCTCCTTTCCGTAAGAATCTTCTTCACTTCTTCCCTGCCGCGCCTCAGTCTTGTCTTGATGGTTCCTTCCTTCTCGTTCAAGACTCCCGCAATTTCCTGTATGGAATAATCCTCGTAATAGAAAAGATAAATCGCATTACGATAGTGCATCGGCAGCTTAAGCACCGCCTCCAGCGTCTTATCATCCTTGATCTGATAAGGCAGATACACATTCTTCGTCTCCGCCATCAAGGATTCATCCAATGCCACTGTCTTCTGGTGCCAGCTGCTCTTCAGGATATCCATACATATATGAATGGTAGTACGTATCAACCACGCTTTCTCATGCTCTCTGCTCAGAATCGGCTTCTCGTCCTTCATATAACGAAGAAATGCCTCCTGCACCACGTCCTCGGCATCCGCCCGATTCCTCATATTAGAAAAAGCAATCCGGTACAGCATCGTCTGATATTCCTCTACCAGATAATTCCATCTCTGCTCCTTCTCAAACTTGTGCTCCATCCCGTCATATTCCCTTGTTTTATCGTGTATATTTTTATATTCTACCACGCTTCTATTAGTAATACGAATGAAAAGCGGGAAAAGTTTCATTTTCTGAAAGTTTCCCGCTTTTCTATCTTCAACTTTAACAATCCTTCTTATCCGTCACCTTAGCGCAAAACACGCTCGCCGCTATGAGTGCTGCCACCGCCACGGCTATACTGACCCACCCGATCGTCTTCAAATGCTCCCCAACCACCTGCATTATTTGAAACATTTTCTCCGAATCTTTTTTGATTTCCTTAGACAAATTAGCTGTCACAAAGAAAAAACACATTCCCGGAACCGTTCTGACAATGCCGAGAAGATTCTGGCTTGTATTCTCTCCAAACAGATAGAAGAAAATATATTCTGCCGTCATGATCAATATCCCCACAGCAAGTACTATCATGCACAACGGTATATCCATTGCATTCATTTCAAATCCCAATATCCGGTAGATCTCTACCGCCGCTATCCCAAATACGATTGCAATACTCATCAGTGACACACCATAAAGGAATCTGCCTGCCACTCTGTCCCACGTTGTAGCCGGAAGCAGCTGCAGAAACCCTGTCTCTTCCTTTCTGCACGAGCCAAACGGCGTAGCTGAAAATATAGTCATCATAAATATCATATAGCAAAAAGGCACTACTGCACTATAATTAGGCACATCGGAATCAGGTGCTATCATGATTGCCGCAATCAGCAGTAAAAAAACCGGTATGAACATTACTTGCTGTTTCGTCTTAATATAATCTATTTTCATAAATTTTAAAGCTTTCATCAATTCTTGCTCTCCCTTCTATTGTCATTCCACCCGCAACCGCTCTACTCCTTATCTTTAATATAATGAATCACGATTTCGTCTATCGTCGGCTTTTCAAAATGAAATTCATTGGTCAGCAGGTCAGCCTTGTCGCTTGGCAGAATCGCCTCAAAACCATAGGCATTGTCAACAATACCAATCAGTTCCCTCTGTAACTGCTGCGTTATGGCACGTCTCTCGCCTTTGACAAGAAGATAGCTCTCTAACAGTTCATCCTTTGCATCATAGAGTACCTTCCTGCCGTCATGGATAAAATAAATATAATCCGCTATCTGCTCCAAATCGCTTAAGATATGCGTAGAAAAGATCACGCTCCGCTCCCCGTCCGCAATATACTCCTGCAACAGCTTCAACATTTCCGCACGCACCACAGGGTCTAGTCCGTTAGTCGCTTCATCTAATACCAACAGCTTCGTTTCTCTGGCAAGTACCGAGGCAAACATCAGCTTGACCTTCATACCCTGCGAAAAGTCTTTCACCTTCATCTTATCCGATAACTTCCATTTCCCCAGCATTTCATCAAATTTTTCCACTGAAAAAGTGGTGTAGAAATTCTTCAAAAGTCCGCGTATATTCTTTACCGTAAAATTATGCGGATAATAGAAGTCTCCACCAATATAGCCGATGCACTCTTTATAGTGCAGTGCATTTTCTTTGCAGGTCACGCCATCAACATAGACTTCGCCTTCGGTACTCTTGCATATATTCGTGATAATGTTTAACGTCGTACTCTTACCTGCTCCGTTCTGCCCCACATAACCCATGATGTATCCCTTAGGCAGCACAAAATCAATATTTTCCAGACTAAAATTTTTATAATGTTTAGATATGTTACGCACTTCCAACAGTTCCATAACCTTTATCATTCCTTTCCCTATGACTCATGCAGAAGATTCTGAAAAATTCTGTTCAGTTCTTCTTCCGGCAGCCCCATTGTCCGCGCCGTTTCTATTGCCGTGCTCAGCCCTTCCTCGATCCGCAGCAGGTACTGTTCCTGTAACATGCTGTTGTCTTTGGAGAGTACCACGCTTCCTTTGCCCTGCATGGTCGCTATAAATCCTTCCGCCTCCAAATCGCTGTATGCTCTCGTAGTGGTAATCACACTGACTCCCACTTCCTTGGCAAGCTGTCTGATGGACGGCAACGTAGATCCTTCCGGAATCTGCCCGTTTAGTATCTGTTCCTTCAGCTGCTCCTTAATCTGCGCATAGATGGGCAGTTCGGATTGATTTGATATGATGATTCTCATTGGTTAACCTCCTCGCGGCATCCTGTCGTCACAATCCGCCACGGTTCAAAGTATATACTGTTTATATATCATTATATACAGTATATGCAGTTTGTCAATACAGTTTTTATTATCTCTCATTTAATTTTTTCTCCTATCTAAAACAAACTTCAATTATAACTGCAAATCGGGATTTTATAAAAGAGTATTAGAAAATCATTTTGCAAACAGAATCTTAGTTGTAGCAATAGAATTATCGCAAGATACGCTTAACAG
>CAMXBD010000082.1 GCA_947179245.1 uncultured Lachnospiraceae bacterium | reverse complement strand
AAGACGGCATACGCTATCCTCCTGGGGCTGGGTGGCTCTGTTTTGTGTTTAAGTAATAGGATTCAAATAGCCACCCCCCTACGCAAACATGGCAAGCCCCTGCTGGATCATATCAACGACCGGCTGGGAACTGGTACCCAAGATTACATTTAGTATGATAAAAGCCACTAAGACAACAGCATATACAGGCATATCTTTGAAGGTTATGCTTGTGTACGCGGTGTCGCCTATCGGCGTATAAATCCGAATAACCGTTTTCATGAAATATATCGCATTCAGAACCGTACTGATACCAAGAACGATCAATGCGGGAAGCATTTTAGTGTGATTCTGAACGGCAGCCTGTGAAAACAACAGCTTGCTGATAAATCCAGAGAAAAGCGGAACACCTACCATGGAAAGAGCACCTACCGTAAAAGCCACACCTGCCCATTTGTTGCGATAGCCAGAGCCGGTCAGTTCAATGAACTTGCGGCTTCCGCCGGATACGTCCGTCAGTCCGATAGCAGCGATAAACAGCAACGATTTGGTTGCCGCGTGGGACAGGATATGGAAGAGGCTTGCGATCATGCCGACCTGTGTGCCCATGCCGAATCCCATGTAGATATAACCGATCTGCGCTACTGAGGAATAGGCAATCATTCTGCGGACATCATTTTCCCTGATAGCGCTCAAAGAACCAAATATCATACCCAGCAGACCAAACAGGAACAGTATGTCGATAATCCTGCTGTCATGGTAGATATTGAAACCGATTACGCGATATATGATCTTGATGAGCAGAAAAATATATCCCTTCGACACCAGACTGGAAAGGATGGCGGCGGAGGAAACGGTGGAATATCCGTATGCGTCCGGAAGCCATGCATGGAAAGGAAACAAGGCGCTCTTGATACACAGACCGACGGACATCAGTACGATGGAAACGATCAGAGGAATAGTATACTCACCGTTTGCCGCAAGCAGGGCGACAGATTCCTTGATATTACTCATCAGAAGGTGGCCAGTCAGGTCATAGAGCATGCACAGACCGAGAAGCAGCAGACCTGAACCTAAGAGACTCATAATCATATATCTTACGGCGGCTTCTATGGTGCGTCCGTTCTGACGAATCATGATAAGTCCGCAGGCGGCTATCGTGTTGATTTCTACAAATACATATGCCGTAAACATATCGTTAGTATAAACGAGGGCAAGGAGGGAACTGAGCAATAGGTCAGTCAGTACATAGTACAGATAGGGCTTGCCCTCTTCGACTTCTTCTACCAGCTTATGTCTGCCTCCGAATAGGGAGAGCAGCATGATAACGCAGAAAAACAGCGCCATTAAAGCTTCCAGTATACCGACGCGGATCTCATTGCCCCACGGTGCGGGAAATTTACCCATCACATAGACAAAGGGCTGTCCAATGGAAAGGGTATATGTCAGAGTGAGAGCGCTCAGTAAGGTATTGACTGTCAACAGAGCAGCATTGACCCACATAGCTGCTTTATCCTTAAGTCCGGAGCTGATAATACCGGCAAATAAACACAGAATAATTGAAATACAAGGGAAATTCTGTACGTAATCCATTACAGCCCCTCCTTCTTCAAACGTTTCGATATTTCATCCAGATCCAATGTCTGATAGCGTCTGTAAAGGCGGATTGTAAGCGCCAGCATCAGTGCGGATACTGATACGGATACGACAATACCGGTCAGCACCAGACCGCTTGGGATAGGATTGATGTAAGCCTCCATGTTCTGTACACCATCTACGACAATGGGTGCTACACGTCCTGCAATATATCCTTTTTCTGCAAGGAAAAGATAGATTGCGGTGTCCATAATATTTAAACCAATTATTTTTTTGATCAGATTAGGCTGTAATAACAGATTGCCAAATCCGATTCCAAAGAGGATCATGGCGACTGCTTCGCCGTAGTTTGTGAATAAATTTGCCCCCATTTTACAGACCTCCCTTTCTGAATAATGCATAGAAAGCATACATTGTACATGCCACTTCCAAACCGACGCATATGTCGATAGGCAGAATGATTCCGCCGCTCAGAATGTGACCCGGAATACCGAGCGGGATATGATTTTCTGTTCCGTTAGCACCGGTCATGTAGAAATAGGTTCCGATCAGGCCGTACATGCACAGAGCGGTAATTTTTGCAATCTTATAGATGTGCTCATCGAAGAAACGTTGTGTTCTTTTAAAACCAAAAGCACTGACGTACAGAATCAGTCCCGACCCCATGATGGCGCCGCCGGAGAAACCGCCGCCGGGTGATAAATGTCCGTTTAATATGATGTAAATACCAAAGATAAATATGATCGGGCAGAGAACGAAAGCGGTTCCTTGAAGGATGGCATCATTCTTTGGCTCGAAACGGCGGTCATTCATGACAGCCTGCTTTTTCAGGATTGCATCATCAACCATCAGCAGGATCATGACACAGCAGGTAGCGATGAACAACACATTTGTCTCACCGAATGTATCGAAAGCCCTGTATGTTAATATCATGCCGGCTACGATGTTGAGCGCACCTGTTTCCTGCAGACCGCTTTCTATATAGCGTTCGGAGACAACATTATTGACAGGGTTTGACGCATTGCCGCTTGGCGGCAGGTAAGATACAGTTACCAGCAAAACACCAACTAGGGCAATACAGAAAAAGATTGCCATAGCAACATATACTTTATGGAACAGATGTGCAGGTTTGTTAAGCTCATCGTCGTAGACTTTATCACGGCGCATCTGGGCTTCGCGCATTCGATCAATAATAGCTTCTTCCGGAAGCTGGGTCTCCTCCTGTGGATGCATTTCCACCTCTCCGAGGTAAGGGTCTTTCCTGCCGGACAGCCAGCGGAAAAAGCGGAAAGCGGATGTTTTTTCATATTCTTTCTGTGGTTTCAATTTACTCACTTTCCTCAGCCTCCTCTTTCTTTTTGTCTATCTCAATGCGGATAGCCTGAATCTTCTTAAGGGTAGCAAAAAATAGAATACTGGTCACACCTGCGCCGACAGCGGCTTCCGTGATTGCCAGATCGGGAGATTCCAGACATACCCACAGTATGGACATGACCAGACTGTAGGACATATAGATCAGAATGGAATTTAACAGGTTCTTGGAAAAACTGACGGAGACTGCGCATACGATCAGAAATCCCATCAGAATACATTGAAAAGCGGTCATGATTCTTCGCCTCCAGTCTCATTTTGCTCATCTTTCAATTCTGCTTCCAATGTCTCAAGATCCGTGTAGACCCTGCAGTGGGAGGCAAGATTTTCATTAGTTGCCACTTCCAGTCTTGCCAGCACATGGGAGGAGACCGGGGAAGCAAACCACAGGAATATTACGATGAGCAGCAGTTTCAGGGATGTAAAATTAAATCCTGAGAAAATCATCAGTCCGATCATACATGATGCAATACCGAGAGTATCGCCCATAGCGGTGGCGTGCATTCTGTTTAACACATATTGAAAATGAAATACGCCGAATATTTCTGTAAAAAAGATTACCAGACCACAGATTAAGAATGCGCTTCCCAAAATTAATCTGATCCAATCAAAGACTCCCATCTGACATACCTCCTTCATCTTCGGCATTCGGATTTTCCGATTTGAAGCGTTTCTCTTCATAAATACCGATATATACTTTTGACAAAACGACTACAGAGAGGAAACTGATCATGGCATAAACAAGACAGACATCTACCAGATAGCCTTCATCTAACATTAGGGCAAGTATAGCAATCATAACCATGACCATTGTGCCCATCATGTTTACCGACACGAGGCGGTCCGCAATGCGTGGACCCTTGACAGCACGGACAAGACAGGCAAAAAGCATGACTGACAGTATGAGAAGTATTGTGATGTAGAGATAATGATATACCATAATAAGACACCTCTTTTAGTTGACATTTTCAATTCTTTCCAGTAATTTCACAAATATAGATGAATCAATTCCCTGTGCCAGCTCCTTGTCCAGACAATGTACAACATACTCATCATCTTTCAGGCTGACTGTGATGGTGCCCGGAGTCAGCGTGATGGAATTGGCGAGAAGCACCCGCGCGAAGGGCGTGCGCAGATTGGTCTTAAAATGCACAACTGCAGGTTCCAAGCGGTATTTGGCAGAATAGATCATCTTGAAAACAGCTCCGTTGGCTTTGAGGATTTCTACGAGGAGCACAAATACATAGTGGAATATCAGCACAAGTCTCTTGCATAATATAAGATCATCTCCGGGTTTATAGTCCAGAAATTTACAGATAAACCAATACATTGCTCCGGCGACCACAACTCCAAATGCAGCAATTTCTAAGGTAAACTGCCCATTGAAAATAATCCATATCAGAAAAAATAATATAAACATATTCTGTTTTCCTCCGAAATATTTCTACCTATTAATAAGTAAAAATCAGTTAACCATTGAAATTATATGCTTTCAAAAAAAAAAGTCAAGTATTTTTATGATAAGAAAATGCAAAGACCACGGAGTGATAAAGGCAGGAAAAAGGATGAATATCGTGAAAAAAGGTTGACAAAAAAATTCTAAATGGTATGATAAATATAATTCCTATATGATTAATAGGAAAAAGCATGGAGGTTTCTCATGAATTACAAAGCAGATACCGTGTGTATTCACGGGCAAGGCAGCAGGGAACAGGTAGAGAGTACAGGTGCAATTAGTTTCCCGATCTATCAGACAGCGGCATATGTGCATCCCGGAGTGGGGCACAGCACGGGATATGATTATAACAGAGTGCAGAATCCTACCAGAAAAGAATTAGAGAGGATTGTAACAGACTTAGAGCACGGAGTGGATACGATTGCATTTGCCACGGGGATGGCGGCGGTCAATGCATTCATGGAGCTGCTTGTGCCGGGGAATCATGTTGTGGCGACAGACGATTTATACGGCGGCGTGATCCGGCAGTTTAGGAAAGTGAATGAGAAGAACGGGATACAGTTTACATATACAGACACGTCGGACTTACAGGCAGTGGAGGCGGCGATACAGGAAAATACGAAGCTGATTTACATAGAGACGCCTACAAATCCGATGATGAAGGTTACGGATCTACAGGCTGTCAGCGAGATTGCAAAGAAACATCACTGTCTGGTGGCTGTGGATAATACATTTTTGACACCTTATTTTCAGAATCCTTTAGACTTAGGGGCAGATGTGGTTATCCACAGCGCCACGAAGTATCTTGAAGGGCACAATGACACGCTGGGCGGATTTCTTGTAACAAACAGTCCGGAGATTGCTGATAAAATAAGAGAGATGGTTAAAACAACAGGCGCTTGTCTTGCACCTTTTGACTCATGGCTGATTCTGCGAGGAATCAAGACATTGTCCGTGCGTATGGAAAAGCATCAGGAAAATGCACTTGCGATTGCAAAATGGCTGACTGGACATCCGAAAGTGACGGAGGTGTTCTACATTGGTCTGGAGGAGCATCCGGGACACGTGACGGCACGGAAGCAATGCGGTGGATACGGCGGTATGCTGACATTTCATGTGGATACACAGGAGACAGCACACAGGGTATTGGAGAGGGTAAAACTGATTCAGTTCGCGGAGAGTCTGGGAGGCACAGAGAGCCTGATGACATATCCTTTTACGCAGACACATGCAGATGTGCCGGATGAGACAAGACGTGCGAACGGAATTGACGAGATGACGCTGCGGATGTCTGTGGGAATTGAAAATGTGCAGGATTTGATTGCAGATCTGGAACAGGCGCTGGGGACTTGACCGTGGAACAAGGAGGAAATGAATGTGAAGTACGATTTCGATGAGATCATTGACAGAAGGAATACCGACTGTCTGAAATATGATTTTGCGGTGGAGCGGGGGAAACCTGCGGATATTCTGCCGCTGTGGGTAGCGGATATGGATTTTCGGACGGCACCGGGAGTGATTGAACGCGCGGTGGCGGACGCACAGTTTGGCATATATGGATATACGGAGAGTAAAGACGATTATTTTCAGACTGTTTCCGCGTGGTATCGGGATTATTTTGGCTGGAATGTGGAGAAGGACTGGCTGGTGAAAACGCCGGGGGTTGTTTTCGCCATCTGCACGGCGATTCAGGCGTTGACTAAAGAAGGAGACAGCGTGATGATTCAGCAGCCGGTCTATTATCCGTTTAGTGCGGTGATCTGGGATAATCATCGGAAACTGGTTGATAATACATTGGTATTAAGAGACGGCCATTACGAGATAGATTTTGATGATTTTGAGCAGAAGATCATAGAAAATGAAGTAAAACTGTTTGTGCTGTGCAGTCCTCACAATCCTGTAGGGCGTGTATGGTCTATGGATGAACTGCAAAGGATGGGTGAAATCTGCCTGCGTCACAATGTGAAGGTGGTCAGCGATGAAATCCACAGTGATTTTGTCTATGAGGGAAGAAAACATCATGTTTTTACTGCGGTCGATCCTGCCTTTGAGGAAATCAGCATTATTTGTACCGCGCCAAGTAAGACTTTTAATCTGGCGGGTCTGCAGATCTCCAACATTTTCATTCCCAATGTGAAGATACGCAAAGCATTCTTGAAACAGATGTCTGCAGTTGGATACAGTGAGGTCAACATGATTGGTCTTCATGCGTGCAAGGCGGCATATGAGACGGGCAGGGAATGGCTGGACGAATTGAAGGTTTATCTGAAAGGAAATCTCGATTATGTCAGAACTTATCTGGAGGAAAATCTCCCGCAGATCAAATTAATTGAGCCGGAGGGCACATATTTAATCTGGCTGGATTGTCGTGCACTGGGACTTACGGAGGAACGGCTGGAGCATATGATCGTCCATGAAGCAAAACTGTGGCTGGATGCCGGTGTGATTTTTGGCGAAGCGGGCGAAGGGTTTGAACGAATCAATATTGCATGCCCAAGGGTGGTGCTTGAGGAGGCAATGTTGAGATTCAACAAGGCTGTAAAAGGGGTAGAATGATAAATGAATGGCAGGTGTGGGGCTTATCCCCACACCTTTGCCGTCAATATGCTGGGCGGATAGTCAGCACATTAGTTTGCCGATTTTGGCTTACTTTTACAGTGGCTGAGAATAGAATAATAGAACAGAAAACCGATTGATACGCCGGTAAATACATTTGCGACCTGCTCGCTGAAAGCGACTGACAGTATCATACGTACTGCAATAATTCCTACCATTGAAGCTGCTGCTATTAATGCTCTTTTCATATTTTTATATCTCCTTTTTCTTTTATTCCCGCAAGTAACGGGGTGTTTTCTTTTCTGAAATTAGGATATCAAATATGAAGAGTCTCTTCCATCGATTTAACTTACAGTTTGTGTGTTGTAACTTACAATTGTGTAAGGTTGCAGAGAGATGGTTTTTGCAAATAGTTTTAAATGATGTTACTTGTTTTTCACATATTCATGCATTGGCTTTACCAGATAATGATTTACCGGCATCTTTTCGGTGGTGATATATCCGGACGGTGCGTCAATCAGCATAGGTATACGGTTGGTCAGTGTTGCACAGGTCAATTCCACTGTTGCAGGGCGGTTTACCACTAATGTTGTGTCCGGTTCGCCTTCCAGAGTCCACTCATTCCGGTCTATATCTTCCGGACCGTAGACATAGCCAAGGCACCGGGTTTCCAACGTGATTCCTTCCTTGGCTCTGGTTGTTACAACAGCGGACATTCCAGTGGCATTTCCTGCCTTGATTGTCATGCCGAGGGTAGTTGATACCAGATCATCTTTATGGGTAATCGGAATACACTCCTGTGTCTGGGAAATAATGTGCAGGTCAAGCTGGCTACAGAGCCAGCCATTCTGGTTCCACATATAAGACGGTTCAATTACGCCGTCAGCAATCAGTTTTTCGGTCTCCTCATAAGACAGACCATTATAATTGCCAATCTGCTTTTGAAATTCTTCAATTGAAAGTCCTGCGCCGTGGCCTTCTGCCAGTGCAATGCCGTAGTCTTCCACATTATAGCTGCTGCTGCCCTTGATTGTCTTTAAGGTATGGATAGAACCTGCCAGCGTTGTAATGAGAGAGCCCCAGTACATATCCGGATAGCCGCTGCCGCAAAGTGTGCAGTTATTTGCTTTTGCCAGTGCATCCAGCTCTTTGGTGATTTCATAGGATGAGTTCCACGGATACAGGGACTCTTCGCAGGTGGAAATTGCGTTTACCCCATTCTTTGCACAGATGGTAAAAGCATCCCTAACATCAATCATGGTGGAGCGTGTGGCGATTATGCAGACATCCGGTTTCAGATCCCTTAAGATTCTGTCTGCATCTTTGACGTCGGAAACTTTGATGCCGGTGTTACCTGTTCCCATGATTTCGCCGATATCCTTGCCGATTACTGCCGGATTCATGTCAAATGCCGCGACCACTTCCGCGCCTTTCTCCAATACATACCGCATCAGGTATACACTCATTTTTCCGCACCCGTATTGTGCGAGCTTTATTTTTCTTTCCACTGAAAATACCTCCTTGTTGAAAGCGGATTACTTTAGATTAGATGTAAACATTTATATGATGTGTTTTACTATACAACTTTATACAGTGTCACAAAGACAGAGGAGCGTTGTCTAATAAATTAGGAGGTGTAAATCTATGAATAGAAAAACGAATGAAGAATTCCAAATCTTGGTTGATCAAGCCACAGCAGGGGATAAAAAAGCTCTTGAAACACTTGTCGCAGGTGTGCAGGACATTGTATTCAATTTATCCTTGCGGATGCTTGGCACATTTGCGGATGCGGAGGATGCCACGCAGGACATTTTGCTGAAAATGATTACGCATCTGTCGTCTTTTAGAGGTGACAGCACATTTATGACATGGGTATTCAGCATTGCGGTGAATCATCTGAAAAATTACAAAAAACATATGTTTGCTCATTATCCGCTTAGTTTTGAGTATTATGGGGACGACATAGAAAATGGAAAGATACGGGATGTGCCGGATTTAACGCAGAATGTGGAAAAAAATATACTGGCAGAGGAACTTAAGCTGTCCTGTACCAATGTGATGCTACAATGTCTTGATACGGAAAGCAGATGTATTTTCATATTGGGAACGATGTTTAAAGTTGACAGCCGTATTGCTGGTGATATTTTGGATATGACCCCGGAAGCGTATCGTCAGCGGCTTTCCAGAATACGCAAAAAAATGGCGGACTTTCTTGGACAGTATTGTGGAGAATATGGCAGCGGCAGATGCAAATGTAAAGACAGGGTCAACTATGCAATACAAAACCATAGGATTAACCCGCTGAAGCTGGATTATGTGTCAGCCCAAGAAATTTCCATTCAGACCATGCTTGATGTGAAAAGCGCTATGGAAGATATTGACGATTTATCACAGAATTTTTCGTTCTGTAAGTCTTACCAATCGCCTGAACGCACCAAACATCTGATACAGGAATTTCTGGATTCCACCCAGTTTTCCATTATTCAAAATTCGTAAAGGAGATGACAGATTTGAATACACAGATAATTATAGATTACTTATTGGCACTTGGCATGAATAACAACCGTGAATGGTATCATGCAAATAAAGAAGATTATAAAAAGGCAAATGCTGAGTTTGAAGGATTATTGCAGGCACTGATGTTGGAAATCGGAAAGTTTGATACTGAAATTTTACATAATAATCCGAAGGACCTTACGTTTAAGATTGTAAGGGATACCCGTTTTAGTCATGACAAATCACCATATAATCCTGCATTCCGTGCGCATATTTCTTCTAAAGGTAAGCTGCCGGTTCCTGTCGGATATTATCTTATGATAAAACCGGGCAACCAGTCGTTTTTAGGCGGAGGCTTGTTTGCAGATATGTTCAAAGACGCAACGACAATGATACGCGATCATATTGTCCGGAATGATAAAGAATGGGAAAAGATAATCCATGAGCCGGAGTTTGAGAAGTATTTCACGGTGAAGGGAACAGCATTGAAAAATGTTCCTGCGGGATATGAGAAAGAGCACCCGCAAGCGGAATATTTAAAATTTAAGAGTTGGTATCTGGAATATCCGATAATGGATGAAGAACTGGACGATGCAGAAGCATTTCTTACAAAAGCAGCAGAGCTTTTCCAAATTATGAAACCTTTTAACGACTATCTGAACAAGGCGCTTGTGGGGTTTCAGATGCCGACAAAGTAAAAGGATTACCAAAAAGGAAATGGGTTGAAAGGCTCATTTCCTTTTTGGTATAATAAGGCAGTGATGCTAGATTATATGAGGAGATAGGACGAATGAAATATTTAGTGATCGGTGCAGGCGGCACAGGCGGAGGCATAGGTGCCTATATGACAGAGGCTGGCAAGGATGTGACGCTCATTGCGAGAGGTGAACATTTAAGGCAGATTCAGGAACATGGTTTGAAGATGGAGACTACGAAGAGAGGTAACTACACTGTAGATCCCATTAAAGCGACCGATATGGATCACTATGATGAGCAGCCGGATATTATTTTTGTCTGTGTAAAAGGCTATTCGCTGGAAGACACGATTCCTTTTATCCGGCGGATTGCCAAGGAAAATACGATAGTGATTCCGATTCTGAATATTTATGGTACGGGCGGAAGGATTCAGGATAAATTACCGGATTTGCTTGTGACAGACGGTTGTATCTATATTGCGAGTGAAATCAAAGAGCCGGGAACGATCCTGATGCGGGGTGATATTTTCCGTATCGTGTACGGGGTACGTGACCCGAAGGAACTTAGACCGGAGTTATTTGAAGTGGCGAAAGACCTGAAAGACAGCGGTATTGAAGGAGTGCTTTCAGACAACATCAGAAGAGATGCGCTTCAGAAATTTGCTTATGTTTCGCCTATGGCGGCGTGTGGGCTGTACTATCATGTGTCTGCCGGAGATGTGCAGATAACCGGGGAACCGCGTGACACTTTTGTAAAATTGATGAAAGAGATTGATGCGTTGGCAACAGCCATGGAAGTTCCGTTCCTAATAGATATTGTGACTACCAATCTACAGATTCTGGATACGCTGGATCCTGAGGCGAGTACTTCTATGCAGAGGGATGTATATGCCGGGAAGTCATCTGAGATAGACGGACTGATCTACGAAGTAGAACGGCTGGGACAGCAGTATGGTGTGCCAACACCGACTTATACGATGGTAGCGGATAAGGCGCGGGCAGACGGGCTTGTGTAAGGTCATGGATTATGGAACGATAGTGTATTCAGCATGAAAGAATCATACAAATAATAGCAGGGAAGGCATAGATCGCATGGATAATACAGACAAGAAATTTAAAGAAAAATATCTGGCTGGAGAAGTGGAATTTGAAGAGATTGACGATTATAGTCAGGAATGGGGATTTAGTGATGAACCGGTTACACTGCGGGAGTATCTGGGGCTGAACGCAGAGGAGGAAGATGCTTGGGTGAGCATCGGAGATGAAGCATTGAAGGAATTGCTGGATAAGCAGAGAAAGAGTTAACGGTTTTTGTCAGAGGACGGAACAGCAAGAATGTTCCGTCCTCGATTTTATCATATCAGAAAGCTGTTTCATGTTTTCGCAGACCAATCACTGACACAACCGAAAATGTGACAATATAAATGATACTGCTGATGACAAACACTTTTGTATCCAATGCTAAGTTCGGATTGTTGGCGCGCATACCCATACAGTAGAGGGAGTAAGGATAGTATAGTCCCCATCCTTTGTTGGTCATAACAAGACCGCCGATACCGCCTGCCAGTCCGATTCCAATAGGAATTGCAAAAGAGCGTATCACCATGGAGATGGCAAGTTGTACGCAGCAGATTACGATTCCGCCCAAAATACCACAGGCAAACCAACTGATAGATTCTTTGGGCGGCAGGCCGGGCAGACCGGTGATCTTGCCGCACAGACAATACAGGAGAAAGATCCATGCGTTGCCGATCAGGACCATGACCACTGCTTGAGATAATTTACCGCAATATAGCGAAAACCGGGATACGGGCGCAGTCAGAAAGCTGTTCCAGTTATTCCGCATATGCTCTAAACGCCATAGATAAGAACAGTAGGTTCCGATCAGGGCGGGCATGAAAAGATAGCACAGAAATAGAGAGTGCTGTGTCCAGAGGCTGTACCATTCTTTTTTTAAGACCCCCTGATTTGCCACGTAATTGAATGTGCCGAAGAAAGCGGATATGATTGGCAGTACAAAGAAGGCGAGCCAGACGGGGCTCCGTTTTAGTTTGATTCGTTCGGATTTAATCGTTTTTAGTAGTGATAAATTCATAAGAGTTCTCCTTTTTTTATATATTATGACATAAATGTCATTTGTGGAGCGCTTCAGGCTTCTCTGTGTGTGAAGATGATCCGTCCACCGACGTAAAAGGCTGTAATCCAGATGAAAATAGCAATCACGGCAGCAGTTTCAGCCGACGTAAAAGTACGGTAATAGTAAGTGCTTATCCGGGTAGTTTCATCCCAATCGGACATAACAAGAGCTGCGCTTAAGTTACCGCCCCAAGGCAGGAAAGAATAGTTTGTGACAAACATCAGAAGCAGCGCCGCCATAGAACCGCCAAGCCCGGCCACAAGCGGAACCATCTGGTTGGCAAAGAGCATGGACAGTGCCAGTTGAAGCAGAAACAAAGATATATTGCTGGCAATTTTTAGTACATAGGACAGCAAATAATATTTCACGTCCGGATTTCCTGCATATCCGAGATGGTAGCCCAGTGTAATGAAAAAGGCGAATTGGACAGCAAACATGGCGGCAATGATGATACAGCCGCATACTGCTTTTGCATGGTAGAGACTGCCTGCACTGCGCAGCGTCTCCAGCTGTTTATAGGTGTTCCCTTTATGTTCGATGTCCGCCAGACGGGAAGCTAGTACTGACATCATAGTGGGCACCATGATTCCGTCTAACATTGACAGGGAATACAGAAGCGACAGCCAGCCGCTTTCTAACTCCCATTCCTTGGGATTGTTGAAAGCCCAGAGTCCCCACAGAAGCTGTACCAATAGCATGGCAAACATGGTCAGCCATACTTTTCTTCTTTTAATCTTATAAAATTCTAACTTTAACGTTTTCATAAACTGGACTCCTTTCCGGTCAGAGACAGGAAAATATCTTCCAGACTCTTTTCTCTTTTTTCGACGCGGTATAATGCGATATTCTGCTCAATCAGTTGTCTGCAGAGGTGTGCTATATAATCGTCTTCAATCATAGGAATCAGCAGATAGTCGTCCTCTTTTCCAACTTCAATACCATCCCGGTGAAGCAGCGAGATAACCGAAGCGGGCTGGTCAGTGCGCAGGGCGATTTGCTGTTTTGCATGAGAATGAAGAGCTTCCAGCGTGTCCTGATAAACCAGCTCACCTTTGCGGATGATGCCTACATGATCAGCCATCTGGTCAATCTCGCTGAGCAGATGGGATGAGACTACGACTGTGATGCCGTAGTCGGAAGGCAGGGAGCAGATCAGCGCACGCATTTCCTGAATGCCGGCGGGATCGAGTCCGTTGGTAGGTTCGTCGAGAATGAGCAGCTTCGGAAAACCAAGCAGCGCCGCAGCCAGTCCCAGACGTTGTTTCATGCCGAGAGAGTAGTGCCCGACTTTCTTTTTGCGTGCTTCGTTCAGACGTACGATTCTTAGCACTTCGTCAATATCCTCTTTGGGGCAGCCTTTGAGCGTCTGAAGAATATGAAGATTTTCTTCGCCGGTTAAATGCCCGTAGTAACTGGGTGATTCAATTAAAGAGCCGGTGTCGGCAAGCAGCCCGATGCGGTTTTTATCATTCACAGGCTTGCCGAAGAGGGTGATAGAACCGGCGGTAGGTCTGGCAAGTCCAAGAATCATCTTGAGCGTAGTTGATTTACCCGCGCCGTTGGGTCCCAGAAATCCGTAGACGGCGCCCTGCGGAACCTGCATATGCAGAGAGTTGACACAGCGGACGCTGCCATATTGCTTTGTCAGATTGTTTGTTTCAATCAGATTTTGTGTAGTCATAATTATCCTCTTTCTATGTTTATTCCAGACAGTCATCCATGTAAAGGGCATTTATTACGAAACGGAAGCGGCTGCCTGTTACAGTAAGAATAAACGGGGTACATTAAAGCAGGATGAAGGCTACATTACATTTACATTAAGAATCAGCAAATCGTCTTTTATGCTGAAAGAAAAAATAGTAAACTAAGATTTAGAAATGTGTGTGATATTTTGAGGACAGGAATATTAAAGGCAGGTGATAGAAGCGGTATGAATATATACGAATATAAAATCATGCTGGTAGACGATGAACCGGAACTGCGGAGAATGGTAAGAGATTTTCTGACAAAAGAGGGATTTGTGTCAGTGGTCACTGCCGGCAGCTGCAGAGAGGCGAGAGAAGTTTATCGTAGAGAGCAGCCGGGTTTAATTCTGCTGGACGTGATGCTTCCGGACGGGGATGGGTTTGCCTTGTTGCAGGAACTGCATAAGGAGTCGGAAGTACCGGTAATTTTTTTGTCAGCAAGGGACGAGGATGAGGACCGGCTTCGTGGTCTTGGTCTGGGG
>CAMXBD010000081.1 GCA_947179245.1 uncultured Lachnospiraceae bacterium | reverse complement strand
TTACAACATAGCTTGCATTTCAACTTTTTTTCTTCTATTCTTATTATACTAATGTATTGAGGTGAGGTATTCTTATGGCTACAATCAAAGACATCGCCAACCAGCTTGGCGTATCTGTCAGCACTGTCTCCAAGGGTTTAAACGGTGCCAGCGATATCAGTGAGTCTCTGCGCCAGTCCGTACTGGACACTGCAGTAGAACTAGGTTACACTACTAAACAGATGCGGGGCAAAGACCGAAGGAAACTCTGCATTTTCGTGGAAAACATGGACTATGAAAACCCTGAAGAGTTCGGCTATGAAATTATTCTCGGATTCCGCCAGTCTGCTTCGCGCGAAAATTATGATGTCACGGTAACTCCCGTCACTCCGCTTTTCCAGTCCATGGAAAAATACGATACCTATATGTTGAAAAACGGTTATGTAGGCGCCTTTATGATCGGCTATGCCTTGCAGGACGATTGGATGACGCAATTTAACACTACCAACATTCCTACGATCCTTCTGGACAATTATATTAAGAAAAACCCTGCTGTCGGCTATATAGGCACCGACAGTTTTGAAGGTATCGACGATGCTATTGTACATTTGATGAGTCTTGGCCACCGTCGTATTGCCCTCATCAACGGTTCCCGTAACTCCATGATTTCCGAGCAGCGCCGCCAAGCCTACATCGACAGTATGACCGCTCATGATCTGCCTTTCAGCGAAGCTACTATGCCTTATGGCTATTATGTTGCAGATGCCGCCAAAGACCATGTAAGCACCCTGCTGTCCATGGGTATTACCGCTATTCTATGCTGTAACGACCTTATGGCGTCCGGTGTGCTGACCGAATGCAGACTGCGCGGACGCCGCGTGCCCGAAGATGTCAGCGTCATAGGCTTCGATGATCTTCCGATTTCCTCCAAGCTTACGCCGCCTCTCACCACGATCCGTCAGAACAGACTGGAACTTGGCATGTGTGGTTTCTATGCGCTCAATTCGCTGATCAATCATGTTCCCATCAGCCGGACATTGCTGCGCCCTCAATTGATTGTGCGCAAATCTACTGCAAATGCGGCTGATATTCCCTTATAGCTTCCAATGCGGGCAAAGCTTGACCATCATAGTCAAAAAGTGCCTGATTCGCCCACTCATTGCCGCAGGGACCCTTTTCTTCAATATATTCCAACGCACCTTCTGTTGCCCAGCCGGAACCGGCTACAGGAATCCATGCGGCTTCCCAATAGAAGAAACCACTGCATTTATTTTCCGGTACCTGATCTATCACCTCAAACAATGCACACATAAAGTCTTTCTGCCCCTCCTTGCTCATAGGAAAAGGAATCTTCTCTACAAGTTCGGGCTTTGTGGCATACCCTTTGCGCTCGTCCTGCGCCAGCTTCTCATATGCTGCATAATCCTCCATGGTATATCCCATAGAAACCTCTGCAATCATCAGCTCTTTGCCATACCGCACCGCCAGATCATTCATATTACTCTGCAAATCCTCCAAAGTGCCATGCCAGAACGGATAATAGGACAATCCAATAATCTGGAAATCTTCTCCCCGTTCCATATAATGATCAAACCAGTCTCTGTACATTGCGGCATTTCCGCCATTGTCCAGATGTATCATAATCGGCATATCTGTATCAACCGCCCTCACCCCACGAATACCGGCGCTGACAAACCGCGCCAGATTATCATAATTCGGCATCTGTCCGAGCGGCCACAACATACCTTTGGTCAGTTCATTTCCCACCTGAATCAGATTCGGATACGCCCCCGCTTCTTTCATGGCAAGAAGTATATCTTTCGTGAAAAGATAAACCGCCTCCTCCAACTGGTCTGCATTCATACCGCGCCATGCCTTAGGTACTCTCTGTTTCCCCGGATCAGCCCAGAAATCGCTGTAGTGAAGATTTAACAGTACATCCATGCCGTGAGCCTGCGCACGTTTTGCCAGCTCAATCGTAACAGGCAGATCATTAGTTCCCGCCCCGTAAGGCACTCCATCTTCCGTATAAGGGTCATTCCACAGTCTTAAGCGGACCGCATTGACGCCGTAGCTTTGTAATATATCAAAAACATCTTTTTCAACGCCATGGTCGTAGAATCTGCCGCCAAGGCGCTCCACTTCCAAGACCGTGGACAAGTCCATACCCTTATAGAATTTCATAAACATTCACCTTTCTCAGCCCGGAATAATGTCCGCCGCAGGCGGTATTCTTCCAAACATGACTTAGTTTTAGTCAAAATCAAACTTCGTAAAACGCTTCATAGCATCCTTGTACCGGAAACGCACCAGTTCATTTTTCTCAAGCACATCCTCCTCTGTCCCCACATACTGACAGCGGATGCAATGGTACTCCTTTTTATCTTTATCATAAAACATATCAATATCTAAGTCTCTCATGAAGCAGGAGGGACATCTGTAATTTAATTTGCCTTTGCCAGATTGAGCCATGTCGCAAATACCTCCTTATCTTTTAACTTTGTCGTATAACCTAATGTGAACATCGGTGAGAATGCGTAACCTTCCTTGATATAGCCTGCCGCATCCTTCTTTTCACAGCTGATAGATACTCTCGTCTCGATTTCCGGTACGACCGCCACTGCTTCTGTTGCGCCCTGAATCTGCGCCTCACGGCACTTGTACGCATAATCGATCTTCTCTGTATTCGTACCGTCTGTAACGGACAGGACGATATTGGACATATCTTCGGAATACTCTGTAGTACCATAGCATGCCACCATGTATTCGTTGATCTCTACCTCAGCATCAGGATCACTCATCTCTAAGATGTTTCTCTCAATCTTAATATTGGAGCTGCCTTCCTCGAAATACATCTTCGTCTGCAATTTTACTGTCAGATCATAGAACTCAATATCCACAGGGTCAAGAGTAAGGATTCTTGTATTACCCTCCTGCGAGAAGTGCGCTTTCGTCCTGCACAGACATAAGTCTACTTCTTCCCCGTTATGTGTCAGCTTTGCACTTCTGATCGTTCCTTCACCTGCATAGTGGGTAAAGTAACCCGCCCTGTATTTTTCCTGAATCAAGAAAGGATAGGAAGCATCTGTCACATGTTTTGTACCGATACCTACCGGCCACTCTAATTTCGCCGCATAAGGACGCAGGTCTACGATAGCACCGCCCTGATCCATATTTGCGCAGACTCTCATATAAGGGTCGCAGTACCAGAACAACTGTTTGTCCGAACCGTACAAAATATCTCTCCACAGTGCACACTCAGGCTCTGTAAGTCTTCTGTTGGCACGATAGAAATCTGCAAACTCAGCCATAGTCATATCTTCCAGTTTGCCCTCTTTCTTGAGCTGACCGTAATATGCCATGCCGTCCTCGTAGGATTTAAGCAGCAACTCGTAAGGAGCCTCCCAGCGTCCCATCTTGTTCATCCAGCCGGGACCTACGAACATCATATTGTATGCATAACCGTTGTTATATTTTGCCAGATCACGATACTGATCGATCAGATTGTACAGGTACGGATACTCCCATGTCTTGGAGTCATAACTCATACTTCTAAGCACATTCTGCGGATGCGTACCGAAATTGGAACCATTACCGTCATAACATGCAATCAGGTCGCGGGACAAATGCGGAATTGCCACGATACCGCTGTCCTCAGCTTCATTAGCCGCCGGTGCATGTACATTCTGTTTACTCGGAATCCAAGGTGCCCACGGACCGCCGTCCATAAAGGTATACCATGAATTATTACAGGTGTGATATGCTTTCGGTCCCTCTTCCCAGCAAGTCGCTACGGCACATTTCACCATAGGATATTTCTCTTTCACATAATTCACCAGATCGGCATCCATATAGTAGGAACCCGTAGATTCCGGATAAAAACCGAATCTGTCATGAAATTTGCCAAACACATCGTCCACGATGGATTTCTTATCTTCCATAGAAAACATCCAGATACAGAAATCCTTAGTCTTATACTTCTCACGGAACTCCTCGCAGGGAAGACCAAGCAAAGATAATGCAATCTCGTCACCATATTCCTCATGGTCTGCCTTGGCAAGTTCCACTGCCTCGTCATTAAATAAAGAAGCGTATGTCATCTGGATTGTCGTCTTAAGACCATTCTTGTGCGCGATCGCCTGCTGGGTCTTAAAGATATCCAGAGACTCTGTCAAAAGTTCCTTCCTTCCGATATCCTCTTCTTTGCCGTGTCCGGTCACCTTCTCCGCGTATTCAGGTACCATCTCCGGACGATGGATGATGTTAACAATAAACTTATCCATGTTGTCCTTCCCTCCATTTTCATTCAGTGATTATTATCGTTCCGTTATGCCATTGCGCTCCTTACTACCATAAAAATTGAGAATACTGTGCATATTTCGACATATTTGGTGCTTTTTACTTTGCGCAATCGGTTGTTCATGCTCAAATGATAACAAATTGCACAGACACTGTCAATGTATTTTTTACCAAAAATGGAAAAATGATTCAAGAAAACTATTAAAAATAATAAAAAAAGAGACAATACCGCTCAAATTTTTTTCCAATATAGTTTCAGCATGACAAGAGTTGTCGCGAATGCCAGCACATCTGCCAGTGGACCTGCCCATAACGCACCTTCCACGCCTAATGCGAGCGGCAGTAATATTGTTGCCGGAAGCAGATAGATAATCTGTCTGGACAAGGATAGAACTGTTGCCTGTGTGGGTTTTCCAATTGCCTGAAAGAACACGCCAGTTGCCATCTGCAGTCCGTTGATCGGACACGCCAGCAGGAATATCCGGAAACATTTCACCGCGAACTCATTGTACAGCTCTGACTCTGATCCAAACAACCGGACTATGCTCATAGGTGCAAACTGGAACACTAAAAATGCAAAAAACAAAACAATTGTCGAGGCTGTCAGGATAATTCTGTATGCCTGCTTCACCCTGTCCTTCTGTCCGCTTCCATAATTGTAGCCAAAAATAGGCTGCGCCCCTGTCGCCAGTCCAAGCAGGATGGCAGAAACAATCTGATTCACCTTCATGGTAATGCCTATGGTCGTCAGTGGAATCTCTGCTCCATATTTTGATTCTGCTCCATAGGCTACCAATATGTTATTTGTAACCGCCATGACCAGCACAATAGCAATCTGTGTGATAAAGCTGGATATGCCAAGGCTGCTGACCTTACCCAGAACCTTTCTTGAAATGCAGAAACTTTCTTTATCCAGCCTGATGCTCTTAAATTTCCAGATATATGCTAAGTAAAGAAAAGCATTCAATATCTGTCCGGCAATCGTTGCCCATGCCGCACCCTTGACACCCCAGTGAAAGACAAAAATGAAAACCGGATCAAGGATAATATTAGTAATACATCCTGCAAGCAGACCTGCCATACTGTATTTTGGACTGCCGTCTGCACGGATTATGCCTGCCATACCAGAATCAATGGAAGAAAACAGGATTCCATACGAAATGATCCGTCCATAATCCATTGCATACGGCAGAATATCTTCTGTCGCGCCAAACAATATGCATAAAGGTTCCAAAAACAAATTAAACAAGACGCAGAGAATAACTCCTACAATCGACATAACTGATATAGAGCATCCCACACCTATTGCCGCTGCCTTGTCATCCCCCTCTCCAAGCTTCAGACTTAAATATGCCGCAGCTCCATCGCCGATCAGCAGACTTAATGCAATTGCAATCACAGTCATCGGCATAACAACATTTGTTGCACCATTGCCAAGATACCCTACCCCCTGCCCGATAAAAATCTGGTCTACAATGTTATACAGGGCGTTGACCACCATAGAAATAATACTTGGAACTGCAAACGTCAATACCAGCTTTCCAACCCGTTCTGTACCAAGTGGATTCGTTTTTATTACAGTCTTATTCATCTTTTACCTCCTCGCTGCAATGCCTATCTTTCTACCATTTATCAGCACTCGTTTTTTCCGAGTGCTGATAAATACAATACATATTTAAACATACATATCCTTGAAAGTGAATTGAAAATATGGTATTATCAATGACAAAAACGCAATAATCTAGGAGAAGTCTATGAATACAGACCAGTTAAAGAGCTTCATTCAGGTTGCCGAAAACCTGAACTTTGCAAGAGCCGCTGAAATTCTAAATATTTCCCAATCCGCCGTTTCCCGGCAGATTCATTCGCTTGAAGATGAACTAGGGACCAAACTTCTGCATCGCACTACAAGAACCGTTACCCTTACTCCTGCCGGGATCAGTTTTCTGGAAGACGCCAAGAATGTTATGAGCAGATTAAGGATTGCCGAACAGAAACTTCTGCGTCACCAGAGTGCGAATATGCAGGTCTTAACTATTGGATGCCAGAATGAGGCAAATCTGGACCTTCTCTGCAAAATACTGAAATCCTGCCGGGAACAGATGCCGCAGCTTTATCCTTTTTTGAAAGTTATCCCTCACCGATCTATCCTAAATCTCTTTTATCATGAAGAATTGGATCTGCTGTTTGGTTTTCAGGATGATATCCCGCTAAAAAGCGATACCATCTACAAAGAATTATTCCGGATACCGCTATGTTGTATTGTACCTGCCACACATCCCTGTGCATCCAGCTCCGAACTTGCAAAAGAAACCTTATATCTGGAAAATATTGTTGTCTGCAATTCCTATGCGATTCCTTCCAAAGTCGCAGAAATGCAAAACCAGATTTCACAGCATATTCTGCCGGAATCCACTTATATGTGCGAAAATCTGCAGGTGCTTCTCACACTTGTAAGGGCAGGATATGGCTGTTCCATCCTTCCACAGATGAATTTTATAAACACGGATATCCGTGCAATTCCCTTAAAAGACAGCGAACCACTGTCCTACGGTATCTTTTTCAAGAAAAGTTCACAAAGTCCACTGCTTAAAAAATTTATCTCCATTGTGACAAATACCTCCTAATATCCAATTTTCACCCAAAGCAGAAGCGTTTCAGCTTTTTATAACACTTCTGAAAAGGATTGCACATAAACAGCGATTACGTTAGAATAAAAACGCTATACAAAACAATATCAGAAATGAGGCTAAATATGAAAATCACAATCATAGACGGTCAGGGTGGTCGAATCGGGAAATCGATCATCGAACAGATCAAAAAGAAACATAATGAATTGGAGTTGTACGCCATTGGAACAAACAGTATTGCAACTTCCGCTATGCTCAAGGCTGGCGCTGATTACGGCGCAACAGGTGACAACGCAGTAATTGTCAATGCCGCCGACTCTGATATTATCGCAGGTCCTATCGGCATTGTATTTGCCAACGCCCTGCTCGGCGAGATTACCCCGTCCATAGCTGCTGCGATCGGCGCAAGCAAGGCATACAAGATTCTGATTCCAGTCAACCGCTGTAATCATTTCGTGGCAGGCTGCGAAGAAGCCCCCATGGGCGAATATATCCGCATTGCAGTGGAAAAAATCGAGTCCATGCTGCCCCTTAAGTAAGCATTTCCTCCAGCCTCCGCAACGCCTGTTTTGCCGGCGGATAAAACCCAATCCTAATGAGACCCTGCCCAAAAACGATGAGAAGTATCGGAACAATAGTAAACGATATCCCTTCCGACAGTTTACCCGCCATGATGCCTAAGATTCCAGCCAGAAGAGCATAGCCTACACCACCAAACCAGACAACTAAGAATATGCGTGCAAACAAATGAAGCCGCATCTTTACATCAACAATGGCTACGTTTTTCCCCCCTGTTATCCTGCCTTCTATGACAGGTGAAAAGGAATTGCGATATCCGTTCCTAGGCTTAGGCACGATTTTGAAGCCAGAAGAGTTAACTTTTCCAACAAACACAGCGGCGGAATCAGTGTTGAACCATTCCCCTCTGGGGTCAGTCACCGATTCTAAAATACTGCATATATCTTGCGAACATTTTTTCACCCGGATTCGGCAATCTAAACGTGGAAAAAAATGTATCATCCGTTTTCTCCTTTCTATTGAACGAATTGCTTCTGAAACCGAAGATGTGATATCTCTGATAAATTGCAAAATGGAAGGGAAATAATTCCCTTCCATTCTTAATACGTTCTTAGTGCCTATCTTCCATGGTGTCTGCGATGTCCGCAATGTCTGCTTACTCCGACATCTTTTGTTTTAACACAGGAACCGTCACAATATCCGCACTCATGCTCATGTCCGCAATATGTTTCATCATCATGCGTATGATATCCTGTTTCATCGCATCCTTCCACAGTACATACCTCACATACATAATCCGACGCCGTATTCGTCTGACTATGATGATGTCCGTGTGCAGACACCGGCATAACAGCAGATGCCGTCAACAAAATTCCTGTCATTACCAGTATCAATGATCTTCTCATATACATCACCTCCGCTATAACTCATTGTTACGAAAGTATCAGTCTGTTTACTTCCAATCGCATATAGTTAATTAATTGTAACGCCGGATCTATCTTGTGTCAATAGGGCACGAAGCTGTCTCCTCACTTCGTCGATTCCCGCATACACACCTCATAGCCTAACAGCGTCCGTCTGTCCACCTCTTCGCCATCAAGCATCCTCAGCAACAGTTCGCACGCCCTGCGCCCCAACTCCTCCACATTGAACCGGATCGACGTAATGGACGGTATACGGTATTCCAGCATAGTACTGTCATAGAAAGATACCACCTGAATCTTTGCAGGCACCGCAATCTGTCTTATCTGTAACGCATTCAGCACGCATCCACACAGAAAGTCGTCCATACTCACAATGCACTGCGTCCCGTCTTCCAGAAGTCTCTCCACAATCCGGTCCACCTTTGTGCCATCATCAACATTCATAAAGATCTGTCTGCTTCCGTCCCACTTTTTTCTTCCTGCAAAAGCATCCTCAAAACCGCTCAGTCTGCTTCGGGTGACAATGTAACTCTCATCTCCGCCGATCAGGGCTATCTTCGTGATTCCCCGATCCAGCAAAGTATCAGTTAATTCCCTGCACGCGCTTCTATGGTCATTATCAATCTGCACCACTTTGTCATCATAGGTACTTCCTATCGCCACAAAAGGGACTCCGTTTTCTTTCAGGTACTTCATGGGTGCATCATCCGTCAATGTTCTCGTCAGGATCGCACCATCAATCTTCTGGTTAGCCACCGCCCTCTCAAGCTGAGTGATATCTTCCGGTGTCACCATGGAGATCAGCACATCATACCCGTGTGAAGACGCCGCTCTGCTGATTCCCAGCATACAATTCTGGAAAAAGGGCAGCTCCGCGATATTATAATCGCCCGGCAGCACCATTCCCAGATTAAAAGTTTTATTCTGGGCAAGCCCCTTGGCAACAACATTCGGGCTGTAATGGTGTTCCTCTATATATTGTAACACCCGCTGACGGGTCTGCTCTCCTATCCTTCCTTTACCGGATATGGCTCTTGAAACGGTAGTCTTGGAAACACCAAGCTCCTCCGCAATATCTCCTATCGTTAAATTCCTATCGTCCATACTTCTCCCGATCATAAAATCACCTGTATCATGTACCGATATTATTTCTTTACGCAATTATGAATCTGTGATACAATTTTTACACAAATCGCGCAATCGGTTGCACATTACAAGATTACCAGATGCACGTATGTTACGCAAGCTGTTTTTGTACAGCCGCCTAAATGCGCAGTAATATCTGATAAACCTCTACATCATAAATTCAGAAAGGACGATTTCCTATGAAAACAGACAAACTTTTATTCGGAGCGGCATACTACGACGAATACCTTCCTTATGACAGAATCGAAGCCGACATGGAAATGATGGTAAAAGCCAATATCAATACCATCCGTATCGCAGAATCCACATGGAGTACTTGGGAACCGCAGGAGGGTGTCTTTGATTTCACGCATTTGCACAGAATGTTACGCGCCTCTGCCGCACACGGTATCTCGGTGATTGTAGGCACACCTACCTATGCTGTCCCCACATGGCTTGCCGCCAAATGTCCTGATATCATCACAGAAACACATAACGGTCCGGGACGCTATGGCCACAGACAGAATATGGATATCGCCCACCCCATCTATCTGAAACACGCAGAAATCATCATCCGCCGGTTGATGGAGGAAGTTTCTTCCTATGATCACGTCATCGGCTTTCAGCTCGACAATGAAACAAAATCTTACGATACATGCAGTGAATATGCCCAGAAAAAATTCATTGAATATTTAAAAAAGAAATTCAACAACAATCTGGATGCGCTAAATCATGCTTTTGGTCTGGACTATTGGAGTAACCGCATTAATGCATGGGAGGATTTTCCCGATGTGCGCGGTACGATTAACGGCTCCCTTGGCGCAGAATACCAGAAGTTCCAGCGCAGACTGGTAACCGATTTTCTTGCATGGCAGTGCAGCATTGTCAAAGAATATGCCCGGTCCAACCAGTTTATCACACAGAATTTTGATTATGACTGGCGGAACTATTCTTTCGGTCTGCAGCCGGAAGTCAACCAATGGGAAGCTGCAAAACCGCTCACAGTAGCGGGATTTGACATCTACCACCCTTCCGCACAGGATTTGACCGGCAAGGAGATTGCTTTCGGCGGCTCTGTTGCCCGCTCTGTCAAGAAAGACAACTATCTGATCTTAGAGACAGAGGCACAGGGCAATCACGGATGGCTGCACTATCCCGGACAGCTCCGCTTACAAGCTTTCAGCCATCTTGCTTCCGGTTCTAACTCTGTCATGTACTGGCACTGGCATTCCATACACAATGCTATTGAATCCTACTGGAAAGGAATCCTAAGCCATAATCTGAAAGAGAATGCAACCTACAAAGAAGCCTGCACCATCGGAGCAGATTTTGCCAAATACGGAAACCATCTGAAAAATCTGCGCAAAAAAGCTGATGTTGCGTTTGTTCTGTCCAATGAAGCGTTGACCGGATTACAATGGTTTGGCATTCATGCTGACTTAAAATACAACGATATTGTAAGATGGCTCTATGACGCTTTCTATGAATTGAATATTGAATGTGATGTTCTGTCCACAAAAGACACTGACTTATTCAGTCAATACAAAATATTGGTGACTCCGGCACTCTACTGTGTTTCTGACACGCTTGTCAACAGTCTCCGGGACTACGTCAAGCATGGCGGGCATTTAATTTCTACTTTTAAAACGGCATTTTCCGACCCAGTATTAAAAATCTACAGTGACGACCAGCCTCACGGACTGACAGATGTGTTCGGAATGACCTACGATCAATTTACTGACGGAGTCAATGTAGGCTTAAAAGAGTGTATGTTCCCTATCGGAACTGATAAGGTCAATATATCTGCTTCCGACAGTGTCGGCACGGCAGACAGCATAGTCCGTTACTGGATGGAGCTGCTCATGCCTGCCAGTGCCAAGACTCTTGCCACCTATGATCATCCCCACTGGGGCAGCTACGCTGCTATCACTGAGAATCATTACGGTGAAGGAACTGCTGTCTATCTCGGATGCTATTTTGATGAAGCAATATTGAAAAGTTTGTTGACTTATTTAGTCAAAGAGGCTGAAATCACCTTACCGGAGGAACAATATCCCGTTATTATCAAGCGTGGTGTCAACGAATATCATAAAAACATTACCTACTATTTCAATTATCAGGATGCTCCTGCCACGATCACATGGCATGGCAAAGACGCTGCACTGCTTATGCAGAATGAACCTATTAGAGAGGGCGACGCGATCACAATAGAGGGCTGGGATTTCCGGATCATTGAAGAGCGGTAATAATCATTGAACATTCTACCTGAGACAGCTATAATGGAAGAAATCAGAAGAAAGGACTTGAGGGATCATATATGCAGAATCGATCAATTGAACCATATTTAAACTGCAGTTTTGAATGCGGCTGCGGGCGGACACATAAGTCACTGTTCGCACACTATATTTTTGAACAGGGCGCCATTGAAAAGCTTCCGGCGCTTTTGTCACAGCTTGGATATACAAAACCCTATCTGATTTCCGATACGCATACGTATGCCATTGCGGGAATCGTTGCAGAAGAAGTACTTCATACAGCAGGAATCCATTTTACCTCACATGTACTGAAAAGTCCTGAAAACGGTGATCTGGCGGCGGACGAACATGCTCTTGGCAGTGTTGCCATGGCAAATGATAAGGATGCAGATATCATTATTTCTATCGGCACCGGTACGATTAACGATCTGGGACGCTATTTCAGCTATATTACCGGCAAACCCTTTATGCTGATTGCAACTGCTCCTTCCATGGACGGTCTTGTGAGCGGTGTGGCGCCGTTGATCTTCCACAATATGAAAATTACTTTTCCTGCACAGGAGCCGTTAGCGCTTATCTGTGACCCTGAGATTATGGCTAAGGCGCCGCTTAAGATGCTCGCCGCGGGAGCCGCGGACATCCTTGGCAAATACAACTGTCTTCTCGACTGGAAACTTTCTCATATCATAAACGATGAATATTACTGTGATACGATTGCAGGTATCATGCGCACGGCCGTGGATCAGACGATGGAAAGTACAAAGGGCCTCGCATCACATGACAGCAAGGCTGTTTCCGTTCTCACGGAAGCATTGGTACTTTCCGGCATTGCCATGGATTTTTCCGGCAATTCACGTCCGGCATCCGGCGCGGAGCACCACCAGTCCCATTACTGGGAGATGCAGTTCCTTTTTGACGGCATTCCTGCAGTACTGCACGGCACGAAGGTTGGTATCGGCACCGTACTGATGCTGGAGCTTTACAACACACTGGCGGAAATGGAGAAACCGGATTTCGCCAAAATACGCGCGGAAATATCACAGCGTCTTTCCATGGAGGACTGGGAGAAAGAAATGCACCGCTGCTATCGTGACGGCGCAGAAGGAATCATTGAATTAGAGAAAAAGTCCAAGAAAAATAATCCCGACGGACTGCTAAAGCGTCTTGCAGTCATCGAAGAAAAGTGGGATGAGATCCGCTCGCTTGCGCAGACAGCACCCAAAGCATCTGAAATCTATCATGTGCTTGAACAGATGGGAGCCGCAAAGATACCCGCAGATGTAGGTATCCCCCGCCAATATGTCTACGACAGTATACGTTACGGCAAGGAACTTCGGGATCGCTATACGATACTGCAATTAATGTGGGATATCGGCAGACTGGATGAAAACGCCGGGAAACTTGTGGACAAATACTGCGCCGAAAAGTGACGCTGGTAACTGATATCATTACGGACAGCAGAAAGCTATAAAGAAGATAAATAGGAGGTGCCTATGACAGACAGAAACACTAATGCAGACAATAACAAATATGTGATTGGCTTAGATTACGGTACGCTTTCGGGACGGGCTGTTCTTGTTTCTGTCTGTGACGGCAAGGTAATTGCTGAAAGCATTTGTTCTTATCCCCATGGCATTTTACGCAACATGCCCGGAACGGCTGAAGAACTTCCGGCAGATTTTGCACTACAGGAAATCGATGACTATGTGGAAGTGATGTATCATACAATCCGCTCAGTGGTTGAGAAATCCGGCTGTGAAGCGGAAAATATCATTGGCATCGGGATCGATGCCACTTCTTCCACTTTCCTGCCTCTTTTAGAAAATAACGAACCTCTCTGCAAGACAAAGCAGTTTCAGGCGAATCCCCATGCACAGTTAAAACTCTGGAAGCATCATGGTGCACAGGAGGATGCTGACTGCATCACCGCGCTTGCGGCGGAGCGTAAAGAAAATTTCCTGATGCGCTGCGGCGGCAAAATAAACGCAGAATGGATGCTTCCGAAACTGATGGAAATCGCCAGAAAAGCGCCTGATGTATACGAGGCGACTGACAATTTCATGGAAGTAAGCGATTACCTCGTCTATCTGCTGACCGGAGAAGTGACGCGATGCATGTGCCATGCAGGCTATAAGCTTCTGTGGAATGAAGAAGACGGTTATCCCTCAGAAGATTTCCTGCGGACGCTTCACCCCTCTCTTGCCTCCCTTAAGGGAAAATTGAAAGGGAAAGAAATACAGGTAGGGGAATGTGCAGGACGGCTGACGCAAGATGCCGCCGACAGACTGGGGCTGAAAGCAGGAACCGCGGTGGCGGCTTCTCTGATCGATGCTCATGTGGCAGTACCCTCCGCCGGAATCGATGGTCCCGACAAGGCACTTATGATTCTCGGCACTTCCTGCTGTATGCTGTTATGCTCAGAGAAACTGTCCTACATACAAGGAATTTCCGGCTGTGTCAAAAACGCAGTACTTCCGGGTCTTTATGCCTATGAGGCAGGTCAAAGCGCGGTAGGCGATCTTTTCGACTGGTTTGTAACAAACTGCGTGCCCGGCAGTTATGAAAAAGAAGCTTCTGATAAAGGGCTCTCAATCCACACACTTCTCAGCGAAAAAGCGGCACGGCTTGCGCCGGGACAAAGCGGTCTGATTGCTTTAGACTGGTGGAACGGCAACCGCTCCTGTCTTGCAGACGCAAATCTTTCCGGAATGATACTGGGCCTTACACTGCGGACGAAACCGGAAGACATCTATCGTGCGCTCATAGAAGCTACGGCTTTCGGAATGCGTGCTATTTTCGAGGAATTTGCCAAAGGCGGAGTTACGGTAAAAGAACTCTATGCCTGTGGCGGCATTGTAGGTAAGAATCCTTTTATGATGCAGCTTTATGC
>CAMXBD010000080.1 GCA_947179245.1 uncultured Lachnospiraceae bacterium | reverse complement strand
CGCCTGCGGATAGCTTCTCCAGCTGCAAGACCCCTGTCGAAACCTTGACTGGCCCATATATTATTTAAATTAGTATAACACGATATCCATCCAAGTAAAATATCTATCGGTATAAATTATTATAAAATTAATCTTTTTAGTACGACACTGACAGATTATCACAAATTTCTGATTTTAAACTCTCTCTCATGTTCTCTGCGCATATCTTTCTTGGCAATATCCTGCCGCTTATCATAGAGTTTCTTACCTTTGGCAAGCCCGACTTCTATCTTGGCTCTGCCGTCCTTAAAATAAACCTGCAATGGGACGATCGTATATCCCTGTTCTGCCATCTTGCCCGCCAGTTTATTGATTTCAAACTTATGCAGCAACAGCTTACGCACGCGCAAGGGATCCTTATTAAATATATTTCCCTTCTCATAAGGGCTTATATTCATTCCGTAAACAAAAGCTTCTCCGTTCTCGATCCGCACAAAAGCTTCCTTGATACTGCACTTTCCCATACGCAATGATTTCACTTCCGTACCGTGAAGTTCCAGACCCGCCTCATATTTTTCTTCTATAAAATAATCATGATACGCCTTCTTATTATTGGACACCAATTTCATAGCTTCTTTTGCCATACTCTCACCTTCTTTCCATCTCATCTGCTTTCTATGTCATCTGAACGCCAGACTCCATTTAGTCGTTGTCCAAATCACCTTCTTCCGGAATCATAAAGTCAACCGTCCGCGCAAAGCGGTCCACACTCTTAACCTGTATGGTAAGACGCTCTCCCAGCTTATAGGTCTTACCCGTATCCTGCCCTACCATTTCATAGGCATTTTCATCATAGTAGAAATAATCTCCCGGCAGGGACGCCACATGAATGAGTCCTTCCACCGTATTAGGCAGTTCCACATAAATGCCCCACTGCGTAATACCTGAGATCACGCCTTCATACACTTCCCCGATACGCTCCTCCATGTACTCCGCCTTCTTAAGCTTATCGGTCTCCCGTTCCGCCTCCTCGGCACGCCGCTCCATTTTGGATGCATGCTTTGCAACTTCCGGCAGTTTTTTCTCATAATGTTCAATTCGGTTCTCCTTAAGCCTTCCCCGAAGCTGCTCTTTGATAATTCGGTGAATCTGCAGATCAGGATAGCGCCTGATGGGCGATGTAAAATGACAATAGTACTGGCATGCCAGCCCGAAATGTCCTGTACATTCCACTGTATATTTTGCCTGTTTCATACTGCGCAACGTCAGGCGGCTGATCAGTGTCTCTTCCTCCGTATCTGCTATCTTATCCAGCAGTTTCTGCAACTCCTTCGGATGCACCTCTTCCCCTGTCAGCTTGATATAATGACCGAAGTTACGGATAAAAGCCGACAGCTTCATGATCTTCTCAGGATCGGGCTTCTCATGGGTACGATACACGAAGGGCAATTCCAGCCAGAAGAAATGCTGTGCCACCGTCTCATTGGCAATCAACATGAAATCTTCTATAATCTTTGTCGCCACATTGCGCTCATAAGGCTTAATATCTATAGGATGGCCGTTCTCATCCAGCACGATCTTGCTCTCCGCAAAATCAAAGTCTATTGACCCTCGTTTATGCCGCTTCTGACGTAAGATTACCGCTAACTGTTCCATCAGTTCAAACATGGGCACCAACGTCTCATATTCGTTCCGTTCCGCCTCATCCTTATCTTCGAGAATCTTTTTCACGGAAGTGTAAGACATCCTGCGGTCCACACAAATAACTGTCTCTGCAAGCTGATAATCCGTTACTTCTCCTTTCTCATTGATGGTCATAAGGCAGCTTAACGCCAGCCTGTCTACACCTTGATTCAAAGAACAGATACCATTAGACAGCTTATGGGGCAGCATAGGAATCACCCGGTCTACCAGATAAACACTGGTTCCCCTGTCAAGAGCCTCCCAATCCAATGCTGAATTCTCCTGAACATAGTTAGTTACATCTGCGATATGCACACCCAGATGGTACAGCCCTGCTTCATCCTGATACAGACTGACAGCATCATCCAAATCTTTGGCATCCTCGCCGTCTATTGTCACCATCTGCAAGTCTCTTAAATCCATGCGCCCTGCTTTATCTGACTCTAAGACTTCCTCTGGGATACGCTGTGTCTGGTTCATCACCTTTTCTCCAAACTCTACTGGCAGATCATAGGCTCTCACGATGGACAAGATATCTACTCCCGGATCATTCCTGTGCCCCAAGATCTCTATGACTTTGCCTTCCGGTTTATGTCTCTCGTCTCCGTAGGAAGTCAGTTCCACTACTACTTTATGTCCTGTGACCGCCCCTTTAGACCGTTCTTTCAACACAAAAATATCTGTCCCTATTTTGCTATTATCCGGAATGACGAAGCCGAAGTTCTGGGACTGTTCGTAAGTTCCCACGACTTGTTTTATGCCCCGTTCTAAGATTTTGATGACTTCAGCTTCCTGTCTCTTACCGCGCACTCCCGGCAAAAGCGCCACTTGAACCTTGTCCAGATGAAATGCTCCACCCGTCTTATCCTCAGGAATGTACAAATCTTCATCCCTGCCCTCGATCTCCACAAATCCGAATCCTTTGGCATGACTGATAAAAGTGCCTGTTGGCTGATTCGCATCCGGTTTCACATATTTGCCCTGTTTTGTGACCTGTATTTTACCTTCTGTTAAAAGCGTCTGCAAAACATCCCTGAAGGCTTCTCTTTCTTCCCGCGATACCTGCATAAAAACCGCCAGTTCTTTTTCTTTCATCGGCACATACATGTCGTCCGCAACCAGCTCACATATTAAGCTTTTGCGTCTTTCAAATTTTTCTTTTTCTTCATGATTCATGATGATCACCATGCCCTACACTTTAACAAAAGGCAAGCCTATCGGCTTGCCTTGTAACATCCTATTACAAAATGATATTATATCCTAGAACACATTCAGGTTCAAAATGACTGCCAGCAGCATAAAACCAACCGCAAGACCAGTCGTAATCTTCACCATTTTACTCTCCATAGAACGACCTTTGTTCTTGCCCCAGTATGTTTCAGCCGCGCCGCTTACCGCACCTAAGCCAGCCGTCTTACCTTCCTGCATCAATACCAATACAACAAGCGCAATACATATAATAATAAAAATAATTGTCAAAACGATTCTGAGTGCTCCCATTCTTACACCTCCTAATGCCAAGCAGATTTTATAATACCACAGAATTCAAGGATATGCAAGTAGCAAAATTACGATACCTTTTTGTTAATAAAATCAGTCTTAAACTTGGAATACATGATCTTCTGCGTATGATACAGTCCATGATACCCGGACATCATGTAACTGAGCGATACTGCCAGCAGGAAGTATGGCATTCCCGCATAGCCGAACAATTCAAAACTGATCAATAGTGAGGTGATCGGGCTGTTGGTCACACCGCAGAATACAGCCGCCATCCCGACAGCGGTACAAAGCGACGGTGAGAATCCTGTCAGTACACCGAACAGGCAACCGAAAGTTCCTCCAATACAGAAGGACGGTACAATCTCACCGCCTTTATAGCCTGCCCCAAGCGTTGCCGCTGTAAACAACATTTTTAAAAGAAACATTTCCGGTCTGACTTCACCGTTCATGCAATGTCCGACCAGATCAATGCCCGAACCGTTATATGTCTGGTCACCCACCAGAAAAGTCAACACAACGACAATACAGCCACCTACGAAGATTCTGATATATGGATTCACAAAAAACTTCTGGTATAAATGTGCCGCCTGATGAAGCAATATGCAGAACAACACACTCACAAACGCACATAACACTGCCAGAACGGAAACTTTCACTGCTGATCCGACCGTAAACTCCGGCAGGGACTGCAGCAGAAAAATCTCTGCCTCAGCACCGAAATATGCGGCAATGGCGTGCGCCACCAATGCGGCAATCACACAGGGCACCAACGCGGCATAATACATGACGCCGACGCTGACCACTTCCATGGAAAAGACAGCCGCCGCCATAGGTGTACCGAATAACGCGGAAAACGCCGCACTCATGCCGCACATCGTCATGATATGCCTGTCCTTTTCATCAAAGCGGAACACTTTCCCGATCGCGTTACCAATACTGCCGCCAAGCTGCAACGCTGCCCCTTCCCGTCCTGCCGAACCGCCAAGCATATGCGTGACCAGCGTTGAAAAGAAAATGCTCGGCGCCATCCGCAGAGGCAGCTCATCACCCGAATGAATAGAAGAAATGACCAGATTCGTTCCGGAATCTTTTTCATTATGTAGCAGGTGATATCCGCCCACGATCAGCAACCCGCCGATCGGAAGAAAGCATACAATCCACGGATTGTTTCCACGAAGCTTAGTCACCCAGCTTAAGCAGAAATGGAAAATTGTCCCGATCGACCCCACTACAAATCCCGCTATGATCGAAAAGACGATCCATTTCGCAAATGATTTAAGCTGCTGTTGGCTTTCCTGCAGGCTATCCCGCATGTCATTTTGAAATAAGTTTTTCATATGTAATTGTAATCCCCTCTACACTTCCGTACCTGTACTGTTGACTTGTTCTATAATTCAAACACAGCAAAAGCATCTTCTTTTGCATGATGTTCGCTGTGATACTTCATCAGATAAGCCTTCATCTCCGTATGCGATTCACCCATATCCTCCATCATCGCCTGAAAATTGTCTTCATTTACACCGCCTAACTCTGTAAGAAACCGGTAATACTGCAGATCATCCCCATATTCTTCAAGCACTACCTTCCACGTTTCTTCCGTAGGCTGTCCTTTCACATGACCCAGAAGATATTCCTTTAGCTTCTCATGAACAGACTCCTCCAACCTGTAATCGTGCATCAGCCTGAGCATTGCCAGTCTGACTTTCTCACGTCTTCGCTGTTCCATATAATAGTCCAGATTATTCTCTTTGCTGCCATAATCTTCTTCTCCACAAAGGAGCATTCTGGAAAAACCTTCCGCGTCTTCCGCAGACATAATCGACTGCATCCTGCTGTCCCACTGCGCAATCCAATCATCTGTTCCCGCATTCTCAAAGTCAAATAAATAGAACGCATCCAGTCTGCTCATAGTAGCTGCCAGCAGATATGCAATGTCAGTTGTCTTACTCTCCCGCTCATCCGCACACTCATTAACAATCTGCTCCAGACAGAAACACTCCTTAAAAACGCCCTGCCCAATCTCCATACGATGATAGGGAAGTATGATCTTAGACAATTTCGCGCAGTAAGCAAATGCCCAGTCGTCTATCCTCATAACAGACTCCGGCAGTGAAATCTGTCTGAGCATTTTATTGCTCAGGAAAGCTTTCTTGCCGATATGAGTCACTCTGCAGCCGTCGATCACTTCCGGTATCACAAGTTCCGTATCTTTGCCGCGATATCCTAATATCTGCGCCGTTTCACCGTCAATGCCGTATTGAAGAATGCCATGGGGCATATTCAGTTCTTTTTGCTGTATCTTCATAGCCATATCATTCTCACAACATAATCCACAATTATATTTCCAATGCTTTGATCTGTTCTACTAACTCGTCGCTTCGCTCTGTCAACATCAGTTCCTCATTGTGCCGTTGATAGTCCTCACATCCATACATCCCGATAAATTTGGCACAATCAGCCTGAACGGTGCACTCCGTCACAAGAATCAGCATCTCGTTGCCGGAACCGAAAGTATCTTCCACGAACTGAAAAAGATAATGCATCTTCTCTTTGATCTGTGCCGTATCCTGTTTATAGTCCGCCACTTTTGTATCAAACTGCTCCTTAATTTTTGCAAAAGCTTCCTCGGAACTTTCCGCGCCCTGCACTCTCATCTGCTTCTCACATTCGGAAAGAAACCTAATAATGGATCTGCTCTTATTTTTATCCCGCACCGACAGCGCACCCGCTTTTTGCAGAGATTCCATCGATTTACGTCTGCCTTCCGTCTGCTGTTGTAGCAGCACCAACACCTCATCCGTACTGCTGCCGGACTGTACTTTTGCCTTCAACGCTTTTAGCGGATTCATCAGCTCGCCAAGCATCTGTGAAGTCAGCATATTGTCCTTGATATCCTGCTGTATCTTATCAATCAGCATTCCCATCAGGGATAACCTTTCATCAAAGTCTGCCTTGCGCGCCTTATCTTTCGCCTGCTCGCTGACCGTACCCGCCAGAATCTCCTCCACCTTATAATCGTTCTTATATTTCTGATACAGATCATAGTAAGCCGTAAATTCTTTGACAACCCGCTCATTGCGTAAATACTGCCCTACGAAGGATTCCGCGGCCGCAATGCCCTCCTCCTCGTAGAGTGTCAGCATTTCGGACAGATCTTCCCATCCTCTTGCCGTAATATAGTTTCTGCCCTTCACAGTGGTCTCCACCTGATAGAAGTCTTCTTTCTTCATATCCAGATAGTTCAAGATTGCCGTATGCATCCCACGTTCTTTGGCATATTCTTTCCAGATGGCATAGTCCGCCTCCACTTCGAGTATCTTTAAGCGGTCCATTGTCACTACGTCAAACTCCCTGACAGACTTATTATACTCCGGCGGATTGCCCGCTGTCACAATGACCCAGCCTTCCGGCACCTGATGTCTGCCAAACACTTTATACTGTAAAAACTGGAGCATGGAAGGCGCCAGCGTCTCCGACACACAATTGATCTCATCGAGAAAAAGGATACCTTCCTTGATGCCGCTCTCCGCCATCACATCATAAATGGACGCAATGATCTCACTCATGGTATACTCCGACACATCATAGGCCTTGCCGTCATATTCCTTATGCATGATGAAAGGAAGTCCCAGCGCCGACTGCCTTGTATGATGCGTCATCGAGTAAGATACAAGCGCGATTCCCAATTCCTGTGCAATCTGCTCCATAATCGCAGTTTTGCCGATTCCCGGTGCCCCCAGCAGAAATATCGGACGCTGTCTGACGATAGGAATGCGATATTCACCCTCCTCATCCTTTTTCAGATATATTTTCACTGAATCCTTAATATAGTTCTTGGCTTCTTTAATATTCATTTGCTGTCACCTCTTCCAGATCCTCTTCATCCAAAACCAGCCTGATCGCCCATGGCGGCACTTTGGGCGCATTCTCGTCGTCTTGCAGAAACACAAAAGCCACATCATAGTCCGGCATCTGCTCCGGATAAATGCCATAACCGTCCGTGAAATAGATCATGCCTTTCAGATCATCAAACTCCTGCTCCTTGCACAATTTCTCTATATAGGAAAACACGGGTCTGAAATCCGTGGACCCGAATCCAGTCAGTTTGCCCTGTTTCATGAAAGCGTCAAACTCTTCCCGATTCGTAATCTTGGTATCCTGTCTGACCTCACTGTCACACTGAATAATATGCACATTAATCTTACTAAAAAAGTTCTCCTGTCCCTGCATGATATTATAGGTCTTCTGCAAAAACGACTGGACAACTTTTCCCCTGCATGATGCGGAAGTGTCCAACGCGATCACAAAATCTTTGATTTTATTGCTGTCCTTATACTCCAATGGCTCCACAAGCGGCATATTACCGTAGGTGCTCAGTCCGTAAGTATAATAAATATAATCAAACTCATCATCGTTAACTTGTATCGATTCGCCCATGACCATAAATTTTCTTAAAAAGTCTGTATAGTCGTACCTTTCCCTCGTGGCTTCCCTCAGATTCTGTTCCATACTTCCGGCATTATTTTTGTCCTTGCTGAAACTCTTTAAATCAGCCTTGATGCGCTCGCTGATCTTACGCCACTCCGCCTGCGGCAATTCCAGTTCTTCTCTCCTGTCCCAATAAATATGCTCATCATAATGGCACAGTTTATTCCATTCTTCCACCGCCTTCTCAGAAGGCTCCTCTATCCTGAAATGTCTGTATATTTTCTCCGCTGTCAGTCCGCCTGCCTGCTTGCCGAGCATTTCCAAGCGGTTTCTCAGTACATCGTCTGTCGAAAGCGAAGTCAAATGCATATTCATATCCAGAATCGTATGTTCCACCGCGATATCCGTCGCCATGTCCCAGTACTGTCTGTTCATCTTATCTATAGCCGCACTATGATAAAAAATGCAGTGTAACAGAGTATGCAGATAGAGTCTTGCCGCATAGTTAGGCGCCATCTTATACTGCCGCAGTAATCGTACAGGATCATAATATAAGCCTGCCCCGTCAAAAAGATGTGCTCCCGTCTGTTCCCGGCACTCTACCTTAAGCTTAGACAGCGCTACATCCAGAAACCGCATGTTGATCAGTATACCGTCATGTGCAAGCCGCATGACCTTTGCCGCAATCTCACGTATTTGAAGTTGTTTGTCCGTCTTATGACCATCCTCCATAATGATGCCTCTCACTGCAATGATTTATATATCCTTTCTAAAGCCATGATTCAATATTATCTTACCCGTTCACACCGTCACTACATACATTTTAATCAAATATAAAATCATCAGATGCGCCGGATAAAAGATGTAGAAGAACCATTTAGAAAAATTCCTGCCTTTTTCCGCTCGCTCTCCGTTGTAAAAAACAAGCACAGCTACTGCCGCCGCAGCAATTCCCAGACCAGAAATCAAGGCATGTATGACCGCATACACTGTCCAGTTTCCTTGCGCTCCGTACATATAATTCTGTATGTTAAAAACCACGAATAATGCATATGCTATCCCATAACCAACCGCCATTTTCTTGGGATTTCCTTTGCTGTTATAAATCAGAATCGTATAGATTGGTGCAAGAAGCGCCCAGTCGCCAACAAGTGTTGCAAACATCAAAAGCATACATACAATCATTCTGGAAAAAGGATTCTCTATCTTCTCCATTGCCACTAAGATTAAAAAACAGCACAGCAATGTATAGATCATATTTAAATTGCCGAACTGAAACGCCAGCGAATACGGGATCTGTGAGATAACAGCAAACACCAGAAGCCTTCGCCCATATTTCATCTTAGAGCGTGTATAGTCATATCCTTCCACCAAAAAATAGCACATGACAGGCGCGGTGAAATACCCGATATCTTCAAACGCCTCGCATAATATTGTTCCCGAGGTGAGAAACACATGGGCTATGTGATTGAGTAACATCGTAAACATCGCTATGTATTTGATTACATCCCGATTTAATACTCTTAATCCTATGCCGGAAATAGGTTCCCTCTCCATTCATCCATGCTCCATTCTTTGCCGATTATAATGAACCACCACATTGAGATAGGCGATTAACAGTTTAATCGCCCATCCGCTTATTTCTATCATACTTTATATTCTGTTTTCACTTTCGCACATTTGTATGACACTTTGTCACTGCACAAACGGATTATATTTTTTCTCATGTTCTATTGTAGTAAAATCACCATGTCCCGGATAGACTTTCGTCTCATCCGGCAATTGAAACAGCTTATCCTTGACTGATCTGGTCAACGCACTCATACTGCCTGTAGCAAGATCCGTCCTTCCCACCGATTCCAAGAAAAGCGTATCTCCGGCAATCAGAATGCCATCCTCCTCAAAATAGTAACAGCAGCTTCCTATAGTATGTCCCGGAGTAGCAATCAATTTACATGTCATACCTGCTATGGTAACTTCCTCGCCATCCTTTAGATAACGGTCAGGAACTACCGTGTAAGGTCTTCCCACCTGATCAGACACATTAGTGACTGCATCCTCGCAGAGTACCTTTTCCTCCTCATAGGCATAAATCGGCGCCCCCGACAATTCCCGCAGTTTATTGGTTCCCCATATATGGTCGAAATGTCCGTGTGTCAAAAGGATTCCTTTAACATTCAGATTTTTTTCTTTCAGCTTCTCGTAAATATATTCGCCTTTATCTGCAGGATCGAAAAAGATCACATCATTCGTCCCTTCCCGATACACGAAATAACAATTTGTCTGACAGATTCCTAACATCAGTCTTCCAATTTTTAAACTACTCATGTCTTCACCTCTATATTATACTGTCCTTTTCATGTCTTTAGCCCGTTGTTCTCTCAATATCAATAACGCTCTCAATCGTTCTGATCTTATCGATAATACGCTGCAGCTCTTCCCTGCTCCTGATCTCGAAACTGACCATGATGGTTGCAGTTCCCTGTTTGCTCACTCTGGTATTCAATGACAGGATATCGATATCCTTCTCCGTAAGCGCCTTGGAAATATCCGCCAGCAGCCCATTTCTGTTATTGGCATAGATACTGATCTCCGCCAGATATTTTCCTTCTGTCTCTTCTGTCTGTTCCCACTCAGCATCTATCAGCCTGTTTCGATCCAGTTCCGGAAGACTCATGATGTTCACACAATCAGTCCGATGAATAGAAACACCTCTTCCTCTCGTCACAAAACCGACGATTTCATCACCCGGCACGGGACTGCAGCATTTAGAGAAACGCACAGCCACATCATGGATTCCTTTCACGACAATGCCATTTGTGCCCTTCTGTGTCCTGCTCCTGCTGATCTGGGCATTCCCTTCCAATTCCGCCAGCACTTCCGCATCGGTCATCTCTCTGCGATGGTCATTATCGTACATCTCCTGCATACGATTTAGAATCTGACCTTCCTTGAGCCCTCCATGTCCGATCGCCGCCAATACAGAATCCCAGTCCTGAAATCCGTATTTCTTCATGATGGCTTCCTGATATTTGGGAATCATCACTTCCACTGTATTGATCGACTTTGCCTTGCAGTAATTGGCAATAAGTTCCTTACCTTTGACGATATTATCATCTTTTAATTCGTGTTTAAACCATTGGTTGATCTTGTTCTTAGCCTGTGTACTCTTGACAACATTCAGCCAGTCACGGCTGGGACCCTTGGAGTTCTGGGATGTCATAATCTCGACACGGTCACCATTCTTGATCTCGTAATCGATCGTCACCAGCTTACCGTTGACTCTGGCGCCGATCATTCTGTTACCTACGGCACTGTGGATGCTGTAAGCAAAATCTATTGTCGTAGAACCCGCCGGCAGCGTCTTAACATCGCCGGTAGGGGTAAAGCAGTATACACTGTCAGAAAAGAGGTTTAAGTCGCTCTTCAACAGATTCATGAACTCCTTATTATCGGACAGATCTCTCTGCCACTCCAGAATCTGTCGCAGCCATACTAACTTTTCTTCCTCCTGCGTCTCAACTTTCTTGCCGTCAGAAGCTTCTTTATATTTCCAGTGTGCGGCAATACCATACTCTGCCGCCTTATGCATCTCATAGGTTCTGATCTGAATCTCAAAAGGCTGACCTGTCGAACCGATCAGTGTCGTATGCAAAGACTGATACATATTTGCCTTGGGCATAGCTATATAGTCCTTGAAACGTCCCGGAATCGGTTTGTACATCTCATGTATCACACCAAGCGCCGCATAGCAGTCCTTCACCGTATCAACAATAATACGCACTGCAAACAAATCATAAATCTGATCTATGGTCTTGTTCTGATTCTTCATTTTCTTATAGATACTGAAAAAATGTTTGATACGTCCGTCGATCTGCGCTTTGATGCCGGCGTGCTCTATATGCTCGCTGACTTCATCGACAATAGTCTGAATATACTGCTCACGTACACTCTTACGAATTGCAATCTTATCTACCAGATCGTAGTATGCATCCGGTTCCAGATATTTTAAAGACAGATCATCCAGCTCTACTTTAATCTTGGATATACCAAGCCGCTGGGCAATCGGTGAATAGATATCTAATGTTTCTCTGGCAATTTCCTGCTGTTTCTCCGGCCGCATATGTTGAAGCGTCCGCATGTTATGCAGTCTGTCCGCCAGCTTAATCAATATGACACGGATATCTTTTGCCATGGCAAGAAACATCTTACGCAGATTCTCCGCCTGACGTTCCAGCTTCTCCGCATCCCTGTCTCTATCGTTATGATTTTCTCCGTGAAAATTTAGTTTCTCTAATTTCGTGACACCATCGACCAAAAGTGCCACATCCGCGCCGAACTCTTCCTTAATCTGTTCGTCGGTCATAATGGTATCCTCGACTACATCATGCAAAAGTCCCGCAACGATCGTTTCTTTATCAAGTTCTAAATCCGCCAGAATAATCGCCACGTAAAGCGGATGAATAATATACGGTTCGCCGGACTTACGCACCTGATCCTTATGCGCCTCATGGGCAGTCTGATACGCTTTCTCAATCAAAGAAATGTCATCAGAAGGATGATATTTGCGCACACGGCTAATAAGCTCCTCATACAATGTCTCAGGAGTCTGAAACTCTTCAATGGATTCAATTCTTCCGTCATCAATAATAACTTCTCGTTTTTCTTCTGTCGTCATAGCCTCACCAGCCGCATTATTATGCTTATAAATATAATACCGTTATTCCCTATTATAATCGCAAATCATATGCAAGTCAAAATATTTTCTGTATACTATACATATTCTTCTCTTCAATGCTGTCTGTCCTATTCGACACCGTTATCTCTACATTATTTCCTTTCTGTGCCAAAATAAACCGATATTCGCCGTCTCCGTGTACAAGAGCATTCTTGATGAGAATATAGTCTTGCATCTTACTTGCCTCGTTTCGTTCAATGCTAAATGTATATCTTGTTTATTGTTGGCAGGAAAAAGTTTACCCACCAAATGTATTCTACATGAAAACAGCCGAACTCGCAATGAGTCCGGCTGTCTGCCTTTCTATTATAATATTTCTTTAATTCCTCAAAGAAATATATCTGTCACGCGGTTTCTTACATCATACCCATTCCACCGCCGCCTGCCGGCATAGCCGGTTCAGCTTCTTTGATATTAGCTACAACAGATTCTGTTGTGAGCAATGTGGATGCAACACTTGTAGCATTCTGCAATGCGCTTCTTGTTACCTTGGCAGGATCAAGAATACCTGCGTCTACCATATTCACATACTCTTCTTTCAAAGCGTCAAATCCTATGCCTACCTCAGACTCTCTCACCTTATTGATGATAACAGAGCCTTCCAGACCTGCATTCGCTACGATATGGTATAAAGGTGCCTCAAGCGCTTTGAGTACGATCTGTGCACCTGTCTTCTCATCACCTTCCAAGGTATCTGCAAGCTTTGTCACTTCCTTGGAAGCGTGGATATATGCGGAACCGCCACCGGAGATGATACCTTCCTCTACTGCTGCTCTGGTTGCTGCCAGTGCATCCTCCAGACGAAGTTTTGCTTCTTTCATCTCTGTCTCTGTTGCTGCGCCTACACGAATCACTGCAACGCCGCCTGCCAGTTTAGCAAGACGCTCCTGTAATTTTTCCTTATCGAAATCAGACGTTGTCTCCTCAATCTGTTTCTTAATCTGACCGATTCTTGCCTGAATAGCATCCTTATCGCCTTCACCATCCACGATAACAGTATTCTCTTTCTGAACCTTAACAGACTTCGCACGACCAAGCTGATCTATTGTAGCGTCTTTCAATTCCAGACCAAGTTCAGAACTGATCACCTGACCGCCTGTCAGAATAGCGATATCCTCAAGCATAGCCTTTCTTCTGTCGCCGTAACCGGGAGCCTTAACTGCCACTACATTGAATGTACCGCGCAGCTTGTTGACAATCAGCGTTGTAAGCGCTTCACCTTCTACATCCTCTGCAATGATGAGCAATTTAGCGCCGGACTGTACAATCTGCTCTAAGATTGGAAGGATCTCCTGAATATTGGAGAGTTTCTTATCTGTGATCAGAATATATGGATTGTCAAGAACCGCCTCCATCTTATCCATATCTGTTGCCATATAAGCTGAAATATAGCCTCTGTCAAACTGCATACCTTCAACAAGATCCAGCTCCGTCAGCATCGTCTTGCTCTCCTCGATCGTGATAACACCATCGCCGGATACTTTCTCCATAGCGTCTGCTACTAACTGGCCTACTTCCTCGTCACCGGAAGAAACTGCCGCAACTCTTGCGATATGCTCTTTGCCTTTTACCTTGGAGCTCATCTTAGCGATCGCATCTACTGCACAATCAGTAGCTTTTTTCATACCTTTTCTTAAAATAATCGGATTAGCGCCTGCAGCCAGATTCTTCATACCTGCATTAACCATTGCCTGTGCCAGCACCGTAGCCGTTGTTGTACCGTCACCTGCCACATCATTTGTCTTGGTTGCCACTTCTTTGACAAGCTGTGCGCCCATATTCTCAAAAGCATCTTCCAGCTCAATCTCTTTTGCAATAGTAACACCGTCGTTTGTAATAAGCGGAGCGCCGTAAGATTTATCCAACACTACATTTCTTCCTTTCGGTCCGAGTGTCACCCCGACTGTATTTGCCAACTGATTTACGCCTGATTCCAAAGCCGCTCTGGCTTCTGCACCATATTTGATTTCCTTTGCCATGATTATTTCCTCCTAATCTGCTACTATAATCCACTTAATAATTTTGATTCTATTTACGAAACTATGATTTCGTTTCTTTCCAATATACCTGCAAAATCTTACTGAATGATTGCTAAAATATCGCTCTGTCTTACGATGATATATTCTTCCTCATCCAGCTTTACTTCTGTTCCGGCATACTTGGAGTAGATTACCTGATCGCCGACCTTAACTTCCATCTTTACTTCCTTGCCGTCTACCACACCGCCCGGTCCTACTGCGATGACTTCTGCCTGCTGCGGTTTCTCCTTGCTCTGTCCCGGCAAAACGATACCGGATTTGGTTGTCTCTTCTGCAACTAACTGCTTTAATACGACTCTGTCGCCAAGTGGTGTTAATTTCATGTTCACTGCCTCCTTAGATATCTCTTTATTATCATATTATTAGCACTCTTTTATGTTGAGTGCTAATTACTAAAACATATATTATCTTTATATGCATATGTTTGCAAACTTATTTACAAGCAAATAAGTCTTATATACTCTCGATATCTCTCTTTTTCTTTATTTTTCTCTCGTTACCTTGTTTTTATCCATATTTAGG
>CAMXBD010000079.1 GCA_947179245.1 uncultured Lachnospiraceae bacterium | reverse complement strand
ATTGAAGAAACGTTGAAAGAAATAGGTGAGGGCACATGGCTAAGCTAATTTCAAAGACATACGGCGATGCATTGTTTGAACTTGCTGTGGAGAAAAACAAGGTAGATGTATTATTCGAGGAGATCGGACAGCTCAAGGGAGTGCTTTCGGAAAATGATGAGTTTGGCAGACTGATGAATCATCCTAAGATTATTAAGGAAGAGAAGATTCGGGTTGCAAAGAACGTGTTTGAGGGAAGAATATCCGATGAATTGCTGGGTTTTATTACGATTATCATCTCAAAAGACCGTTACAAGGATATTGATGCAATTCTGGATTACTTTATAGCGGAAGTAAAGCGTTATAAAGGTATCGGCGTTGCAACAGTTACCACGGCAGTTCCGCTCAAGGAAGAACAGTGCAAAAAAATAGAACAGAAGTTACTTGATACAACACAGTATACGACGATGGAGATGCATTATGATCTGGATAAATCTCTGATCGGTGGTATGGTAGTTCGTATTGGTGACAGAGTGGTAGACAGCAGTATCAAAACAAAATTGAATGAACTGCAAAAAGAATTACTGAAAGTTCAGCTCTAGACCATAAGGGTTGATGAGCCGGAGACATGAACTTACATTCAGAGTTAAAAATTAAGAAGAAAGGTGCGTATGATCCATGAATTTAAGACCAGAAGAGATTAGTTCAGTCATTAAGGATCAAATTAAGAGATATGCGTCAGATCTGGAGGTATCAGATGTAGGTACGGTTATTCAGGTTGCTGACGGTATTGCTCGTGTGCACGGACTTGAGAATGCTATGCAGGGAGAACTTCTGGAGTTCCCCGGCGAAGTTTACGGTATGATACTTAACTTGGAGGAAGATAATGTGGGTGCGGTTCTTCTCGGAAGCCAGCACAGCATTAACGAAGGTGATATCGTAAAGACTACAGGAAGGGTAGTAGAGGTTCCTGTAGGAGACTGTATGCTTGGACGTGTCGTAAATGCCCTTGGACAGCCTATTGACGGCAAGGGGCCGATTCAGACTGATAAATATCGTAAGATTGAGAGAGTTGCATCCGGTGTTATCACGAGAAAATCCGTAGATACACCATTGCAGACAGGTATCAAAGCTATTGATGCCATGGTTCCGATTGGAAGAGGTCAGCGAGAACTTATTATCGGTGACAGACAGACGGGTAAGACGGCTATAGCGATCGATACGATTATAAATCAGAAGGGACAGGGTGTAAAATGTATCTATGTTGCCATAGGTCAGAAAGCATCCACGGTTGCTTCTATTGTTAAGACATTGACAGAGTACGGTGCGATGGCATATACCACGGTAGTTGCCGCAACAGCCAGTGAGCTGGCACCGTTACAGTACATTGCACCATATTCCGGTTGTGCGATCGGTGAAGAGTGGATGGAGAACGGCGAGGACGTGCTGGTAGTTTATGACGACTTGAGCAAACATGCTGCTGCATACCGTACACTCTCATTGCTGCTTAAGAGACCGCCGGGACGTGAGGCATATCCGGGTGATGTATTCTATCTGCATTCCAGACTGTTGGAGCGTGCGGCACGAATGAGCGAAGAGTATGGCGGTGGTTCGCTGACAGCGCTTCCGGTTATTGAGACACAGGCAGGTGATGTATCTGCATACATTCCGACCAATGTTATTTCTATTACAGACGGTCAGATTTATCTGGAGACAGAGATGTTTAATTCTGGTTTCAGACCGGCTGTTAATGCGGGACTTTCCGTATCTCGTGTAGGTGGAGCGGCACAGATCAAGGCGATGAAGAAAATTGCAGCGCCTATCCGTACAGAGCTTGCTCAGTATCGTGAGTTAGCAGCGTTCTCACAGTTCGGTTCGGAATTAGATGCTGATACCAAAGAGAAACTGGCACAGGGTGAAAGAATCAAAGAGATTCTGAAACAGCCTCAGTACCAGCCGATGCCGGTACAGTATCAGGTAATCATTATTTTTGTGGCAACCAATAAATATCTGTTGGATATTCCGGTAGATCAGATTACAAGATTCGAGAAAGAGCTTTTTGAATTTTTGGATACCAAATATCCAGAGGTGCCGAGTGCAATCGCAGAGAAGAAAGAAATTTCTGAAGAGACAGATGCGAAACTCAGAAAAGCTGTTGAAGAGTTTAAGGCGCAGTTTAAGTAAGTAGAAAGAAGAAGGTGACGCTATGGCCTCAATGAGAGACATAAAAAGGCGTAAAGGCAGTATACAGAGTACTCAGCAGATTACCAAAGCCATGAAACTTGTTTCTACCGTTAAACTGCAGAGAGCAAAGCAGCGTGCAGAGCAGTCAAAAGCATATTTTAACTGTATGTATGAAACGGTAACTTCCATGCTGGCGAAAACCAGCGGCTTAAATCATCCTTATCTTAAATCGGGAGAGTCTGATAGGAAGGCGGTTATTGTGATCACTTCCAACAGGGGTCTCGCAGGCGGATACAATTCAAATGTTGTTAAGCTCATTACTAAGGGTGATTTTAAGAAGGAAGACTTGGAGATCTATGCGATCGGTAAGAAGGGCAGAGATGCATTGCATCGCTACGGATATCATATCATGGAGGAAAATTCGGATATTATCGAGGAACCTTCCTATGTGGATGCTATGGCGATCAGCCGGAAGCTGTTGGATGCCTATGCGGCAGGTGAGATCGGAGAGATTTATCTTGCCTACACAGGATTTAAGAATACCGTAGTACATGAACCGAAGCTTCTGAAGCTTCTTCCCGTTGAGGCGGTTGCCGGCGGGGATACAGCGCAGGAGACAGGCAGTAAGGCAATGATGAATTTTGAGCCCGAAGATGACGAAGCGCTTGATATGATCATTCCGAAATATGTTACCAGCTTGATCTATGGCGGCTTGGTAGAGGCATGTGCCAGCGAAAATGGTGCGAGAATGCAGGCAATGGATTCCGCAACGAGCAATGCTGAGGAAATGATAGATCACTTATCACTGATGTACAACAGAGCACGTCAGGGATCTATTACGCAGGAATTAACAGAAATTATTGCAGGTGCAAATGCGATCTCGTAATTTGCACATTAAATAACATGAGTGAAAGGAAAAAGAGATGGCAGAAGTAAAAACAAGTGAAAATCTTGGAAAAATCACTCAGATCATCGGTGCCGTACTGGATATCAAGTTTTCGGCGGGCAATCTGCCGGAAATTAATGACGCGATTAAGATTCCGCTCAAACAAGAGGGGGAATTGGTCGTAGAGGTAGCACAGCATTTGGGTGATGATACCGTTAGATGTATCGCTATGGGCTCTACTGACGGACTTGTGAGAGGTATGGATGCAGTTGCAACTGGTGCCCCGATCACTGTTCCTGTTGGTGAGAATACATTAGGACGTATCTTTAATGTTCTGGGAGAGCCGATTGATAATAAGCCGGCACCTACTGATGTAGGACATGAGCCGATTCACAGACCGGCTCCGGCTTTTGAAGAGCAGTCCACAGCAACAGAACTTTTGGAGACAGGTATTAAGGTCGTTGATTTGTTATGCCCGTATCAGAAGGGTGGTAAAATCGGTTTGTTCGGCGGCGCTGGTGTAGGTAAAACGGTGTTGATTCAGGAGTTGATCCGTAATATCGCAACAGAGCACAGTGGTTACTCTGTATTTACCGGTGTAGGCGAGCGTACCAGAGAAGGAAATGACCTTTATCATGAGATGGAGGAATCAGGTGTTATTGATAAGACGACCATGGTGTTCGGACAGATGAACGAGCCGCCGGGAGCCAGAATGAGAGTTGGTCTGACTGGTCTTACAATGGCGGAGTATTTCCGTGATAAGGGCGGTAAGGATGTGCTGTTATTTATCGATAACATTTTCCGTTTTACACAGGCAGGTTCCGAGGTGTCGGCGCTTCTTGGCCGTATGCCTTCCGCCGTTGGTTATCAGCCTACTCTGCAGACAGAGATGGGTGCTTTACAGGAGCGTATCACTTCTACCAAGAGTGGATCCATTACTTCTGTACAGGCAGTTTACGTGCCCGCGGACGACTTGACTGACCCGGCTCCGGCTACGACATTTGCCCATCTGGATGCGACAACAACACTTTCCCGTTCGATCGCAGAGCTGGGTATTTATCCGGCGGTTGATCCGTTAGAGTCCACCTCCAGAATCCTTGATCCGAGAATCGTAGGACAGGAGCATTATGAGGTTGCCAGAGGAGTGCAGGAAATCTTGCAGAAATATAAGGAATTGCAGGATATCATTGCGATCCTTGGTATGGATGAACTTTCCGAGGAAGATAAGCTGGTGGTTTCCCGTGCAAGAAAGGTACAGAGATTTTTATCTCAGCCGTTCTTCGTTGCAGGACAGTTTACTGGTCTGGAAGGTAAGTATGTACCGATTTCGGAGACGATTCGCGGCTTTAAGGAAATTCTGGAAGGTAAGCATGATGACATTCCGGAGAGCTATTTCTTAAATGCAGGAAGCATAGATGACGTACTCGCTCGCACAAAGTAGAAGGGAGCAGGTAGCGTATGGCTGATGATAACAGAAATTTCACATTAAAGATCATTACACCGGACAGGGTTTTCTTTGAAGAAGAAGTGTCCATGGTGGAATTCAATACGGTAGAAGGAGAAGTCGGTATTTATAAAGACCATCTTCCGATGACAATGATTATCGCTCCCGGTATCCTGACGATCACCAGAGGAGATGAGGTGAGGGAAGCGGCGTTACATGCCGGATTTACTGAGGTTCTGCCGGATAAGGTTACCATTCTTGCCGAAATCATAGAATGGCCCGCGGAGATTGATGTGACGCGTGCGGAGGAAGCAAAGTCACGTGCCGAAGAGAGAATTAAGGAACATGATCCGGGAACAGATTTAAATCGGGCAGAGTTAGCTCTAAAGCGTGCCGTGGCAAGAATTGAAACAGTGAGGGAATAAATATCTGGTGTAATTAAATAAACATTATGGGGCGGATATGATATCTGCCCCTTTTTGTGTGTGCGCTAACTGACCTCATGCATATGATAGAATAAAAAGAGATTGAGTTGGTGCAATATGAATCAATCAAGAATATTGCCGTTTTATATGGCTTATCCGCTCCCATTATATTATCAGCAGGAAGACAGTGTGACACGAGATTTGGAATACTTACAGCAGATGTACCCGACCGAAGCGAAGAAATATCAGAAAATCATATCAGAAACACTGGATCGTATTGATTACGAAGGGAGTATGATCTATGATGAGTATCCGGATAAATGGCAGATTTACAGACTAACACAGACAATCGTAGATAAAATCAAGAAATTGGATGGAGAACAGGCGCCTGATACGGACTGGAACCGGACAGCGGAATTTGTTCAGGTGCTTTTATCTTATGAAATTTACAGGAAACGACATTCTAATCGTAACGGAATTTTAAAATTTTAGTTGTGGTTTTTCTGTAATCTTATTAAAATAGAAAGGAGATAAAGATTTTCTAAGGTGCCAAAGAACACTGTCTAAGAAAATTTAAGTTATCTCCTAATAATTGCATATAGCTGAAAGCGTGTATAAAATGGAAGAACAGCTTAAAGAACTTCTGAGAGAAACGGTGGATAGTGGGTTGTATCAGATTATTCTCAGTAATCCCAGAGAGAAGGACAAAGCATTTAAAATAAAAATAAGACCTGTTATGGTAAAAGGTGAGGTTCTTTTTCAAGAAACAGTATATGAAGGGACCAAAGTATTTCATAACAACCGTAATTCTAAGACTATGATTAATCGACTGGAAGAATCTATTATAGGAGACTTTAAACAGTGCGAGGTGGAGCATAAGAAATTCAAGGCGGTAATTCTGGTCAGCAAGAAGGGTAAGATAACAATTAACAAAAAACGGATAGACGATGCTGGGACGGAATCGGAGGCGGACAGAAAGATGCAGATGGCTCATAACAGAGCCAAGAAGTATATATTGAGTGAGAAAATACCGGTTCCGTTTCTGGTAGATCTCGGTGTACAGACAAAGGACGGCAGGATTGTGAACGCCCGATATGATAAATTTAAGCAGATTAACCGTTTTCTGGAATTTATTGAGGATATTCTGCCAACACTCTCAAAGGAGACAACTGTACACATTATAGATTTCGGATGCGGCAAATCTTATCTGACATTTGCTATGTATTATTATCTGCATGACTTGAAAGGATATGATGTCGAGATTACAGGGTTGGATTTAAAAGAAGATGTGATTTCGCACTGCAATAATCTGAGTCGCAAGTACGGTTATGATAAGCTGCACTTTATCAAGGGTGATATTGCAGAATATGACGGACAGGATCATGTGGATATGGTAGTGACACTGCATGCCTGCGACACAGCTACAGACTACGCGCTTGCCAAGGCTGTAAGCTGGGGTGCGAAAGTGATATTGTCGGTGCCTTGCTGCCAGCATGAGGTGAATAAACAGATTCATAATGAAGAACTCTCCGCTCTTTTGAAGTACGGTATCATTAAGGAACGGATATCGGCACTTTTTACAGATGCTGTCCGCGCTAATATACTGGAGGCGAAAGGATATGAGACAAGCATTTTGGAATTTATCGACATGGAACACACACCGAAAAATCTGCTGATACGTGCGGTGAAAAAAGCTGACAGCAATGAACAGCGGCAGCAGGAAGCAAGACAGAAGGTCGATGGTGTTATAGAATTTTTGCACATTGACCCCACTTTGAAGAGGTTGGTATGAAAAAGGCGATCTTGAAAGGGATTTTGTTAGGGATTATCTTTATGGCAGCACTTATGCTGATCAGTGCGATAATGAACCAAGGAAATACCGATATGACAACAGAAATGAGAGAAGCATCTTATCCTGTTATATCTATGTCTGCAGCCGGATACCGTGCCAATAGTCTGCACGGTTATTCTGCGGCTATGGACAGCGCTTATCTGCGGGATACAATACAGCCGGTCGGAAGCGATCGAAAGATAGAGGTACATCTGGATACTTATGGGCGCAGTATCTCTGGGATAGCCTTTGAGGTAAGGAGTCTGAACGGAGACAGACTGGTGGAAAGTACTGCTGTAGAAGAGTATGAGCCGGATGATGAGACAATAAATTTTACGATTACATTGAAAGATCTGATTGAGTATGATACGGAATATATGCTGGTCTTTCTGATTACGCCGGCGGGAAATACGCCGATACGCTATTATACCCGCATTGTGTTGAGTGATACACTGAATATTCAGGAGAAGCTGGATTATATTGTAGATTTTCATGAGAGGACGTTTGATAAGGAAGAGGCGGCGGAGCTGACAAAATATCTGGAGTCCAATTCTGAAGGTGACAATTCTACTTTTCATAAAGTGACGATACACAGCAGCTTTAATCAGATAACATGGGGAGATCTGACGGTGAACAGAGTTACGGAACCGGATATCATGATTAAGGAGCTGACGGAGCAGACGGGTGCGTTTCGTATGGATTATTTCGTGTCCGTCAGGGACGGAAGAAATATGCATTATTACCGGGTCAGTGAATATTACCGCATTCGATATACGCCTGACAGAATGTACCTGTTAGATTATGAGCGCACAATGGATCAGATATTTGATGAGGAAGCTAATATCTGCATCAACGATAAAATTGTGTTAGGGATTGCAGGAAATGATATAAAGCTGGTTGAAAGCGATGGCGGAAATGTATTTGCGTTTGTTGTGGCTGATAAATTGTACAGCTACAATGTGACCGATAATAAGCTGATCAGACTGTTTAGTTTCTATGGGAATACGGAAGGGCTGGATGATGCCAGAAATGCCTATGACCAGCATGAGCTTCAGATTCTGGCAGTAGATGAGACGGGCACAGTTGTGTTTTTGGTGTATGGTTATATGAATAGAGGACGGCATGAGGGCGATGTAGGAGTGGCGGTTTATCAATATAACAGTATGACCAACACAATAGAGGAACTTGTTTATATCCCTTATGATAAATCTTATGAACTTCTGAAAACAGATATTGAACAATTGTCTTATGTGAATAAATTGGGGATTTATTATTTTCTACTTGAGGGTAATGTGTACGCAGTTAATTTGCGCAGACAGACTTATCAGATTGTGGTATCGGGGCTTAGGGAAGAAGGCTATCATGTATCTGATTCCAATAAGATGCTTGTCTGGCAGGAAGGTGATGATCTGTATTCCAGCAGCAGCCTTACAATGATGAATCTGAATACGCAGAAGCAGACACAGATTCATGCGGGGACGAACGAATATATATCCGTGTTGGGATTTATGGAAGAAGATTTGATCTACGGACTGACGAGGAGCAATGATATTGCGGTGAGTAATGCCGGGATTACAACTTTCCCTATGTACTGTGTCAGGATACAGAGCGATGATGGCAGTGTACTAAAGACATATCGGAAAGAAAATGTGTATGTAGTTGGCAGTACGATAGAAGAGAACCAGATCACGCTGTCCAGAGTAATGTGGAATGAAGAAACTCAAAATTATGAGCCTGCGGCAGATGACCAGATTATGAGTACGGAGCAGGTCAAGGAAGGCAGTAACACGATTAGTTATGTTGTTACTGAAAATTTTGAGACAATATGTCAGATTGTTGTAAAGAACGAGATAGACAGTAAGGGATTACAGCATTTATCGCCGAAAGAAGTGCTTTTTGAAGGTAATCGCGCAATAGGCATATCGGAGTCCGGCGTGCAGGAGGCACGCTATTATGTATATGGTAAAAACGGCATAGAAGGTATTTACGTCAATCCGGGTAAAGCGGTCGATCTTGCATATCGATTGGCGGGAGTTGTGATAGATGATGACGGAGAATATATCTGGAGACGGGTGACCAGAAGTACACGTAATCAGATCATGGCAATTACCGAGGATGAGATGACGGAGACAAGGAGTTCTCTGGCGGTATGCCTTGATACAATTTTAAAATTTGAAGGTATATCCAGAAATACCGAGCGATTATTAAACCGGGGAGATACGATATTTACTATTTTGGGATCAGATTTACAGGAATGCACAGTGCTTGACTTGTCCGGCTGCAGTCTGGACGCTGTGTTATACTATGTCAATCAGGATATACCGGTTCTTGCATTGCTTGACGATGGCAATGCGGTATTAGTCGTGGGATTTAATGAACTAAATATTGTGGTGATGGATCCGGTTACCGGTACATTATATAAAAAGGGAATGAATGACTCCACCGAATGGCTGAAAGAGAACGGGAATCGATTTATTACTTATGTAAGAAAAGGCGAATAGGGATGAAAGACTGTAAGGCAGTGGTATTTGATATGGACGGTGTAATTTTCGACAGTGAGAGACTGGTGTTGATATGCTGGGAAAAGATTGCCGAAAAATATCATGTAGAAGGAATAACAGAGGTGATGACCGCCTGTATTGGGACGACAAAAGTAAAGACCGAGGAAATTGTGTCGGAGCATTATGGAGAGGACTTTCCGTATGATGAATTTAGTAGGGAAGCGTCAGCGTTGTTTCATGAGATTGCAGACAGGGACGGGCTTCCGGTGAAACGGGGAGTGCGGGAATTACTGGATTATTTACGGGAACAGGGAATTACGATGGCGGTAGCATCGTCCACGAGACTGGAAGTAGTTTCACAGGAATTGAAGCAGGCAGGATTGTATAATTATTTTCAGGTAGTGATGGGTGGTGACCAGCTGAAACGGAGTAAACCGGAGCCGGATATCTATCTTATGACATGCAATAAGCTGGGAGTGCAGCCTGAACATGCATACGCGATAGAGGATTCCTATAATGGTATCCGGTCGGCATATAGTGCGGGCATGCGTCCTATCATGGTTCCCGATATTCTTCCTCCGACAGAGGAAATGAGAGAGAAGAGTGTGGTCGTTCTGGGCGATCTGCTGCAAGTCAGGGATTGGTTTGAAAAGTAGCGTATCTATGGGAAGGGAAACCGCAGGTTGCGGATTTGTTTCCGACCGGGCAACCGATATTTCCCCGTTTGGAAAGTAGAAGTTGTAGCGGATGATGATTTTTTTCATTATGATTATCTTATACTAGTTTACGACGAAGCGTTATGCTTGTGATGGCGGCGTTTCAGAACGGAGGAAAATATGAATCTCGAAATTGCAAGCAGGCTGGTGGCTCTGCGCAAGGAGAATAGTTTATCACAGGAGGCTCTGGCGGAGAAACTCGGAATAAGCAGACAGGCTGTCAGCAAATGGGAAAGGGCAGAAGCGTCTCCAGATACGGATAACCTGATTGCATTGGCGAAACTTTATCATGTATCCTTGGATGAACTATTGAAGATACATGAAGACGAAGAAAATACAGATGATTTGGTCAAAGAGACGCAGATTGAACTGCAGCCAGATATTCAATCAGAACCGGATACTGGGAACCAAAATGATGAAAGAAGAAAAACTGACAGCAGACAGGATGACATTGAAGAAGATGTACATGTAGGATTTGATGGCATTCACGTGAAAGATAAGGGTGCAGAAGTCCATGTAAGCTGGAGAGGTATTCATGTAGTCGATAAGAAGAAGGATAACGAAGTACATATTGACAAAGACGGCATCCGCGTAAATGGTGATGATGTAGAGGGACATATATTTACATATGGACAGGATGTTCAGTTTCCGCTCGGAATAATAGCGATTGTTGTGTATATCATAACGGGCATTATTTTTAACTCGTGGCATCCCGGCTGGCTGATCTTTCTTCTTGTGCCGATCATTGGTACTCTGATCCATGCGATACGTCGGCGCAATCCGAATCTCTTTGCATATCCGGTGCTAGCGGTACTGATATTTCTGTATATGGGATTGGTCCGGTATGTATGGCATCCGTCATGGGTAGTTTTTCTGACGATACCTATATACTACTCTATTGCAGAGTATATTGTCCGGACACACACGAAGGATGTAGATGAAACGGAAGTTGATATAGACAAATAATATATTCCCCGCTTGCCGGATAAAATATGGCAGGCGGGGAATAACATTACATTAGTTATTTTTATTAAATAATATATGTTGATATTTTTGCAGTGAAAATAATAAAATCATACCTAAGACACCGCATGAAATGACTTCTCCGGCACCTACAGTCAGACAGTAGTAGCCGTAACACTGTAGTACGGACATTCCTTCTATTAACAGCCCATAGCCGTAGATCAGCACAAGAGGTACAATGATTGTATTGGCAAGGATTGGACAGACGGGTGCACACCATTTCCATCTGCGCAGCGCATAAGTTCCAAGTGCACCGATTAGTGTTGCCAGACTACCGAAAATAATATCAGGCAGTGCGCATCCTGTCAGAATATTACTGAGCAGACAGCCAATAAACAGACCGGGAATTGCGGCGGGGGTGAAAAAAGGCAGAATCGTGAGTGCCTCAGAGAATCGAACCTGCACAGCATAATTGGCAAGCCCGAAAGCGTTGGCGATAAATGTCAGCACAACGTAGATGGCGGCGATCATAGCCGCCTGAACCATAGTGGTCAGTGAGATGGACGGGACGATCCTTACGGGAACCGTCTCGCTGTAAGATTGTTTCTTCATATTCATTTGTCTCCTTTAGTTTTGTTTTAGGTGAGGAAGGTCTCGAACTCACCGATTTATTTGTTAAAAATCCCGCATAGGCGGGATTTCAACGTTTCTAAGTATAGCATGGTATTTGATAAAAAGCAAGCGTCTTGATGTTGTGGAGCTTGAACAATATGCTGCAAAAATAATGCAAAAACACTTCTTAAATATTATTCCAATTCGCCAGAATTATATCTTGCCACGATCGACTGAATACGTTCTACCGGATTCAACAGGTCGCTGATGGAGGTGTCATGGTTCAAAGTGTCAATGATATAAGCGATGTATTTACTCATATCACAGTCGATATACCATTCGCGGCTAAGCAGTTCCGGTGTCTGGTAGATCAGATTGGTGGTCAGCACGCGGCAGATTGTACCGTTGGCATACGCCGCATCAAAACGCTCCAATCCTGCGGTAAAAAGTCCGAAAGTAGAAAATACGAAGATTCTGTTGACCTTGCGTTCTTTTAAAGCAGTTGCTACTTCCAGCACGCTTTCTCCGGAGGAAATCATGTCGTCGATGATGATCATGTCCTTACCTTCTACGTCAGAACCTAAGAACTCGTGCGCAACAATGGGATTTCTGCCATTTACGACACGGGTGTAATCTCTTCTTTTATAGAACATACCCATATCCAGACCAAGCACATTAGCAATGTAGATCGCACGGCTCATACCGCCCTCATCGGGGCTGATTACCATCATATGGTCATTATCTATCGTTAAGTCTTTTACATGAGTCAGCAAGCCTTTTACAAACTGATATGCTGGCTGTACAGTTTCAAAGCCGTGCAGAGGAATGGCATTCTGCACACGGGGATCGTGGGCATCGAAGGTGATGATGTTATCTACCCCCATGTTAACCATCTCCTGTAATGCGAGGGCGCAGTCAAGAGATTCTCTGGCAGTCCGTTTGTGCTGTCTGCTCTCATATAAGTACGGCATAATGACGGTGATACGTCGCGCTTTACCCCCCACAGCGGCAATGATACGTTTTAAATCCTGATAATGATCGTCAGGCGACATATGGTTTTCGTGACCACAGAGGGAATAGGTCAGACTGTAGTTGGCTACATCAATTAAGAGATAGAGGTCTGAACCACGCACAGACTGTTTGATCACGCCTTTTGCTTCACCTGATCCGAATCTCGGAACATCGGCTTTGAGGATATAAGAATCTCTCTGGTAACCGGAGAATGCAAGGGAATCTTTGTGTTCACTCTCGCGTTCGGTTCTCCATTTTACGAGATAATAATCTACCTTTTCACCCAAGGATTTACAGCCTTCTAACGGAATGATTCCGAGGGAGCCTACGGGAATTGTTTCCAGATTTCTTTTTTCTTCGCGTCTCGTCATGCAAGAAGCCTCACTTTCTGTTCATCAATCTTTTCTTGTACATACGGATGTCTTGTCCGGACAGTTTGCAGATTTCATAGTGACTGGTTATTCGGGAGAAGATACGGTCAGAGTATCTGTTCCTCAATTCCTCCAATGACAGATTTGTGGAGATCACAGTTGCTTTTTTACCCATATGACGCTCGTTTAAAAGCGAAAATAATTGGGAAGTTACAAACTGATTCGTCAGTTCCGTGCCTAAATCATCGACGATGAGCAGATCACACTGATATAAGTCCGCATAGATTTCGCGAAGCTCTTCTCTATTCTTATAATCAAAGGAATTCTTAGAAAGTAAATCAAACAGGCCGGTTGCACTAAAATAAATAACGGAATGACCGCTCTCGATCAATTCCTTCGCAACACAGCCGGAAAGAAATGATTTTCCTGTACCCACTGTACCATAAAAAAACAGATTATGGTAGTCAGAATTGAAATTTTTGATAAAATTACGACAGGTACTCACCGCATTCTTGAAACGGGATAAGTCTTCACCTTCGTAGTATTCGTAAGAAAGGCAGTCAAAATTCTCTGTCCGGAGCATTTCGCGGATGTTGGACTGCTCGTAGAGAAGTGTGATCATAGCCTGCTTAAAGCAGTGGCACTTCTGTCCGTCTACATATCCGGTATCCTTGCAGTCGGGGCATTCGTAAACCGGTTCCAGATAGTCGGGGGCAAGTCCTGAATCTTCAAGAAGCTGTGCTTTACGTCCCGATAATTCTGCCAGAGAATCGCGCAGATCCTCCATAGCATCCGGGTCTCCGTCAAGCATTTTCTTACCCTGCGCTACAGAGATGGAAGCTGCAGCATCCTCTAAATCGCGATAGGCAGGAATGTGATCGTAAACATATGCCAGTCTGCGCTCTACATCGCGTCTGCTCTTTAGCTGTTTCATCTCATATTGATGAAGAATCATATCATATTGGGCGTTTGTCAATGACACAATGATACTCCTTTTTAGTTGCTCAGTAATTCCTGTTCCAAAGCGTCAAAATCATAGTTATTCTGTTTGAACTGATTAAACTTATTATTGGAAACAGTCTTCACTGCTTTTGTTTTATGGTAATGCTCGTCCAACAATTGAATATCGTTTTTGTGATGTACACCGGCCTTGTGCCAACTGCTTAAAATGCTGTCGGCATATTCAAAACGATGCTTGTCCGTGGCAAGCACAGTACGCTCACAGGCAGCAAAAATAATATCGGTCGTGAAACCGTATTCTTTCATCCAACGTGTAATATAGGAGGCTTCCGTCTGGGTCGGAGCATCGTTTTTACCCAATGCTTTCATAACCGCATAGACAGACTTGTCATACTTACCTGCAAGCCGGGCCGCCTGTTTAGGCGTTGTGATACCCTGCTGTGCCCAGCTTATGGCTACCTTCTCTATATATCGAAGATCTTTTTTGCCGCGGTCCACACAATACTGAACCAAATAGTCGATCAAATCTTCGGAAAATCCGAGTTTATCAGAAATAAACAGAATTGTCCGGACTTCGTTCGCACTCAGTGTCTTTTTGAGATACTGCTCGGTGACAAAAAGAAGTCTGGCGGTTGCCTCATCAGATTTAAATGCTTTCAGCTCGTCCAGCGTGTAATTCGGCTTGGCATAGACATTTTCATCAAGGGCAGTTTCCGTATCCGCGGCACCGATTTCACCTATCTTAGAAGAGATGGGCACGACGGAAGCAAAAGGTGCAGCCGCTGTTACCGATACAGTGGGTACCGGGGCAATAACAGGTTCAGAGGGAAGCGGAGCAAAATCCATCAGATGAATGCCGGTGATATTCTTATGATCATCGTACTCCAATGACAGGATGCGACGTTTTTCCCAATATTTGAGCGCACGCATAACGTCTTTCTCGGTATAATTGAATTTATCCGCGATATCGGAAATACTGGTAGAGAGTCTGGCACTCACCATACGGATGAGATACAAATAGATTTTGAGCTGTGCATCATTGGCAGACTCCATGTATTCATCAATAAAACGGTTAGAGATAACCGTAGAATTAGTATAATTATCTTGATAAATCGTTAAATGACTCATTCTTACACCACCCCGGTTCCGGCTCGGAACGTATTAAGCGCCCACGAAGGCACATGGTGAATTATAGCATAGA
>CAMXBD010000078.1 GCA_947179245.1 uncultured Lachnospiraceae bacterium | reverse complement strand
GTCGCAGACAGGGATTAATCTGCCTTCTTTAGCAAGCAGTATTCGCTCTTCCCCATAATACTGCGTCTGTGCGCTCCAAAGTTTATAATAGTTCCCGTTTTTGTCTGTCAACAGTTCCTCGTGATTCCCGAATTGTACCAGTTCTCCTTCGTGGAAAACAGCTATCTTTTCACAGAAGCGGCAGGACAATAGCCTGTGGGATATATACACCGCAGTCTTTGTCCCCGTAATCTTATCGAAATTGGAATAGATTTCATACTCCGCCAGCGGATCCAGTGCTGCCGTAGGTTCATCCAGCAGAATAAAAGGAGCTTCCTTATAGACTGCCCTTGCAATAGCAATTTTCTGCGCTTCGCCGCCGGAAATCTCTATTCCTTCATCATCGTAATCTTTATATAGATAGGTTTCCATCCCTTTCTCCATGGAATTAAGACGTTCCTCGAAATCTGCATCCTCCAGACATTTTCTGACTAGTCCGCTGTCATAGGTATTGGATGTGGCAATATTTTGTGCCAATGGAAACGGATACAGAGTAAAATCCTGAAATACCACCGAAAACAGCTTACTGTACTCTTCCTGCTTAAATTTCTTAATATTCACGCCGTTTAAAAGGATTTCTCCCTCCTGTGGATCATAAAGCCTGCATAATAATTTGATCATCGTGGTCTTGCCTGAACCGTTCATGCCCACAATCGCCAGTTTCTCTCCTATCGTCAATTCCATGGAAAAATTCTTCAGTGCATATTTCTCTGTCCCCGGATACTTAAAAGACACATTCCGAAATTCAATCCTGTATGCACCATCACTGCGCTTCTCCACTGGAAGACTGCCTTTATACATCTCATCCTCCATATGAATCAGTTCAAGAGTGCTAAGCTGTTTTCTTGCTGTCAATGCAAGATTGGAAACACCATGAATCAATCCTGTCACCGCATATAGAAACTTACTGAGGCATCCTGCAAACCGTACCACATTTCCCACTGTGATCGTACCTGCCAGCGCGATAACTACCACAAGCAGATAAGCTGCTCCGCCTATGGCACCGCCTGACATTGCACTAAAAAAGCTATCACCAGCATCACCTTGGGATGCCTTGAGTAACATATTACGAAATCCTTTGTGGCGCAGTACTTCCGTAGTCCAGCGTTCCATCAGATCATAACTGTTGTAGATGCGGATATCTTTACCACTTTTATAGTTATAGGACTCCTGATTTGCAAAATCCCATGCAAAACAAAACATTTCTTCTTTTTCTTCCACGCTCTTCGGTTCGTGATATCGCCAATAATCTCCCTGTTTGCGAAAGTGTACCCGCAGACGCATAGCAGCGATCTGTACAATAATCAGAACTGCCAGAATAATCCAGCATGCCATAGTTTCAGACCGAATCATATATTCCATCACCGGCAGTCCTACAACCACCGCACCGATCAGATTAAACACATTCTCGATGATTGCGCTAAATTCCCAGAAAACGCTGTTGATCCCTGCGCCCCAGTTATTGTCTTTTCTGATCCGGTCTTTCAATTCCTTGACCTCCGGGCTGTCTATTCTTGAGAAATCCATTTCCAGCATTTTGGTCTGCGTTTCACACTCATACAGGTAATACATCTGCTCTCTGTGAACTTCCATCCGGTTGTAAATCGCCCCGGCAATAAACTGTACCAACATGATGACAAGTACGGATACCGTAATCACTGTAAGCATTTCTATCAGTTTCCTATGCGTACTGATCCCATCCAGAATATAGGCAGATAATAGCAGTTCCATATAAGGAACCGACACCCGGAACATCAACGAAATTCCCATGACAGGAAAATAGATTTTGTCATGCGCGTACACATATTTTAAAATCTTTATGATGTTTTTCCGATGCTGCCGAATCGGGAGTTTTGTCATCAAATAATCTGTACTCATTTATCCTGTTCCTCCTGTCGATAATAACTGCTTTGTATCTCAAACATTTCCGCATAGGCTTTGCCTGCCCTCATCAATTCCTCATGGGTTCCCATTTCCGCAATCCTTCCATTATCCAGCAGAACGATCCTGTCGGAAAATTTAGTGCTTGCAAGTCTGTGAGAAATAAAAATCGCCGTTTTTCCTTGACTATAATGATTGTAATGATCGTATACTTCGCTTTCGGCAATCGGATCAAGCGCCGCCGTAGGTTCGTCCAGAACCATAATCGGCGCATTCTTATACAAAGCCCTTGCCAGCAGGAACCGCTGATTCTGACCGCCGGACAACTCTACTCCATCTTCCATCATTGTCTTTGTCATATAGCTTCGCAGAGTAATCCCCTTTTCCTGAAAAGTCTGTTTTAACCCCGCCTGATCTAACGCTTTCCAAGCTTTCTTTTCATCTACGCACTCCACGCGGTTCATGGCAAGATTTTCTCCTATGGTAAAAGGCAGAATTAACGGTTCTTGAAAAACCACTGAAAATAATTGATACAATTCTTCCTTCGGAAATTCGTTCCTGTCGATTCCGTTTAAAAGAATCTGTCCCTTATCGGGTTCATACATACCACACAAGAGTTTGACAAGAGTTGTCTTACCTGCACCATTGACTCCTACAAGTGCAAGCTTCTCACCACTATGAATCGTCAGGTTAAGATCATGGAATATTGCCTTATCCCCTTCTTCACTACCCCGATAGGCAAAACTTACATGCTGAAATGTAATTTCTAATGGAAGTGAAAGCTGATCAATATGCCTGTTTCCGTTCTTGCGGTTCTCCTCCGGCAAACCCATATACGCCCGAATATAATCCGTACTGTTAGCCGCGCCGCGTAACACGGCAAGAGAACCCATAATATTGTTGACAAATTCCGAAAATCCCGTTATAGCTCCAAAATACAGCACAAATTCTCCGGCATTTACATTTCCTGTTGTAGTCTGGTACAAAAGATAGGCATAGGCGCCCAGATTGCGTACTGCCGCCAGCGCAAGTCCCACTCTCTCATAGAAAGCATCTTTTTTCTTCGACTTTTCAGCCAGACTTCGCAGTTCCCCAATCGTCTTGTCACGCAGTCCGATCATCCAGTCTTTCATGCCATAAATTCGGATATCTTTTGCACCATACACATTACCCATAGCGCCTTCTACACAGTAGAAATGCTTCTGAGCTATGGCTCTTTCCTCCCGCAGCGATTCTTCATATCTGATATGACACATGCTGATTCCGTAATTAATAAGCGACAAAGCCAGCAAAATTATGAACATAGGAACACTTAGATATGCAAGCACCGTCGAGTACAGTATAAAACTGAGCACATTTATGCATAGACTGACCGAGTCAGTCACAATCTGCGAACAGGCTGACCAGTCTCCTCTCTGCAGGCTGTCACTCGCTTTCCAATACAGATTCTTGATTTCTCCCGATTCCTGCTCCGAGTATCTGATCCGAAGGCTTTTTAAGAAAAACATCCCCAGAAGATTTGTTCTCTGGATATTATACAGATTGTATTTTCCTGCCTGTATACCATTCTTAAAACCGTAAACAAACATCAAAAGAAGGCTGTACCCTCCCAAAACAAGCAATGCATGACCTAACGCCGCCCTCTGCTCCACCAGATCTAGGGCTATCTTTGGCAGATAGATTGTAAGTAACGGCGAAAATGCACCAAGTATGATCTCTATTCCACAAAGCACCAGTAAAAACGGTTCCTCCTTACGGTAAAAGCGGATAAAAAACCAGATGTCGCTGACAATAGAATAATGTTTCGGTTCAAATTCTTTGGTTGACGCTTCCATTTTCATTCCCCGTTTCTATAAAAATTTCATTTTCTGCCCTGATATATAGACAGTATCTTGATAATCACCCTGAATAAAACTATATCACAATTATTTTTCCCCATAAAAAATGTGCACGAGCGGTCATACTCATGCACGAATGGTATTCTTATTTACAGCCATGCAGAACTCACAGGGGCAGCATGATCTCTGTGGCAAACACGCCATCCTCATGCTGTCTGTCCAAATAACCATGATACTTATCCACTACCTTGTCAATACGCATAAGACCGAACCCGTGATTTCCCTTATTCTTGGTAGATGTATAGACACCGTCTGTCTTTTTCGGGTTTTCACCGATTGCATTCATAATATAAATATAAAGCTGTCCCTTTAGAATATCCATGTAGACCCGGATAAAACGCCGTCCTTCCTGTTGTATCTTCATGCACGCCTCTATGGCGTTATCCATCAGATTGCCTACGATCAGGCAGACCTCCACCTCTGAAAGAGAAGTGTCTAATTCCTTGGGCACTACCGCTTTGGCATCTACAGTGATTCCCTTGGACGCGGCTACCGAGATCTTACTGTTTAGTATTGCGTCTACCATCACATTACCTGTCTTAATGACTGTGTCCACTGTTGTAAGATCAGTATCCAATTCATTCAGGTATTTTTCCAGTTCCTCCAGATTCCCCATTGCCAGATGTGCCTTCATGGTCTGTATGTGGTTGTGATAGTCATGCCGCCATCCCCTCGTCTGGCGGTACATGTTCTGCACTTCCTCGCAATGTTTTTCAAGCAGGTCGCTCTGATAGCGCAGCGTGCGCTTGTCTACCAGAATGTAAACCAGATATCGGAGCAAAACTATAACTCCGGCAAACAGAATCACTATTCCGATAACAGTGAGTATCCATATTATATGTGCTTCTATTGTCATATCTGCATTTCCGCCTTTCTTTCAACCTTGTCAGGCTTAACAGTTCCGGAAATATTCAATAAAGGCGCGATTGACTTCTGCATACATCCGCCTGCTGACCGGAATGACGCTTCCGCTGTCAAATGTAATCTCTGTTCTGCCGATTTGATGGATACTGCCAATCCGGCATATATAAGAGCGATGACATCTGAGAAAACCATGGTTTTTCAACCGTTCTCCCAATTCAGAGATATTTTCAGTAATTTCTGTCTGCGTACAATCCCCTGCCCTTCCATATGTTTCTATAAAGCAGCCGTGCCCTCTCGCTTCAACATAAGTAATTTTCTCTATGGGGATTCTGATCGTCTCTTCTTTGCCATGCACCAATATATATTCTTCCTTATGGCGGCGCGTAACAAGCTTGTCCATGCATTGCCCGACCTTCTGTGCGCTGATGGGTTTCAATAGATAATGAAGCGCCTCCACTTCGTATCCGGTTTCCATGTAATCTGTGATACCCGTGGTAAATACGATAGCAATCTTATCATCCCGCTCCCTGACTTTCCGCACCATTTCTATTCCGTTCATTTCTTTCATCTGGATATCTACAAAAAGAATGTCAAAGTCGTTCGTTTCCTCCCAGATAAACAGAAAACTCTCCGCACTGGAAAATTCCTGTATAGATACGGGCTGCCTATGCCCACTACTCCATGTCCGCAGATAGCCGGACAATAACTCTGTATGAATTTGTTCGTCTTCAATAATTGCTATTTTTAGCATTGTTTTACCATGATACCATATTATAAAAACTGTGCCATATAAACTGGCAGACCTATAATATCCCTATCTCTTGAATAATCTTTTGTATAAACCAAATACCTGTGTAAAATCTGGTCACTAAATTTTCCTAAATCCATATTGCTTGAGAGACCTGCGTTAGGATCCTTTGCATGATTTGTAAAGAACAGCCTTAAATTATAAATCAAGCTTCATATAAATAGACGTATCCATAGGACTGTCATTATAGCTGGAAATCTCATAAAATCCATACTTTCTATACATGTGGATTGCACTTTGTAAGAAAGGAAGCGTATCAAGCAGCATATAAGAATATCCTATTGCCCTTGCTTCTTCAATAATATGTTTTACAAGATAATCGCCAATGTGTTTTCCACGAAACTGCGGACGCACATAGAGCCGCTTCATCTCACAATTCGTTTCGTCAACTTTCCTAAGCCCTATGCAGCCTGCCAGCTCTCCCTCATAATATGCCAGATACAATCTACCGTAAGGCAGACCGTACTTATGTTCCAGATGCTTCAATTCTTCATCGTAATTCTGAATTTCAAGATACTCTTTAAAACTGCTGTCCCCTTCTATTAACATATCTGTGTATTCAGAAAACAACACACGTACTTCTTCCTTGCAGTCATATGCCTGTTTCAATTCGATACTCATCTATTGTCCCCCTTAATCTACTTACTGCTGTAACGCGATCCAATCTCTTTGACTTATCAATCTTTTCTAAAAATATCAAGCGTATAGTTGGAATACCCGACCATGTCCTGTCTTTCGCAAGTGACAAAATAATCCATTGCATTTCCCTGCATGCCCGTAATCTGTTCTCCTTCAACAGTGTTTTGCTTAAGTATTTCGATATTATGTTCTATTAATTCGACTGCGTCTACCTGATAGCCTTTTCTTGCTTTGAAGTCAGACGGACATCTTCGTCATAGTTTTCATAATAGTCTGCCAGATAATTTTCTGTATTCATATTGTTCTCCTCCAACCTGTATCCCTTTCCACATTGTTGTTATTTCATTCTACCTATATAAATTCAGCTATTTCTTCTTATGAATATTACGAATAGTCTTTTTCTTAACGGGTTTTACAGATGAGCGTTTTTCACCAGCTTTCTTTCGAGGTTTAATCAGGCACTTCTTATCAACCCCAATTAAATCCTCACGTCCGCCTTTGATCAATGCTTCCCTGACCAGATCATAATTATTTGGATTGCGGTACTGGATCAACGCCCTCTGCATCGCTTTCTCGTGAGGATTACGGCATACATACACTTCCTTACCATTCCGCGGATCAATCCCTGTATAGTACATGACCGTGGACACCGTGGAAGGTGTCGGATAGAAATCCTGCACCTGCTCCGGCATATATCCTAAGTCTCTTAAATACTCCGCCAGCTCGATTGCTTCCTTAAGCGTGGAGCCCGGATGGGAAGACATCAGATAAGGCACGAGAAACTGTTTCTTACCTAGCTGATTATTAATTTTATAATATTTCCGCACAAAACGCTCATAGACTTCTTTCTTGGGCTTGCCAAGCTTAGAAAGTACTACATCCGAAATGTGTTCCGGCGCCACTTTGAGCTGCCCGCTCACATGATACTCTACCAATTCCCGGAAAAATGTATCGTCAGAATCCGCCATCAGATAATCAAACCGGATGCCTGAACGGATAAAAACTTTCTTAACTCCCGGAAGCGCCCGCAGTTGACGAAGCAGTTCCAGATAGTCCGAATGATCTACTTCCAGATTCGAACAGGGTTCCGGGAAAAGGCACTGCCTGTTCTTACAGACTCCCTGCGTCATCTGTTTTCTACACGAAGGATGTCGGAAGTTAGCCGTGGGACCGCCCACGTCATGGATATATCCTTTAAAGTCCTGATCCTGTATCATCAGTTCGGCTTCTTTTATAATAGATTCATGGCTTCTCGTCTGCACTGTTCTTCCCTGATGAAAAGTAAGCGCACAGAAATTACAGCCGCCGAAACATCCCCTGTTGCTGACCAGCGAAAACTTGATTTCTGAAATAGCAGGAACACCGCCCGCTTCTTCATAAGAGGGATGGTATGTGCGCATATATGGCAGATCATAGACAGCGTCCATCTCCTGTGTTGTGAGCGGTGGCTGTGGCGGATTCTGCACCACATAGACGCCGTTTGGATATTCTTCAATCAATGTTTTACCCGTAAAAGGATCGGTATTACAGTACTGAATCTGGAAGCTTTCCGCATATCTGCGTGATGTAGTTTTCATTTCACCATACGAAGGAAGCATCACACCGTCATAGATTCCCTCAATATCTTTAGTTTTGTAGACCGTTCCCGGAATAAATGTGATATCCTTTACCGCAATACCGCTTGCCAGCGCATCCGCAATCTCCACAATAGACTTCTCACCCATACCATAAGAAATCAGGTCTGCCTGACTGTCCAGCAAAATGGAACGCTTAAAACTGTTTGCCCAGTAATCATAATGTGCCATCCGCCTAAGGCTTGCCTCGATGCCGCCTATAATGACAGGGCTGTCCTTGTATACTCTGCGTATCAGATTGCCATAGACTACCGTAGTATGATCCGGTCTTTTATATGGTTCCCCGCCCGGCGTGTAAGCATCATTTGGACGATGTTTGCCGGACACATAATAGTGATTGACCATGGAATCCATATTGCCGCCGGATATCAGGAACCCTAATCTGGGCTTCCCCAAAATCGTGATACTCTTCTCATCTTTCCAGTCCGGCTGTGAGATGATTCCCACAGTGTATCCGTGCGACTGTAAAACCCTGCTGATAATTGCGTGTCCGAAAGAAGGATGATCCACATATGCATCCCCGATGACATAAACAAAATCCAACTGCTCTATGCCCTGTTCTTCCATATCTTTTTTAGAAATTGGTAAAAATCCCATCTTTCTTTGCTCCTGCATTTCTACTCAATAAATAATTTTAAATTAATCACTCACATATTTTATAAACAATATTGTTTGTACTTCCTGTTGCTTCGACAACTCCCAGCCGAACTAATATCTGCATATATCTCCATGCAGTAGTTCTCGATTTTTTAGTTAAAAAAATAACATCTTGAATATTTATTGTTTTTTCTTGTACGATCTTTTTTATAACAGGCTCTAATTTCTTATAATCACTTTGTTTCAAAACTTGTTTCAAACTTGTTTCAAAACTGGTTTCATATTGAACGAAATTAGCACCATTATTAATCTCCTCTACACCATCCTCGCAAAATGCCGGATGAACCGGAATCCTGATTCTCATAGCTCTTCTGTCTGCATCTGTAAAAAATTCCGCTCTTGGTGAACCATTTCTCCTCAATTCTTCTTGTATTGTTGGAATACCTGACGAATGGCCTTCTGACAAATCCAATTCTTTCAAAAATTCACCCAGACGTCTGTTTCGGTAATATCTGGAAACAAATCTCTTTCCTTCAGCAATCGTTTTTTCAGAAATAGATCGGTCTATACCCGGAAAATTCATAATATTAATACAGTCAGGTTCAATCTCAATCGTAATCGGCTCACATGACATATAGTCCCTATGATAAAATGCATTTACTACAGCTTCTTCAACTGCCTGATAAGGGTAATTCATAATTCTAAGCGATTCCATCTGATTCGGAACTTTAATAACCTTTTCACGAATAAAAAGATTTTTAAAACGCTCCATAGTCGCTTGAATCATCTGTGGTACCGAACCTGTAATATTGGGAAAATCCTCACTTACACTTGGATTTTCTACACTTCCCTTCGGAAAAGATGTCATCTGCACATAAGTATATCTAAAAAACTTTTCAGGATGCTCACAAAACATCATCAATGCAACATTCTGAATATATCTCAGTTCCGGCGGTCCTTCTAGTAGCTGCATATCTTCCAATATCGCCTCAACCCCACGCTCTCTTACCTGCTTTGCAAGTTTACTGCCCGTCTTTCGTAAATGATCTTCCAAAAGAACTGGTGAAATGTCCTCAATTGTTGCCCTATGATTAGCTTTACAATCGAAGGGTGTCTGGTCAGACAAACTAATAAGTTCTCTTTCCTGCTCACAATTTGCCTTTATGGAGTTAGTCAAATACCGAATATAGTAACTATATTTCTTATCCTTTTTACTTGTAACATATTCCGGTACTTTATATGGTCTTTGTTGCCCTGTTCGCGCGACAATCACAAGCATCCATTTATCATCTTTCTCTACAGTAATAACTTTAGGGAAATATGCAGGAGAAATAGTATTGTTGTATCCAAGTATTTCTTTTTGTATTTTATCAAGCATATTTTCTGGAATTCCCTTTATTGGTCTGACTGCTATGCCATCTTTTTCTTCAACTCCAACAACAATATACCCACCACCCTCATTGTTGTAATCATTGGCAAATGCACAAATACTATGATAAATATCATCTGGATTCCATCCTGCCTTAAACTCAATACGATCTGATTCTATTTTCCTCTTATTCAATAAGTCTTCTACTCCTATTTCAAGTTCCACGATATTACTCCTATCTACTACAATACATCATTTCTTTATCCACTCCTGCTCAACAGACGCTAAGAATCCCATCTTCCATCAGTTCCTTGAAATGATATGTATAATAATCCGCCAGTCTGTGTTTCTCGGCATCCTGATGCTCCGAATATTCATCATAGACAGCGCACACTTTCATTCCTGCCGCTTTGCCAGCCTTAATACCCGGTATAATATCCTCAAACACAAGACAGTTCTCCGGTGTAACCCCAAGTTCTTTCGCAACTGCCAGATAAATATCCGGCGCCGGCTTCCCTCTTGCCACGTCACACCCCGTCATAATACAGCCAAAATACTGATTCAGATGATGCACATTTACTACATTCTCCACTAATTCTCTGGAATTACTTGTGGCGATTCCCGCCTTGATTCCATGTGCCATACAATACTGTAAAAGTTCTGTAACGCCTTCCTTGACAGGCACTTCATAAGCATATTTATCCCACGCCATACGATTCCACTCTGCCTTGATGGTATCAAGGTTATCCGGCAGATGAAACCGCTCTTTAAAATAAACCGCCGTCTCGCTGAAACTCATTCCTTCAATGCAGGACTGTAAGTTTTCCGGCAGGGCTATCCCGAATTTACCGAGATATTCTATGTCGATGGCTTTCCACATCCACATAGAATCTACCATGGAACCATCCAGATCAAAAATAACCGCTTCTATCATTTAAATCCTCCGTAATCTGTATTCTTTCTTCTTCTGTTAATCTGCGATAACTTCCTTTCGGAAGTTCCGGCTCCAGCCTAAGACCTCCCATGCGGAGTCTTTTCAGGTATATGACTTCATTACCTACGGCATACAACATACGCTTGACCTGATGAAATTTACCTTCCGTGATGGTCAGCGTAATCTTGTTATCTTCTATTATCTGTACTAGTGCCGGTCTGGTCAGTGCCTTTTCTCCAATATCCACACCCTGTTCCAATCTGTTCTTCTGCTCTTTATCCAAAGCATATGCCAGATGGCACTCATATTCCTTCTCTACATGCTTAACAGGAGATAAAAGGTCATGCGCCAGTACACCGTCATTGGTAATCAGCAAAAGTCCCTCCGTGTCCTTGTCCAGCCTTCCCACCGGAAAAAGGTCTTCCCGCCTGTCATCGCCCATAAGATCGAGCACTGTCCGGTCATATTTGTCCTCAGTTGCAGACACTACACCGGCAGGCTTATGCATAAGGTAGTAGACATATTTTTCATAGACACAGAGTTGTCCCTTGTAATATATTTGGTCTTCTTGTTCATCGACTTTCTGTTCCGGTTTTAGCACAACGCTGCCATTTATTGACACCTGACCGTTTCTGATGTCCTTTTTAATCTGGCTCCTTGTACCAAGATTACAATCACATAGAAATTTGTCTAACCGCATCAAACTTGTATAATCCCTCTTTTCTCCGAATATACATAAATAATCTATTGTGTGAAAACACGAAAGGAACCGTTACCATGAGCCAAATCGACAAATTCTACCGCGTCCTCTTCACAACGCTCGCACTATACTTAATCGTCCTGCTGCTCCGTTATCCTGCACTCTCCTTAGATTATGCTTCCACAGGATTAAACCTGTGGCTGACAAAGATGGTTCCCACACTGCTCCCGTTCATGATTCTTTCCGGTATTATGATCCGCATGAATCTGACGGAAGGATTTGTCCGTCTGTTACATCCGCTGATACATCGTATTTACGGCACATCGAAAAACGGCTCTTACACCATTGTTATGGGATTTTTATGCGGGTTTCCCATGGGAGCAAGAATTACAGGAGAACTCTATGAAGACGGCAAACTGTCCCGTAATGAAAGTTCCCGGCTTTTGTATTTTTGTAATAATATCGGTCCTATCTATTTCTTAAGTTATGTGGTTCCGGTTCTTGCCATTGATAAGCCGCTCGTGCCACTCCTTATCATGTACGGCATTCCGCTTTTATACGGGTTTGTACTTTTTCGCGCACCACAGCTTTGCCGGATACCACTGCCATTTTTCAAACATAATACAATATCAAGGTGCAATAATAACGCTTCTGCCCTCTGTAATCCCCCTGCCGTCCGCCCATCTTCACCGCAGAGTATGCCGCTTCTTGCGGCTATTGACGCCTCTGTCCTGTCCGGATTACTCGGCATCGCCAAGCTGGGCGGATATATGATTTTCTTTAACCTTCTCAATATTGCTTTTGTGCCGTTTCAACATGTCAACGATACACTGTTAAGTCTGTATCAGTGCTTGCTGGAAATAACCAGCGGAATTGACCATGCCGGTCAATCCCTCTTTTATCCGATACTGATCTTACTGCCCTTCGGCGGGTTTTCCTGTATTGCTCAGACTTACAGCATGATTCGTCAGACTGATCTGTCTATCCGCCGCTACATATTTCATAAAGTGATGCAGACTGCGGTCACTTCACTGTGCTACTTGTGGATATACATACTCTGATCCCGCATGTCTCACTATTTTTGGGGTCTTCTGCGTTTTCTGCGCTTCTTTCTGCGTTTATGTTTTCTGCCGCTAAGAATCAGTATCATGGAAATCGTCATGGCAAGAACTAACAGTGCGCACACAATGCAGACTGTCAAGAAATAGGTAGATGATATCGGTTTCTCCGTTTCATTTAACGTCACACTGCGGGTTCGGGCAAACTGCGAACGCTCTTTGCCGGATGCTATCGCCCACGACGCGATCTCTAATGCCTCCTGCGACGCAATCTCTGCTGCAATTTCCTCTGCTGTCTTATAGTCCATAGACGGAAGGGATACCATATTACTCGTGGTATACAGGTCATAACCGTTATATCCGTTCACTACGATCTGAGGTACAATATGTGGTGGCACCTGCATTGTAAAATCGAAAGTGTCTGTAGCTTTATCCGGCCATCTCTGCAGCTGCGAAAACGTCTGCCCGTTATCATAGCTGTAAGTATAATAGAGCATACCGCTGTCATAATCTGCGGCGGATACCTGAACACGCACCTCGCCGTTTTCCATATTCTGATCCAGCACTTCGATTATACAGACATCCGGTTCCGTCTTATCGGGTGCGACCACACTTGACGGCACATCTACATACAGATTTTGATAATTGCTGTAATCAACGCCCAGCTTGTCAGAACTTAACTGAAAATATCTGGCAACGGCAGTTGCATCCAGCTTGCCGAATTCCAGAAGCTTTTCATTGTGATCATAAAAGGGCTGATCGTTCACTTGATCCAAATGACAGTGTTCTATCAATACACAGGGAATATCCCGCTCTCTTGAATGACGGAGTATTCCGTAATAATCTATTCCTCTGCTATTCAGTCTCGTTTTGATACCTCTGGAATACAGCCCAAGTTCCTGAAGCATCTCCATTTCCACATTGGCAAAGCTATAGCCTTTGCTGTAGTTTTCTCCGAATGCAGATACCCAGCACTCTGCTCCGAACAGCGTATGGTATTCCGACATATTAAAATGCAGACAGAATAAAAAATCTGCATTGACACTTTTGGCATACTCACAACGTTCTTCCAAAGAAAGCTCCTGATCGCCGGTTCTGGTCAAATATACCGTAATGCCCTCATATTTTTCCAGTTCCTCCTTCATGGCATCTGCCACGATCATTGTCATTTCCTTTTCGATGTAGTCCTCATATTCAGCACCCAGATTCTCTCCGCCATGACCGGGATCAATGACGACCACAATCTGATCTGGCTCTGATTCGTGCACGCCTTCCTGCCCCTCTCCTACCGAATCCGTAGTCTTATCCTGTGCATCACCTTCCTCCGCATAAACCACGCTTTGCTTACATAAAAAAGCCCATGAAAAACAAATACTCATCAGAATAACGCTCACAAATTGCCATATAAACTTATATCGCTTAAAAGTCTCTCTACGCAAAACAATAGTCTCCCATGGAAAAAGCCGGCTTCTTAAGGAAACCGGCTCATAATGATTTCATTTTATATGCGGTAACATATTATATACAGTAACACATGCCGCTATGTAATATTCTCTACATCAAATCCAATTCCGCCGGCTCTGAGTCGCCTTCAGCCTCTTTCAGCATCTGTTCCACCTGCGCCGGGCGAAGTTCCGCACGATTAGCTTTGACGGTCTCGTTATAGCTGTTGATGGTGTTAAAGAAACTCTGATAGTGATCAGTCGTTGTCGCAAGCGTCGCCGTCATGGCACTCTCCAGATTCGCCAGCATATCATCCAGATACTGCATTGCCGATGTTCTGACACCATTCGCCTCCATGGTAGCGTTATTGAGAATCTCCTGCGCCTGTATCGTTGCCATTTTAACAACTTCATTCGCCTGTGCATATGCCTGCTGCATAATCTCATGCTCATTGATCAATTCTGTAGTCTGTACAGTGGCATCCTTAATCAATGCCTCCGCTTTTGCACGCGCATCATTTAAGATTGCCTCTTTGTTGGTAATTATCTTCTGATAACGTTTGATCTCATCCGGTGTCTTCATACGAAGTTCACGCAAAAGCTCATCAATCTCTTCTTTATTCACAATAATATTCGTCTTGGATAGAGGCTGATATTTGCAGCCGTCAATATAGTCTTCTATTTCATCGATCAGTTGTTCGATTCTACTGCTCATCTTTACTCCTATCTGTCATATCCATATTTTTCGTATATCAATTTGCCGACAAACTCCGGTACACATTGAGAAATATCTCCGTTAAAACTAGCGACTTCCTTAACAGTTGAAGAACTTAAATACGCATACTCCAGACTGGTCGTCAAAAACATCGTATCAAGGGCTCCGCCGGAAAACTTTCTGTTAGTCTGTGCAATCTGCAATTCATATTCAAAATCCGTGAATGCACGAAGCCCCCTGATCGCCACATGAATATCCTGTTCTCTGGCATAATCGATTAACAGACCACTAAAGGAATCTATCTTAACATTCGCCAGATCCTTTGTAGCCTCTTCTAACATCTTAACACGTTCTTCCACAGAAAACAATGGAGTCTTTGTTTTATTATTCAACACACTAACCGTCAATTCATCAAAAATCTCTGCCGCGCGCTTGATAATATCTAAATGCCCAAATGTAACAGGGTCAAAACTTCCCGGATAAATTGCTGCCTTCATAAAAAAATTGTGCCGTCCTCTCAATTAATAGCTGTTTTATCC